>NZ_JAWJBK010000021.1:0-214368 GCF_032842915.1 Oceanimonas sp. CAM02
GAAATGGCAGATGAAGTCCGGTATTATACGGACGAGTATTACCCGAAAGTGCGGCGCCACATGGCGCTGGGAGGAATAACTCCCAATGCCTACGCAGCTGCCGCTTAATTTAAGTGTCTACTTTATCGGGGCCACTCCACCTTTTTTTGCTTCCAGCTTCTGGCTTCCCGCCTCAAGCTTTAGAGTGCTTCAATCTGCTGCAATACGCGTTTGTCCGACACCGGATAAGGGGTGCCCAGGGTCTGGGCAAAGTACGACACCCGCAGCTCTTCTATCATCCAGCGTACTTCCTTCACCTCAGGGGCCGGGGGTTTTCCTTTGGGCTGCTTTTTCAGCAGGGCCTGATAGGCAGACTGCACACTCTGAATTTTCAGCAGGTGGGCGCGGTCCCGGTGCGGATCAATACCCAGCTTGTCGAGCCGGCGGCTTAAGGCCTCAAGGTAGCGGCAGACGTCTTTCAGCCGTCCGGCGCCGGTGTCGGTGACAAAGCCGCGGTAAATCAGGCCGTCGAGCTGGGCCTGAATGTCCGACATCGCCATGGCCATGGCCAGATCAATCTTGCCCTTGAGCCGTTTCTTGATGCCTTGCGCCCGGCTCAGCACCTCTTCTACCTGCAGGGCAATGGCCGCTACCGTCGGGTTGAGCTCGCCGGCGACCTTGTCTTTTAAAGCTTCAAAGTCTTGCGGAGTCCAGGCCGGCGCACCGTGCTCACGCATCAGCTGATGAATGCCGGCGCGAATGCAGTCGTCCACCAGATCCAGTACCTTGCCGTAAGGGTTGAAATAGAGCCCCAGCTTGGCCTTGTTGGGCAGCTTGTCCTGCAAATACTTGATGGGCGACGGCAGTTGCAGCAGCAGCAGCAGCAGCTTGCACTGGCCGTCCCACATGGTCTGGGCCTGGCTGGTTTCATCTTCGCACAATTGCAGCGCCACGCTGTCGCCCTGATCAGCCAGTGCCGGATAAGCTTTTACCTCAAACCCGGCCCGTTTGGTGGCAAAGGTATGCGGAATGGCGCTGGCGGGAAATTCCCGCAGCCCTTCCTGCTCAAAGCGATCGTCGTCCACCGCCTGTGTCAGCGCTGTCTGCACCTGGCCCTGCAATGACAGCTTGATGCTTTCCAGATCCCGGCCGGTGGCCAGCTCCTTACCATCGGCGTCCATTACCGCAAAGCGCATGATGAGATGCGCCGGCAATGCGCTCCAGTCCCAGTCTTCGTGAGGCACGGTCACACCGGTCATGCGCCGCAGGTGTTTTTCCATCTGATCCAGCAGCGGGCCCTCAAAGGGGGTCATGGCCGCCAGCAGCGCCTCGGCAAAGTTGGGCGCCGGCACAAAGTGCTTGCGCATGGGCTTGGGCAGGGATTTTATCAACGCCACCAGCAACTCCCGGCGCAGGCCCGGCACCTGCCACACAAAGGGCTCGGGCGCCACCTGGTTGAGCAGCGGCAGCGGAATGCGCACGGTCACGCCGTCTTCTTCCTTGCCCGGCTCAAACTGATAGTCGAGCGGCAGGTTCAGGCCGTCGTGCTGCCAGGCATCCGGGTAGTCACGGGTAGTCACGGCACCGGCGCGCTCGTTGAGCAACATCTCTTCGGTAAAGTGCAGCAGCTCGGGCTCGGCCTTGCGCGCCCCTTTCCACCACTTGTCGAAATGACGAATAGAGACAATATCGGCGGGCAGGCGCTCATCGTAAAAGCGGAACAGAGTCTCGTCGTCAATCACCAGATCCCGGCGGCGCGACTTGTGCTCCAGGGTCTCGGCCTGATCCAGCAGGGCTCTGTTGTGGTGAAAGAACTCGTGCCGGGTGCTAAGTTCCCCTTCCACCAGGGCCTGGCGAATAAACAGCTCCCGGCACAGTTTGGGGTCAACGGCAGAGTAGTTCACCCGGCGGCGCACCACCACCGGCAGGCCAAACAGGCTTTTGCTCACATAGCCCATCACAGCGCCCTGTTTTTTCGACCAGTGCGGCTCGCTGTAGCTGGACTTGAGCAAATGGGCCCCGGCTTCCTCCAGCCAGGCCTGATCAATGCGCGCGGCGGTGCGGCCGTAAAGCCGGTGGGTTTCGGTGAGCTCGGCCACCATCAGCCAGCGCGGCGGCTTTTTAGCAAGTTGAGAGCCCGGCACCAGCACAAAGCGGGCGTTGCGCGCCCCCAAAATGTCTTTTTTGTCACCATCGCGCAGTCCCACCTGGCTGAGCATGCCGGTCAGCAGGGCCCGGTGCAGGCTGTCAAAGCTGGCGGGCGTGCTGTTCAGGGCAAAGCCCAGCTCCCGCACCACCAGCCGCAGCTGGCTGTAAATGTCCTGCCATTCCCGCACCCGCAGGTAGTTGAGAAATTCACTCATGCACTGCTTGCGGAACTGGTTGCCGCTCAGCAATTTTTGCTGCTCTTTCAGGTAGTGCCACAGATTGATATAAGCCACAAAGTCCGAGTCTTTGTCGGCAAAGCGACGGTGCATTTCGGCAGCGGCCTGCTGTTTCTCCAGTGGTCGTTCACGGGGATCCTGAATGCTCAGCGCCGCAGTGATCACCATCACCTCGGTCACACAGCCATAATCGCGGGCGGCCAGCACCATGCGGCCCAGGCGCGGGTCTACCGGCAGCCGGGACAGGTCCCGCCCGAGCGGGGTAAGCATGAGCTGATTTTTCTCGTTTTGTACCGCCCCCAGCTCTTCCAGCAGGCGTATGCCGTCGGAGATATTTTTGTTTTCCGGCGCTTCTACAAAGGGAAAGGCGGAAATATCCCCCAGCCCCAGAGACAGCATCTGCAATATCACCGAGGCCAGATTGGTACGCAGAATCTCGGGGTCGGTAAATTCCGGCCGGTTTAAAAAGTCTTCTTCGCTGTACAGGCGAATACAAATGCCTGCCTCGACCCGGCCACAGCGGCCCATGCGCTGGTTGGCGCTGGCCTGGGACACCGGCTCAATGGGCAGGCGCTGCACCTTGGTGCGGTAGGAGTAACGGCTGATGCGCGCCGTGCCGGGATCGATCACGTAGCGAATGCCGGGCACGGTGAGCGAGGTTTCCGCCACGTTGGTGGCCAGCACAATGCGCCGGCCACTGTGAGACTCAAAAATGCGGTTCTGCTCGGCGTTCGACAGCCTTGAGAACAGCGGCACTATCTCGGTATGGCGCAGCTCCAGCTTGCGCAGGGCGTCGGCGGTGTCGCGAATTTCCCGTTCGCCGTTCATGAAGATCAGAATGTCGCCGGGGCCTTCATTGCTGAGCTCGGTGACCGCATCAAAGATGCCCTGCAGCTGATCCCGCTCCCGGCTGTCGTCCACCAGCGGCCGGTAGCGCAGCTCCACCGGATAGGTGCGGCCCGACACCGAGATAATGGGGGCATCGTTAAAGTGCCTGGAGAAACGCTCGGGATCGATGGTGGCAGAAGTAATGATAATTTTGAGATCGGGCCGTTTGGGCAGCAGCTGGCGCAGGTAGCCAAGAATAAAGTCGATGTTGAGGCTGCGCTCGTGGGCTTCATCAATGATGATGGTGTCGTACTGACGCAACATGCGGTCCTGCTGAATCTCCGCCAGCAGAATGCCGTCTGTCATCAGCTTGACCTGCGTTTCCTGGCTTGCCTGATCACTGAAGCGCACCTTGAAACCGACACGCTCCCCCAGCTCACAGCCCAGCTCCTGGGCCAGACGGGTGGCCACGCTGCGGGCCGCCAGCCGACGGGGCTGAGTGTGACCAATGGTGCCGTCGATGCCAAGGCCCAGCTCCAGACACATTTTGGGGATCTGGGTGGTTTTGCCCGAGCCAGTTTCACCGGCAATGATCACCACCTGATGGTCCTGAATGGCTTGTTTGATGGTATCGCGCTTGTCGCTGACCGGCAGCTGGGGCGGATAGGCAATCGGGCTTTGCAGCAATGCCTGCCGCCGGCTGCGCTCGGCCATGGAAGTGGCCATCTCCAGCGCTATTTTTTCCAGTACCTTTTGCTGCCGGGACTCAGCCAGCCTTGCCACCCCCTGTAACCGGCGGCGAAACCGTCCGCGCTCAGCGCCTCTGCACTCTTTCAGCCTTGCCTGCAACTGTTCAACCGACTGTGCCAAACCAAAACCCCTGTTTGTTTATAAACACATTTAGTGCCAAAAAATCTGGCGCGCAGTTTAGCAGAAACCAGCGTTTGAATGCAGGTGCCGCAGCCGGCCCGCAGCCACCATTCCAATGCTGAATTTACGGAGTTACTGCCTGTATTTTGAACCACCCTTACAGGCGGAAGCATTTTTTCCTTAAAAAAGCACATAAACGGACAGTGTTTTTTCCGTCACACTAGGAATAACGAGATACTCACCCCCATCATGACCACCACCAAGAAAAACATCTAATGCATTGAAATTAAAAACAAAAATATAAAGAAATATAAAACATGCATTAAAAAATCTGATTGTTACGTCAGATTTGACTCATCATTACTGTCAAAAACAGACGTTACTCATCATTTACTACCCCAGCAGCAAATAAAACACACTTTAACGGTTGAAAAGCAAACATCATGCCAGTATAGTGTGTTCACAGCCCACTGTTGAGGAAGGTAAACAATGAAAGAGTTAGTTATAACCGTCATTTTTACAGTCTGTGCAACCATGCTTGCCATTTCTGCACCTTCCTTGGCACAATTCTAACGAGCCCGGGAAGACAGGACTGTACTGCACGAAGAAATAACACTATTTCCTGTAAAACAAAAAAGGCACCTTTCGGTGCCTTTTTTGTTTGTTTATCAATAACCTGAGCTAGTAAGGAGCCACACTCATATTACTGCCGGAGCCAATCATGCGAACTCGCTGGCCCGGTTGCCAGCTTCTGTCCGCTTTTTGTACCACCACCAGACTTTCACCGCTGTCGGTGCGAATTTCAAGCTCCACGGCATTCACCTGATTGATTTTTTCTTCCGCCTTTGAGCCCACCATGGCACCGGCAATGGCACCGGCTGCGGTGGCCAGTGAGCGGCCCGTACCACCGCCAATGGCACTACCGGCAATACCACCCAGTACACCACCGCCCACTGTGCCCACCACATTGGGGTTTTGATCACCGGCCTGAATTTTTACCGGTCGCACCGATACCAAAGTACCATAGGTCACGCTCTGGGCCCGGCCGGCCGTGCTGCTGCCATACACATCACCGGAATAAACATCACTATTGGCACAACCACCCAACCCCAGTGCAGCCAGAATAACAACTGCTGATAAATGCTTGATTTTCATAACGTGCTCCTGTTGTAAAAAGCCGAAATATCCACCAAACAATATACCCTAAGCATTCGCACGTCACCCCAAACTAGACTGCATCGCCCACGGGTTTACTGAATAACAGGCGTGCCAGCAGCAGCCAGAGCCCCCAGCCCGATACCAGCAATACCAAAAACAGGAATAACCCCGCCTGAAACTTCTCCAGCATAATGCCGGCAATCACGGGGCCGGTCAGGGAGCCGATGCTGTAAGCAAACATCAGTTTTTGGGTCATGCGCACCAAAGCGCGGCCATTCATGTTGCCGCAGGCATAAGACATGGTGGTGGGATAAAGGGTAAAGGCTCCCGCCCCAATCAACACAAAAGCCGGGATCAACATATGAGTACCGTCAAATTCCCACAGCAGCAAACAACCACTGCCCACCATCAGGGTCTGCACTCCCATCATGGTTTTTTTACCCACTTTGTCTGCCAGACTGCCGTTGGGCAACTGAAACGCCATGCCACATAAAATCAGCCAGGCCATATACAGGCCAACCTCGTCGCCCAGCGCCAGCTGCTCCAGCTGAATGGGCATGAGTGCCGACAGCGCGCCCAGCAGCATGCCTGCCACCAGACAACCGGCCAGCCCCTGGGCTCTGTCCAGCCGGGGCGGCTTGCTGGGGGCGATGCCATCTGCTGTTATCTCGTCTTCCAGATTGGGTGAGCGGGCAAAACGCAGCGGCACCAGTGCCAGCGCACACAGGCCGGCCGCCAGCCAGAAGGCCGACGGGCTGTAAACCGTAAAGCCATCAATAAACAGCTGGCTGATGCCATAACTGAAGTAATACACCAGCATATAACGCGCCATGGCACTGGAACGACGGTTCAGCGGTGCCACCCCCAGCACCCAGCTTTCTACCGCCACAAAACTGATGGCGGCCGCCATGCCCGCCAGCATCCGCAGCACCAGCCATACCGGTAACAAACTGGTCCAGGTCAGCGCCACTGCTGCCAGTGCCAGGGTGGCACAGCACATCACCAGCGCACGCACATGCCCCAGCCGCTGTATGAATTTATCAGCAAAAAAACTGGCCCCCAGCATGCCTAGATAAAAAGCAGCACCTACCAGACCAATTTGTGCCGCCGGCGCACCCTGGCCATTCAGATAAACCGCCACCAGGGTCACCAGAAAGGCATTACCCAGTGTCAGCAGGATCAGATGTGTATAAAGTGGAACAAGGTGCATGAACGCCTCCGGATTTCGAGGCGCGCATTCTAGAAAGGGCCAAATCACAAGTACAACGAGAAAAATTTGTGATTTGGCGAGAAAATTTGATGTTTAACTAATGTTACCGGCCATATGCCAGATCATGCCCTGCCCGAGGGTGAGCGCACCCAATATTAACAGAGCGGCAACGGCAATCACCGGTGGCTTGGTTTGCTCTTTGCGCAACAGCGGCAAAAACCAGACCAGGGCTCCCGCCAGCACGGCACCACTTAGCTGTACAAAAGGCAGGGGCATGGCTGCCAGTGCCGGCTCACTGAGACCGGCCGCACGAATGGCCAGCGCCAGCAACCAGATCACCCCAAAGGCAGTGCCGGCCAGGGGCAACAGCACATTAAAGGCCTGCAGACGGTGTTTGGCGCGCACCATAATCAGATGAGCAAACACACAACCGCCGGCACCCGCGGCCAGCAAGGCCCAGCCTGCGCCCATGCGCCATCCCACCAGAGCACCATAAACTAGTGCCAGCACCAGCGCCGGATAATGCCAGCTGACATCCAGACTGCGTTTGCCCTGCATACGCGCCTGATACAGCACAGTGCCAAGCCCCGCTACCAGCGTCGCACCACCCAGCCAGAGCATAACCGGCGGTACACCGGCTTCCACCCCCAGCATCAGCGCCAGCCCAAACACCGCCCATACCGACATGGCTCCGTCACTGATACGACGCCGCTGTCCCGGGCAGAGATCGCCGTTTTTAAGTACCCATACCAAGAGGCCGAGAGCGGCCACTGCCGTGAGTGCCAGAGGCGCAAACAAGCGCGCCGGCAGTAATTCTGTCATTACTTTTCTCCGTTAATGCGTTGTGCCTATTTTAGCGTTGCCGGCGGGCCAGTACGACCATACGGGCAAACATACGGCGCAATTCAATGGGCACCCGCTCCGGGCCATGAGGCTCAATGGCCTCTACCAGCGCCAGTGCCATGCCCGGCTTGCTGCGCCGGCTCAGCGCTCGCTCAATAATACGTGAGGGAGGCGTATGTTTGTCGTGAATATTGGCTTCCTGACGAAACACCTGCTCAAGACCGTTAAAATACATATAGTGTTCAATATCGTTACGAGGCAATACAGTAAGGTGGTCGGTTTCCCGCTCACCCCGCAGCATGCCGCGCACCCCCTGTGCATATTTCTGACCGGCTTCATCACCATCGGTCAGCAAATGCCAGCCAATGCCAAAGTCCCGGGCCACCTTAATCAACGGGCTGTGGCCGCATTGGGCAAACTCGATAATACGAATGCCCTCGGCAGGCAGCACATAGCCACAAATTCGCGCCAGCTCCGACAGCAGCCAGATTTCTGTTTCCCCTTCCACCAGCAGCCAGTAGCGGGCAAACAACGACATGGGCCTGTTGATACGCACATGAAAGGCAATGCGGCGCATGTCTTCCGCACTGTAGCGTTCGTTGCCGATGGACATACAGCGGGTCTCGCCGTTCATGCGCACCAGACGGCGCAGATGATTAAGCGGAAAGGCCGACAACAAATCACCCGAGTTGGTGGTGACCAGCTTCTGGCCGGGAAAGCGCTCCAGAATACCCCAGGTGGCTGCCAGCATGGTGGGGTGCAGCCGGCTTTCGGGATCTTCAATCAGCAGCAAAGGCCGGGCTCCGGTTTCAATGGGACGGCCGCCCCGGGCCTGCAAAATAGTGCGGGCTACCGCCGCCAGTGCCAACGACAGGCCGCTGTCTTCTCCTAAAGGCTGCCAGTCGTTGAATTTACCAAGCTGGGTAAGCGTCACCGGGTGAATGGCAATGTCTTTTGCCCGCCGCGGTGCCCGGCTGGTGGCCCCCTGAGGCGTAAAATAATGCTCGAACAGCTGGCGCACCGCATCCAGACCGGCTTCAATTTCCTTGCGGCTAAGCTCGTCTTCTTCAGCCAGCTGGTCACTGAGCCGGCTCAGCAGCTGCTGATAATCGCCGTTAAGATTCACAATGGGCAGATCCTGCGGCGCGCCCCGCGAGTCCCGCAGCCGGAATACCGGATTCATTTCTATCAGCCGGCATACCAGCGCCGACGCATGACCAAGCTCAATCACGGTGCCGGCACTGTTCAGAAACTCATGACGGCAGTGTATACCCTGCTTATCACGCCAGGCCCGGGCGCGATAATAGATGCGGTGAAAGCTGTCTTTGTGAGGCACCCATACCTGCTCAAGCCGGGCCAGCCGGTTGGAATGCTGGCTGACCCCGGGTCTGTGCTCACGATAGGTCAGGGTAATGGAAAGCTCCTGAGCCGGGTCACCGGCCTCGGTGCGGTAGAAATCTTCTTCGGCAAACTCATAGCAGCAGGCACCCCGGCCCATCAGCCGCCACAGGGCACGAAACAGACTGGTTTTACCCCAGGCATTTTCTCCCATCAGCACTGTGCTTTGATCCAGCGGCAACGACAGCTGATTAATACCGAGAAAATTGCGGATGTGAACGTGCTCAAGATACATGGACGCTATCCGGGTTGGTGAGTGACATCAGCTGCGGTAAAGCACCTTGATCAGATGATAGCCAAAGCGGGTTTTAACCGGCCCCAGCACCTTAAGTTCGGGTCCGGTAAACACCGCTTTGTCAAAAGGACCGGCCATATCACCTTTTTTAAACTCGCCCAGATCACCGCCTTTTTTACCGGACGGACAAATGGAATGTTTTTTGGCCAGCTGATGAAAGTCGGCCCCTTTATCAAGCCGGGCTTTGAGCTGGTTACACTCGGCTTCGGTTTTCACCAGAATATGAAGGGCACAGGCACGTTTTGCCATCAAAGGTTCTCATTGAAATAAAGCAATAACGTCAGTGTGCCAAAATGCGGGGGCGGACGGAAGCAGATAGAGCACCCTCCCCTTTCCAAGGGGAGGGCTGAGGTGGGATTAGGCTACCGCCAGGGCGACGGTATCGGCGTGGGTCTGTACCAGTTCATCGTGCAGGGCCACCACGGCCTGCTCATAATACTCGTCATCCACAATAAACTGCATTTCCACCGCCCGCAGCGACTGATGCACGGCACGCACCGGCACATCGGCCTTGTTGAGCGCACCCACAGAGCGGGCCAGCAAACCGGGAATGCTCATATCACTGCCCACGGCCGACACCAGCGAGACTTTATGGGTAGTCACATCAGCGTTTTCAAACCGGCGCTGCAGCGACTCTACCAGGCGACGCACCTGCTTGCGGTTGCCCGCCACATAATAAGTGAGGGTGTTGGCATTCATGTCTTTCGCCACCAGGTTCAGGTGCATCTTGTCCAGCTCGTCGGTAAAGCCCTCAGCGTAGTGAGACACCCGGCCCACCATGTCCTGATCAAACAGCTCAACCGCAAACAGGTTACGGCGGCCCGCCACCATTTCCACACAGGGTGCCGGACTGCGGTAGTCGGTGGTGATCAGGGTCCCTTCGTGATCCGGTTCAAAGGTGTTACGCACTCTGAGCGGAATACCCTGCTGGCGCAGCCCCTTGGCGGCCTGAGGGTGAATGGCTTCCATGCCGAGATTTGACAGCTGATCGGTCACATCATAATTGGTGCGGCCAATGGGGATTACCTCGTCTTCGCCGGCCAGACGAGGATCGGCACTGCTCAGGTGGTATTCCTTGTGAATAATGGCTTCACGGGCTCCGCTGAGTACCGCCAGCCGGCTGAAGGTCATTTCACTGTAGCCACGATCAAAGCTGCTCATCAGGCCTTCTTTACAATGAGCGTAACCGGTGACCACCGGCAGCTGAGCAGACAGGTCTACCCGGGCCAGCGCCTGATTCAGCACTTCATCCAGCGGCAGCGCCTCGTCGGTGCGCCAGCCGGTCAGGTCCATCAGAATGGCGTTAACGCCGCTCTGGCGCAGGTACAGCACCATGTTATGAGCACTGTGGGCTTCGCCCATGGCTGCCAGCAGCTCCCGAATGGTCTGCAGCTGCTCGGCCAGCTGAAACTGCCCAAAGGCGCACACCTTGCGCAGATGGTTCAGGCAGTCGCGAATGCCGGCCATGCGCTCACGGAGAAAGGCATCGGCCAGCGCCCGCTCGGGGGTGGCCCCGAACATTTCTTCGTTAATTTGCGCCATGCGCACACTGACATTGTCCAGCGCCTGCTCCCAGGCCTGATCGTCTTCGGCATCGGCAAAGCTGGCATACACACCGGGGGCACCGGTGCGTTTACATTCCAGCAGGCCGTCGGTAATGCCGCCAAAGGCCGACACCACCAGCATGCGCTGGTAATAGCTGTGCTCATCACGGTTGTGCAGCACGATATTGTCGCGGACCGCCTGATACTGGCTCATGGAGGTACCGCCGATTTTTTCTACTGTATGTGACACTCTGTTATTCTCCCGTTCCCTGACATTGAACATTCTGTTCTTGAGCGCACATTTTCAGTGGGCCTGGATTTGACCAACCCTGCCCAGTGAAAAGGTGCGGAGCGCAAGGCATAGCGAAGCAGCAGCGGGGATTGCCGTAGCCACAGCGTGTCGTGAAGTGCAACCGCGCTGATGCTTCGCCTTGCAGACAGACGCTGTACTCAGCCTTCCGCTTCTTCCGTTTCCAGCGGATACACACCGTCGGCGTCGTGCACTTCCTTGCCGGTGAGCGGCGGGTTGAACACGCAGGCCAGTTTCATGTCTTCGCTGCCGCCGCGCAGCAGGTGCTCGTCGTGCTGATCAAGAATGTACAGGGTGCCCGGCTCGATGTTGTAGATGTTACCGGTGGCCAGGTCTTCAATTTCGCCGTTACCGCTCATGCAATACACAGACTCCAGGTGGTTCTGGTAGTGAATGTGGGTTTCGGTGTTGGCAAAGATGGTGGTGATATGAAATGAGAAACCCATTTTGTCGTCTTTGAGCAGCATGCGGGTGCTTTCCCAGGTGCCGGTCTCGGACTGCACGCGGCGTTCGGAATTCTCACAGTCGGCAAGGGTACGTACTATCATGGTATTTCCTTTGGTTGTTCGGTATTGGACGCCACAGCCTCAGCCATGGCGTTGATTGCAGGTGGACTCCCGCAGCTTAAGAGGCCTTTTTCAGGCGCTTGGCAGCTACGTCCACAATGGCCTGCTCCAGCCAGTCCAGCCCCTGGGTCAGCTCTTCTTCGGTGATGATCAACGGGCACAGGCACTTGACCACTTCGTCATCGGGGCCAGCGGTTTCAATCACCAGGCCCAGCTCAAAGGCGCGGCTGGTGATTTCATCGGCGATGTCACCGTTCACACAGGCAATGCCCTGCATCAGACCACGACCCTTCACCTTATCGAACAGCTCGGGATATTTATCGGCCAGCTTCTGCAGACGAGCGGTAACCAGCTCACCCTTGGCGCGCACACCGGCAGCGAATTCATCGTCCTGCCAGAAGGTTTCCAGCGCCTTGCGGGCAGTAATAAAGGCATGATTGTTACCCCGGAAGGTGCCGTTATGCTCACCTGGCTCCCACTGATCCAGCTCGGGACGCAGCAGCACCAGTGCAAAGGGCAGGCCCATGCCGCTCAGCGATTTGGACAGAGTAATAATGTCGGGCTTGATGCCGGCTGGCTCAAAGCTGAAGAAGGTACCGGTACGGCCACAACCGGCCTGAATATCATCGGCAATCATCAGAATGTCGTGGGCTCGGCAGATTTTCTCCAGACGCTGCAGCCATTCAACGGAGGCTGCGTTCAGACCGCCTTCACCCTGTACCACTTCAAACAGCACAGCGGCAGGCTTGTCCAGGCCACTGGAGTTATCGTTCAGCATGGTTTCAAACAGCACCAGGCTGTCTTCACCGGTACCGGCGTAACCGTCGTAAGGCAAACGAGTCACGTTGGCCAGCACGGTACCGGCACCACCGCGATGATGCTGGTTACCGGTGGCGGCCAGCGCACCCAGGCTCACACCGTGAAAACCATTGGTAAAGGCCACAATGTTTTCACGGCCGGTCACCTTGCGGGCCAGCTTCATGGCCGCTTCCACGGCATTGGTGCCGGTGGGGCCGGTGAACTGGGCGACATGATCAAGGTCACGGGGCTTGAGAATTATGTTCTGCAGCGCACTCAGGAATTTGGCCTTGGCATCGGTATGCATGTCCAGACCATGGGCAATGCCATCGTGCTGAATGTATTCAATCAGCGCCTCTTTCAGGGCCGGGTGGTTATGGCCATAGTTGAGGGTGCCGGCACCGGCCAGAAAGTCCAGATAACGCTTGCCGCTGCGGTCGTGCAGCCAGACGCCTTTGGCCTGATCAAACACCACCGGAAACGAACGGGCATAGGTTTGTACACTGGATTCCATTACGTCAAAAATACTCATCACAACTCCTTAAAGTGCGATTTAAATCATTAAAAGCGAAAAATTCGAAGAAAAGTCAGGCTCAGGCCAGGGGAATGCGATAAAGGATCTCGCTCTTGCTCTCACCGCCAAAGTGGCGTTCCTGATCGAACAGCACATGGCGCACACCCTGATTGGCACCGCGTTCGCGGGCCACGCTCTCGAACAAGCCCCAGGAAGCGGCATTGTCGGGCGTAATGGTGGTTTCAATGCGGCGTACCCCCTTGCAGGCGTCGGCGTCAAGCAGATTTTCAAGCAGGCGACGGGCCAGGCCCTCTCCGCGGGCGCGTTTATCTATGGCTACCTGCCACACGAACAGGGTGTCCGGTTCAGAAGGCTTGCGGTAGCCAGAGATAAACCCCAGCAGGGTGCCGTCATCCTCGTCTTCTGCCAGCATGCAGGTGTCGGCAAAATGCGAACACTGCAGCAGGTTGCAGTAAGTCGAGTTGGTATCCAGGGGCTTGCATCTGTCAATCAGGCGATTGACTTCACGACCGTCCGTGGCATTGGGGTGTCGCAGCACAAGTTGTAAGTCAACGGTTGTATCCATAATGATTGGCTTCAATCCCTTTTGGTTAGTGGGCTAATCAAAAAATTCCTTATTAACCTAACAAACCATCAAGCAATTGCAAGGCGAACTGTATGAATTTAATTTGAATCGCATACATTTTTAGCGGCAGCAACAGTCCATGAAACAAACCTTTGCCAGCCGGTAAAAACGGCCTTATCCCCCGCCCTCAAAGGCCTGAACGGCACTTATTAAAACCATGAAACAAGTTCCTTTACGGACTTTACAAAAAAGTATAAAAATCACCAAAACACCGGCATGAGCGCCTGTAAGGAGGAACTTTCCACACTAAAAATTCATCTTAGCCCTCTGAAACAGACACGATTTCCCTGATCACCTCCCCATAAGATGCAGCGATCACCAACCCAGCCTCATCAACGCCCGAAGCGTCACTTTTACTCACAGGTCAAATTAAATAGCAGCTAAATTAGCCAAGCAGAAAACTCATTAGATCCCTAAGTGATACTCGCCAGATGCCGTCAGACCGATAATTTGAAAGCAAACCTTCGTAACGTTAATCTTTAGCCTTGCTTCACATGCCATTCACACCGCCGGAATCATGAGTTACCCATGCTGAGATCATTGCTTGCCTTGCTGTTCGTCTGTTTCTCCTTGTCATCCTTTGCCGCCGACACGCCTGCGGAGGGTGAGGCCACCGAAGAAGTGCGTACCCGGCTTACCCCTTTTATGGAGCGCTATATGCTGGATGAGCTGAAAGCACTGCGTACCGAAATGGCCCAGTTCAAGGTCAACGTCAAAGAAGAAGTGGTACAAAAGGAGCTGAGCGTGGCCGACAAGGCCATGAGCTACGCCAACATCACAGTGACCTATTTCTTCTATCTGCTGGCCGGTGCCGCCTCTGTGCTGGCCATAGTGGGCTGGCAGTCTTTACGGGAATTAAAGAAGTCGGCACGAGATTATGTGGAAACCCAGATGAAACAGATCACTGACACGTATGAACGCAAACTTCGGCAGATTGAACGCGAACTGCAGCGAAAAACTAAAGTTATTGCAGAGAATTATCGGGAAATTGAACGCTTCCAGGAGGTGCACGGTCTCTGGTTGCGGGCCAGCCAGGAGCAAAGCCCCCAGGCCAAGATGGACATTTACGATCAGATACTGCACATCAAGCCCGGAGATCTCGACGCTCTCACCCACAAGGCTGATGCCGCACTGATGATGGACGAACGTCAGTGGGCACTGAGTCTGTGTAACCGTGTGATGCAGGTGGATCCGCAAAATGCTCATGCTCTCTATCAGCGTGCCTGTGCCCATGCCGGCATGGGGCATGAAGAGCAGGCCCTCAGCGATCTTGAGCTGGCTGTGCAAAACAATCTGCACCTGCGCCATGTGGCAGCGGAAGACGAAGAATTTGAGCCACTGCGACAGCATCCGCGCTTTATCGAACTGACCAGCGACGCGACCGAAAACTCATAAAACAAAATTGCACGAAACGTGAAAAAAATTGATTTTGCGTACTGGGCCTGAGTGCCATACTTTCCGCGATCATCAATGCCACGTTAGAGTGAGAGTGACCATGAGCTTTGAGTCAGCCAAGCCTTTTCAGGACTTTACCCACTTCCCCCGGGGGCTTCGCCGCTGCGGTGAATTTACCGTGACTGAAGCCCAGCTGCTGGAACAATGCGGCCATGCCATGCTGAGCCTTTATACCGGCCAGCGTGCGCCCATGACCGACGATGAGCAGCGCTTTGTAGAGCAGGTGCAGCAACAGGCAACCCCAGAGCTGCGCCACGCCAGAGTATGGATGAAATACCTTAAGGTGATCGGTCCGCGCCGGGTGCACCGCCTGTGCTCGCCCATGAGCACCGGCAACGACGATGACTATGAGCCGGCAGAAGACAGCGCCGACTGATGCTCTTCCCTCCCCTTGTCAAGGGGAGGTGTAACCCCTTGGGTTCCTGCTCAGAGTCACGCATAATGTCAGCAAATACAGCTACGTGCATATCACCATGAGCGAGCAGGTAAAGCCCACTTTCTACTTTTACGACTTTGAGACCGCCGGCATCAGCCCGGCCAAAGACAGACCGGTGCAGTTTGCCGGCATTCGTACCGATGCCGACTTTAACGAAATTGGTGAGCCGCAAATGTTTTATTGCCGGCTGCCTGCCGACTATCTACCCTCACCCGAAGCCACCCTGATCACCGGTATTACACCGCAAAAAGCCCAGCAGGACGGTCTGTGTGAGGCCGACTTTATTGCCCGCATTCATGAGCAGTTCAGCCAGCCGCAGACCTGCGTGCTGGGTTACAACAATATTCGCTTTGACGACGAAGTAACCCGTTACACTCTGTATCGCAACTTTTATGATCCCTACGCCTGGAGCTGGCAGCAGGGTAACTCCCGCTGGGATCTGCTGGATGTGGTACGCGCCTTTTATGCTCTGCGCCCCGATGGTATTCACTGGCCGGAAGACCAGGACGGCAAACCCAGCTTTAAACTGGAGCGCCTGACACAGGCCAACGGCATAGAGCATGGTCAGGCCCACGATGCGCTGGCAGACGTGCGTGCCACCATAGCGCTGGCCAGATTACTTAAACGAGCCCAGCCAAGGCTGTTCGATTACCTGTATGAGCTGCGCAACAAGCACAAGGTCAAGTCGCTGATTGACATTATCAGCAGCAAGCCGCTGGTGCATGTGTCGGGTATGTTTTCTGCCTGGCAGGGCTGTGCTACCTGGATTGCGCCACTGGCCTGGCATGCCAATAATGCCAATGCGGTCATTTGTGTGGATCTGGCCAGGGATCTGTCGCCGCTGGTTGACCTGAGCCCTGATGAATTGCGCCAGCGTCTGTATACACCCAACAGCGAGCTGGGTGAGCTGCCACCGGTGCCGCTCAAGCTGGTGCATATCAACAAGTGTCCGGTGCTGGCCAAAGCGGCAGCACTGACCGAGCAACGCGCCGATGAGCTGGGCATAGACAGAACCCAGTGCCGAAAAAGCCTGGATTTACTACGACAGCACCCGGAAATAAGGGAAAAAGCCGAAGCCGTGTTTGCTGAAGGCAAGGAGTTTGAGCCGACGGACGACGTTGACACAGCCCTGTATCAGGGCTTTTTCAGTGATGCCGACAAGGCCGCCATGGCCATGGTGCGCAACGCCGCCCCTGACATGCTGAGCGAACTGCCGCTGTCGTTCAGTGACGAGCGTTTGCCCGAGCTGCTGTTTCGTTACCGGGCGCGCAACTATCCTCACACCCTGAGCGAGCAGGAATGGCAGCGCTGGCGGCTGCACTGTCAGGACAAGCTTTCGGCCCATGCCGAGGTCTATATGCACCGTCTGGAGCAGCTGGTGCTGGAGCATCAGGAAGATGAACATCAACTGGGTCTGCTGCAGGCAGTGGCCCGCTATGTACAATCCCTTTAAGATTTTACCATGACGCTTATTCGTGACTTTGCAGTCATCTTTGTTTGCCTGTTGATGGGCAAAGCCATTGCAGCCGTGCTGCCGTTTGCCTTTCCGGCCAGCATTATTGGCCTGCTGCTGCTGTTTGCGTTACTCAGCAGCAACCTGGTGCGCCTTGAATGGGTGCAGGCTGGCGGCCAGCTTATTTTGCGGCATATGGCGCTGTTGTTTATTCCGGTGGCAGCGGGTCTGCTCAGCTACGCCGATGTATTAAGCAAAGGCCTTGGCTTTATTCTGCTGGCAGCAGTGACCGGCCTGGTGCTTATTCTGCTGGCGGTGGGCTGGCTCTATCAGAGGCTGGCATCATGATGTTCTGGCTGGCCATTCCCGTTACCGTGCTGTGTTATCTGCTCACCCGCAAGCTGGCACGTCGTTTTAATAATCTGCTGATCAACCCCATCATGATACCGGCGCTGCTGATTATTGCGCTGCTGCTGGCCACCGACACCAGTCCGGCTGAATATGACGCCGGCACCAGACCGCTGGCGCTCTTGCTGGAGCTGGCAGTGGTGGCGTTTGCTCTGCCCTTATATCAGCAGGCAGCCAAAATTCGTAGCCGGCTGATGCCGATTTTGCTGTGCTGCAGCCTGTCGGTAGTGATTTCTGTGGGCACCACCTTACTGATTGGCGGTATTATTCATCAAAGTCCTGAACTGCTGGCCTCGGTACTTACCAAGTCCATAACCACGCCCCTGGCCATGAGCGTGAGTGAGTCCATGGGTGGCATTCCGGCCATTGCGGCAGGACTGGTAATTATTGTGGGCATGATGGGGGCTATTATCGGCTTTCCGCTGCTGCGGCTGGCAGGCGTTAACCATCCGGAAGCACAGGGGCTGGCCATGGGGGCCAGTGCTCATGCCATAGGCACCGGTGCCGCCGCCGAAGTAGGCAATACTCAAGGGGCCTTTGCGTCCCTCGCCATGGTAGTGTGCGGTATTGTCACCGCCTTGCTGGCCCCGCCGCTGTTTCACCTCTACCTTTGGTTCACAGGCTGACACCAGGAGGCGCAAATGATACAGATCGCATTGCAGCAAATGAGCATTATTGCCCAGCCCCGGCTGACGCCGGAGCAAGTAAAAGCCCTTGAGCATGCCACCGGCCTTGCAGGCGCAAGACTTGCACTGGCACTGCTGCCACAGGCCCGGCAACTGAGCCTGGCACCAGTATCGAATTTTGCGGTGGGTGCGATCGCCATGGCAGATTCAGGATACTGGTATTTGGGTGCCAATCTGGAGTTTGCCGGTCTTGCACTGCATTATTCCGTGCATGCGGAGCAGTCGGCCATTGGTCATGCGGCGCTGCATAATGAGCAACACATTCAGGCTGTAGTGGTCAGCGCCAGCCCCTGCGGCCATTGCCGGCAGTTTATGCAGGAGCTGAATCAGCCAGTCACCATTACTCTGCCCGAGGCCGAACACGCATTAAGCGAGCTTCTGCCTTATGCCTTTGGCCCGGCTGATCTGGGTATTGACGGCGGCATGCTCAGCCCAGAGCCGGGCACGCTGCACCACGCCAGTGACGACACACTCTTAAAGGCTGCCCTGCAGCAGGCCAACCTGAGCTATGCCCCCTATAGCCACAATCGTGCCGGCGTAGCCCTGCAACTGGCGGACGGACGCATTATCACCGGTCGCTATCTGGAAAATGCCGCCTTTAATCCGGGACTTGGCCCCATGCAGCTGGCACTGAGCCAGTTACAACTGCAGGGCGGCCAGCCCGAACACATTACTCGCGCCGTATTGGTGGAAAGCGCCGCTGGCATCAGTCAGTACCCGGGCGCGGCTCAGCTGCTGGCCGCCAGCAGTGCCGTTACCCTGGAACACGTTTCATAGACCAATGGCTAATGGCCGGCACCAGTATGGCCGGCCATACTCAGGCAACAAATCATTAACATCGGAGTGTAAGGGAATCATGCTCTGGCTGAAACTGGCTGAGCCGGCATTGCTGCTGGCAGGATTATTACTGGTATTGATTGGCACATGGCGCTATGGCCGGCGCAAGAAAGACTGGCTGGCATTGCCGCGTATTGTATTTAACCGCGCCAAGGATCTGACGCTGCAGGAATATCGCTGGCTGCGCTATGGCGGCATGCTGCTGTTTGCCGGCGTGTTGGTGCGCATTGCCAGCCTGACGTTTTATCCGATATAACACCCCCACCCGGCCTTCAGTCACTAAACGCCTTACGGCCCATAAAGGAGTGGCTGAGGGTGTTGCCGTCCACCAGCTCCAGCTCGCCGCCGATGGGCACACCGTGAGCAATGCGACTGACCGACACTCCGCGGCTGCGGGCAATATCGGCAATAAAATAGGCGGTGGCTTCCCCTTCCACCGTGGGGTTGGTGGCAAGAATAAGCTCGCTGAACGGCTCGGTGTCCAGCCAGGTTTCCAGTATATTCAGGCCCAGCTCTTCCGGGCCTACTCCGTCGAGCGGCGATAAATGGCCCATCAGCACAAAATAACGCCCCTGATATTGACCGGTCTGCTCTATGGCCACCACGTCTGCCGGACTTTCTACCACGCATAACTGACCACTCACCGCCCGCTTGGGGCTGGCGCAGATGGCGCAGACGGCTTCTTCGGTAAAAGTGCGGCACTGACGGCAATGGCCGATATTATCCAGTGCCTGCTCCAGCACATGGGACAGCTTGCGGCCGCCGGCACGCTGACGCTCCAGCAGGGCAAAGGCCATGCGCTGTGCCGATTTGGGCCCCACACCGGGCAACACCTGCAGGCTTTTGATTAATTCATCCAGTAACGGGCTGAAACGCATGGAAGACTCTTGAAAGATATTTGGAAGGGGAAAGGAAAGCTAGAAGCTAGAAGCTAGAAGCTAGAAGCTGAAAAAATAAAACAGCGTGTTGAGACATCAGTGTTTTTCTTCCAGCTTCCGGCTTCAAGCTTTGTTTTAGAACGGCATTTTAAAACCCGGGGGCAGCTGCATGCCGCCGGTGAGCTCGCCCATACGCGCTTTGTTCTGCTCTTCCACCCGGCGCACGGCGTCGTTTACCGCAGCTGCCAGCAGATCTTCCACCAGCTCCTTGTCGTCTTCCAGCAGGCTGTCGTCCAGCTCTACCCGGCGCACAGAGTGACTGCCGGTCATGGTGACTTTTACCAGGCCGGCACCGGCCTCACCCACCACTTCCATCTGGGCCAGCTCTTCCTGCAGCTTCTGCATTTTATCCTGCATCTGCTGCGCCTGTTTCATGATATTGCCAAGTCCGCCTTTACCAAACATAGGTTGTTACTCTTTATTGATGGTGAATACTGTCACGCTTACTGCGCCATGGGCTCAATGCTGTCTGCATCCAGCTCGGCGGCAAAGCGCGAGATAAGGAATTGTACCGCATCATCGGCTTCAATTTCATCTCTGGCGCGCGCCCGGGCCGCCTGATATAACTGCAGCTCCACATCAGACGGCGTTTGTCCTTCTCCTCCCAGACTCACGCGAACGCTGATGCTGCGACCAAGATGCTGACTGACCAGCGCTTCAAGCTCGGCGCGGGTTTTATCATTAAGCAGATGCTTATGTTCAGGTCTTAACCATAACTGCCACTGATCATCCTGCTGCTCCAGCGTGCTGTGCATGGCCAGCTGGCGTAGCAGGCCGCCCAAAGGCAGTTCAGACACCAGTCTGGCCCAGGGATCGGTTGCCTGAGAAAGCAGCTCGGAGGGCTTCAGTGGCTCAGCTGCTTCTTTCCAGCTGGCCCTGGGTACAGGTGGAGCCACCGCCTCGGGCTGAGCCGGAGCCGACGGTCTGGCGGCTGCGGGTACAGGTCTGGCCGCTGTTGCAGGCACCGGCCCTGAGACAGGCTCAGGCTCATCGCTCCAGGGCGGTGCGTCGTTATCGTCCCAGCTTATATCGTGATAGGCATCCAGCGGCGGCAGCTCATTCTGGGGCTCGGGTACCGCTTTTGCTGTCTGAGCCAGCACCGGCTTTTCTATTGTTACCGGCGCTGGCCGCTCGGGTTTGGCAACCACTCGCGGGGCCGGCTTTTGCTCCGCTGCCGCTTCGCTGCGTTCCTGGCTCAGCAGCCGGTTACGGGTTTGCAGCAGACGACGAATGCGCGCCGCCTGCTCGGCAGCTTCATCCACCAGCGGCTCGGGCTCTACTGCAGGCAGCGGTGCCGACGCTGGTATTGGAGCAGACTCAGGTTTGACCGGATCTGGCTGTGCTTGCGCAACCGGCTGGCGCTCTTGTGGCGCAGCAGGCTGTTCCATCACTGTCTCAGACTGAGTGTCGGGCTGAATGGCAACTGGGCTGGTCACCTGTCCCATTTGCTCGGCCTGTTGCCAGATTTGTGCCTGCTCCTGTTCCAGCCGGCGGCTGATGGCCTCATCTTCGCTTGCCGGCAAGGCCGCCGGCTCAGGCTTTTTTAGCGGGGCCGGCTCCGCCTGAATGCCGGCGGCATCCTTGGGCACAAAGGCCAGAGTGCGCAGCAGTGTCATTTCCAGCGCCGAACGGCCATCCGGCGCAAAGGGCAAGTCTTTGCGGCCCTGCAGGCAAATCTGATAATAGAGCTGTATTTGATCCGGACTTACCAGCGGGGCCAGCCGGTTCAGCTCATCGGCATAAGGCACCCCTTGAGCCGGCACCACCTGGGCCAGTGCCAGCTGATGCCAGAAAGCAATCAGCTCCTTGTGCACATGGTCATAATCCGGCCCCAGAGTGGCCAGCTCGGCTACTCTGGCCAGCAAAGCGGCACCGTCGCCGGCTAATAATGCCTCCACCAGCGCCAGCAGCTGCTCCCGGTTAAGGTTGCCGAGCATGCGCTCCACTTCTGCCAGCTGCAGCCGGCCGTTGCCAAAGGCCAGAGCCTGATCGGTCAGACTTAATGCATCCCGCAAGCTGCCGTCGGCGGCGCGGGCCAGCGCGGCGGTGGCTTCTGGCTCAAAGTTCAGTTGCTCCTGCTGCAGAATATGCTGCAGCTGGCCGTCTATCTGACCGGGCTCCAGACTTTTAAGATGAAACTGCAAACAGCGGGACAAAATGGTAATGGGCAGCTTTTGCGGATCCGTGGTGGCCAGCAAAAACTTCACATGAGGCGGTGGCTCTTCCAGGGTTTTCAGCAGGGCATTAAAGCTGTGCCGGGAGAGCATGTGCACCTCGTCAATCAGGTACACCTTGAACCGGCCCCGGGCCGGCTGATATTGCACATTGTCGAGCAGCTCGCGGGTGTCTTCCACCTTGGTGCGGCTGGCAGCGTCTATCTCAAGCAGGTCAACAAAGCGCCCTTCTTCTATTTCCCGGCAACTGTCACAGCGGCCACAAGGATCAGCAGACACGCCGGTTTCACAGTTAAGCGCCTTGGCCAGCAGGCGGGCAATGGAGGTTTTGCCCACGCCACGGGTGCCGCTGAACAGATAGGCATGATGCAACCGCCCCTGCTCCAGGGCATTAATCAGCGCTGTCAGCACATGCTGTTGTCCCACCACGTCGCCAAACCGGCGTGGCCGCCATTTGCGGGCCAGTACCTGATAGCTCATGGGCTTAATGACCGTCAAACTCAACCAGACTGGTCACCCGCACACCCAGCTTGTTCAGCCGCTGCATGCCGCCCAGTGCAGGCAGACCAATCACAAAGGCGGCTTCCTGTACCTCACCGCCGCAGCTGCGCACCAGCTTAACCGCCGCTTCCACTGTGCCACCGGTGGCCAACAGATCATCTATAATCAACACCTTTTCACCCGGCACAATAGAGTCAGCATGAATTTGCAGCGTGTCGGTGCCGTATTCCAGCTGATAAGACGCTTCTACGGTTTCCCGGGGCAGCTTGCCGGGCTTGCGGGCAGGAATAAAGCCCACACCCAGCGCCGCTGCCACCGGAGCGCCGAAAATAAAGCCACGGGCTTCGGTACCAAGCACCTTGCGCACACCAGAGTGGCGGTAGTGCTCTACCAGGGTGTCTATGGTCAGGCGAAAAGCTTCGCCGTCTTCCAGCAAACCGGTTATATCACGAAATATAATGCCGGGCTTGGGGTAATCGGGAATGGAGACAATACTGTTCGCGATAAGCTTAAGGGTGTCTTGTTTCATGGCGTATGGCTGCCTCATTAAACCCGGCTAACGCGGGCATGGCATGGAATGAAGGAGTGAAATCTTAGGGCCTCGTCTGATCCATTGCAACCATGCCCGGCGCGGGCACTGCCGGCAATCGCCACATCCAGCAGGCCAGTATCAGAAAGGTGAGCACCAGCACACCCCGTACCCACCACAAGGGGACCATATACACAGAAAAGGCAAAACTGATTGCCATTAACAGCAAAGCACGACGTTTCACCTGAGGCCGCAGCCCTCTGTGTGTCTGCCAGTCATGAATCAGGCTGCCGAACCAGGGGTGATTCACCAGCCAGGCATGCAGCCTGGGCGAAGACTTGCCAAAGCAACAGGCAGACAAAAGTACAAAAGGCGTGGTAGGCAACACCGGCAAAAAGGCACCTAATATTCCCAGCCCCAGAGCAATGGTGCCAAGCAGGGCAAATAAAAATCGCATTGTGCTCTCCTGCCAGTTAAAACCCGTGTTTACTATAGCAAAAGTCGTTTTCAAACTCTCGCCTCACTGTCCGTCATGGCGCTTTTATCATGCCGGGGTTACACTGCCCGCTTTTGCCGGTAACTGAATAACATGCGTTTGATCCTGGCTCCGATGGAAGGGGTGCTCGACCATTTGATGCGGGACCTGCTCACCCGCCTTAACCCTTATGATTTATGCGTGACCGAGTTTGTGCGGGTAGTGGACATGTGTCTGCCGGCGCGGGTTTTTCATCGGTTATGCCCCGAGCTGCATCATGGCTGCAAAACACCGTCGGGCACGCCGGTGCGTATTCAGTTACTGGGCCAGGACGCCAACTGGCTGGCAGAAAACGCTGCTCAGGCGATAAATCTGGGAGCCGGTGGTATTGATCTTAACTTTGGCTGTCCCGCCAAAACCGTCAACAAGCACAGAGGCGGTGCTGCCCTGCTGGCCGACAGCGAGCAGCTGTATCGCATTGGCCGGGCGGTGCGCGCCGCCGTGCCGGCCCATTTGCCGGTCAGTGCCAAAATTCGGCTGGGGCTGGAGCAGCGCGACCGTTATCTGGAAAACAGCCGGGCACTGGCAGAAGCCGGCATTACCGAGCTGGCAGTGCATGCCCGCAGCAAAAAAGACGGTTATCGTCCGCCAGCCTACTGGCCGCTGGTGGCCCAAATAAAGCATCAGCTGACTATTCCGGTG
The DNA here is from genome assembly GCF_032842915.1 of Oceanimonas sp. CAM02. NCBI lineage: Bacteria > Pseudomonadati > Pseudomonadota > Gammaproteobacteria > Aeromonadales > Aeromonadaceae > Oceanimonas > Oceanimonas sp. CAM02. The sequence continues at coordinate 23,938 of NZ_JAWJBK010000021.1, forward strand.
ATTGTAAACGGCGAAATCTGGAACGCTGCGCACGCTGTGCAGGCGCAGGCAGAAAGCCAATGCAGCGATATCATGCTGGGCCGGGGTGCCCTCGCCCTGCCCAATCTGGCAGACACCATTAAAACCGGCACGGCTCCCCTGCCATGGACTGAAGTGATTGACCTGCTGCTCGACTACTCGGCACTGGAAGTGGGAGGTAACAAGGCCGTTTATTACCCCAACCGCATCAAACAATGGCTGAATTACCTTAAACTGCAATACTCGGAAGCCCGAGAATTGTTCACCGCCATACGCACCCTCAAGCATACGGAAGAAATCCGAAGCTTGCTTCGCAAGCAGCTGTAAGCTGTCAGCTGTAAGTGGTGGTGCCTGGAGGCTTATAGTTGTGACTGATAACAAGACTCTATTTGAAGTAAACAACCCAATTTGCAGGCACTATACAGTAACCTTCGTCTACGCCGATCTACTTACAGCTTAAAGCTGACAGCTTACGGCTCCCCGCAGAGGCGGGGTTATTGATTTGCATCATGATGTTAACAAGTAGGCAGCCATATACTGACCGGCATATTCCACTGAATGGAAATCATGATGAGCAGCAAAATACAAAACGAACTGGAGCAACGGCTGCTGGCGGTGGCGGACGACTGCCGCCAGCGCTTTTTGCATTCGGTAAACACGCTGGATGCCACTCTGGCCGCCAGGCTGGCTACTTTGCCCCCTGATGAATGGGCCGACGACGCCACGCTGAGCGCCTGGCCACAGCTGCAACCTCAACTCAAAAATCTGCGCCGGGTTGATGCCGCCCTGTGCCAGTGGCAGCTGGGGCTTTATGGACTGTGCAGCGACTGCGAAGCGGAACTCACGCCGGCACAACTGATGGATGACCCCTGCCGGCAGCGCTGTGACAGCTGCGAACAGAAGTATCAGAAAGCCCAGCATACCAGCTGGACGCTGTAAACCGCTGGGGACTGGGGACTGGGGACTGGGGACTGGCAGTATTAACGCGCATCGATAAGTTCAACAATAAAAAAGCCGGCTTGCGCCGGCTTTTTTGAACTTCTTAATTAAGCAAAAGCTATATTAGAAGTTGTATTGCAGACCCAGGGCGTACTGATCTTCGCCATTTTTGGCTTCGTCAATAACGTACTCGGCATACATTTTGGTCTTGGCGTTGAAGGCATACTGGGCACCCAGTACATATTCTTCAACCATAACGCGAGCGATAGAGTCGTTAACCTCTACACCTTTGTCGGCTTTCTTGAAGTTAAACGCGGCGCGCAGGGTCCAGGCGTCTACATTGTAAGAGCCGTAGGCTTCCCAGAAATCGGCATCAACGGTGTTGCTTTGCTCGGACTGACCGTAAACAACGGCAGCGTAGAAGCCATCCAGAGCGTAGTTAACACCCAGGCCCCACTTGTCCAGCTCTTGATCTTTTTCAGGATGGAGTGTGGCGGAGGTGTTGCCATCAAAGTTTACGCGCTCATAGGCGGCAACCACACCGGCATCACCGGGGCCGGCGGCAAAGTTATAGCCAGCAGACAGAGCGTACTGGTTTTTCTTCTCAAGAGCGTAAATGGCATCGCCGTTGCTATCAAAATCACCTTCAGGAGCAACACCATCACGGTAATCGTCACCAAAAGCATAGGCAGCGCGCAGGTCAAAACCATTGGCGGCATAGGCTACACGGATCTGGTCATCAATGCGCCAGTCGTGGTCATAGGCGGCGGCGCCAAAGGCGTTGAACAGGTCGGTATAGTCGGACAGCTGGGCGAACGGAGTTTCGCTCTTACCGAAGGTCAGTTCGGTGGTGTCCTGGAAACGGAAGCCCAGGTAGGCGTAACGCGCGTCGATATCGTCAGAACCGGTGGCGTTGTCGCTTTCGGCAGTCACCTGCCACTCCAGCTTACCGATCAGGTCCACGTCCTGGTTCAGGTTGTACTTGGCGTTGATACCCAGACGGGCTTCGCCTTCACCACCGAACTTTTCGTCGGACTTGCTGATTTCACCGGCTTCGTACTGAATGCGGCCGTAGATATCTACCTTGGCACCTTCGTCGGAGTAAACGGTTACAGCGCTGGCAGAGGTCGCGAACAGCGCAGGAATGGTCAGTGCAAGAATCGTTTTTTTCATGATTTTATATGCCTACTGTAATTAAACACTAAGTCCTTGTTATTCCCTGTGTTAGCAACGCTAGCGTTACTATGGGCAGCAGACTATCACCGGTATTTTGACCTTGCAACAAAATCGCGGGAACTTTTTATGACAACAGGACTCGTGAGTGCGCTCAAAATGTGATCTCAACGATCTTTTTAGATTCACCAGCAAACGCTGATATATAAGTAATAACTGGTATATAAGTGCATAAATAATATAATTGCCGTTGCATTTTATATCGGAAGCTTTCATGCCCAGCCTTCAATACCGCTCCCTTGTGCGGGCCAATTACCGCCAGTTAAGCCAGTCTATTCAAGGGTTTAAACCAAGACGCGAGCAAAACTTCCTGGTGGCGGAAATGGGCAAGGTGCTGCTGGGCCAGTACGATACCGCTCGCCGCATTCTGGTGGCCGAAGCCGGTACCGGCATCGGCAAGTCACTGGCGTATTTGCAGGCGGGCATTCCCTGGGCCCGGCTCAATAATAAAACCCTGATTATTTCCACTGCTACCCTGGCGCTGCAGGAACAGCTGATCAACAAGGATCTGCCGCTTTTTCAGCCCCATTGTCAGCCAGCATTTACCTTTACTCTGGCCAAGGGTCGCGCTCGTTATTGCTGCCGGCAGCGATTACAGGATTTGGTGCAGGGCAAAAGCCAGATAAGTATGTTTGAGGCGGCCGATACCCTCACCCCCGCCCAGCAAACCCAGCTGGCCGGGTTATGGCAGGCGCTGCAGGCGGGTGACTGGGGCGGCGACCGGGACAGCTGGCCCGAGCCCGTGGAGAATGCGCTCTGGACCCAGATTCAGACCGAGCGTCACAGCTGCCAGCCTCAGCTGGGCCACAGCCAGTGCCCGTTCCATCTGGCCCGGGCCGAACTGGATAAAGCCGATGTGATTGTAGTGAACCATGCCCTGCTGCTGGCAGACTTGTCCATGGGGGGCGGCATTATTCTGCCCGAGCCGGAACACTGCCTTTATGTGCTGGATGAAGCCCACCATATAGCTCACATTGCCCGGGAGCAGGGCTCGGCCCGGTTGGGGCTGCGCAGCGCACGGCGCAATCTGGAGCAGTTTAACAAGCAGGTGCCACAACTGGCCGCCGCCCTTAACGACGACGGCCAGAACGCCGTTAACCGCACTCAGCAGGCGCTGCAACAGCTTATTCCGTCGTTAACCGAGTTATATAAACAGCTGCAGTCGGCCCAGCGTGCCGGTGACTTAACCCCGGACGAACAAGGCTGCCTGCGCTTTGCCGCCGGCGAGCTGCCCGAGCTGCTTTCTCATGCCCTTACCGCGCTCAAGGATGAGCACAAACAACTGGCACAGGGCTTAAGCCGGCTGCAGAGTGAGCTGGCCGAGGCGCTCAAGCAGCAGCCCGGCAACAGTGTCGTGTCTGCTGCCATGGCGGCGGTCAGCCTGCAGCAGCTGCATACCGATGAAGCCGGCAGCCTGTGTGAGCTGATGCTAAAAGCTGTGGGCCCCAGGCACACACCGCCAGCGCGCTGGCTGGAGCAAAGCAAAACCGACATTGTGCTGTGTGCCACGCCATTGGCGGTGGGCCATTTGCTGGAGCAGTGGTGTTGGTCCCGTGCGGCGGCGGTGGTCATGGTTTCTGCCACCTTTACCGCCCTGAACGATTTCAGTTATTTTCGTCGTTCGGTGGGCCTGCGTGCCGACGACGGCAGCCAGTATTTGCGGCTGAACTCCCCTTTTGACTACGCCGGCTCAACGCTTATTATTCCTGCCCTTGGCTGCGAGCCTCAGGATGCAGGCTTTGATGCGCTGCTGAGTGAGGAAATTCCCCGCTGGCTGAAGAATGAAAAAGCCAGCCTGGTGCTGTTTTCCTCTTACCGGCAAATGAATACTGCCGCCAAGGCCCTGCGTAGCAAAGGGCATTCTCTGCTGGTGCAGGGGGAAGCCGGCCGTCAGGCGTTGCTGGAGCTGCACCGTATGAAGTGTGACGGCGGCCAGCCCAGTGTGCTGTTTGGCACCGGCAGCTTTGCCGAAGGGCTGGACTTGCCCGGCCATTACCTGACCAATCTGATTATTACCAAGCTGCCCTTTGCGGTGCCCACCTCGCCGGTGGAAGAAGCCATGGCAGAATGGATAAGCTTAAGCGGCGGCAATGCCTTTATGCAACTCACCGTGCCCGAAGCATCCCGCAAGCTGATCCAGGCCTGCGGCCGGCTGCTGCGTACCGAAACCGACCAAGGCCGCATTATTATTCTGGACCGGCGCTTGCTTACCCGCCGTTACGGCCCGGCACTGCTGAATGCCCTGCCGCCCTTCAGCCGGGAAACGTGAAGCCGGCGGTGCTTGCCAATTGCGTCCGGTATGAATTGTTGTCACAATTCACCGGTTTACTTAAGTGAAGATTCATTGATGAAACGCCCTTGCGGGCAAAGGCTCAGGAGCCCTGATTTATGACACTGCGTATTACCCTTGTCGCCCTGGCAACCGCCAGTCTGTGTTTTGGTGCCAATGCGGCCACCTTCAAGGCTGAGCAGCCTTATCAGATTTATCTGATTAACGGTGAAAAAACCGCTAATACCATTACCAAAGATATTCATGAAGTCACGTTGGCTGAAGGTAAAAATCAGATAGCCATTGGTTATACCAATGATTATTCCAACCGCTCTGCAGTACGGGTGCTGAACGGCGATCCCGTAATTATCGAGCTGGATAATGTGGCTGCCGATGCCGAGCTGACCATCGATTTCAACAAACCGCTGAACTATCAGCTGGCCCGCCAGTTCCTGCGTGAGCAACCCGAGCAGCTGACCGTCATCGACCAGCGCACCGGCCAGCCAGTTGAAGCAGACATTTCTACTATCCCCATACCTGCCGGCCTGGACACTGCCGGTGGCATTCAGGAGCACCTGCGCCAAACCCGCCAGGCTTTTAACGGCCGCACCGAAGCTGCCGTGGCTGCCGCTCAGCAAAAGTTCGGTGATGCCGTGGTGGATGCCGATGCCATGGAAATGCTGCAACACTGGTGGAACGCCGCCGACGCCGACACCCGTCGTGCCTTTCAAATCTGGATGATCCAGCAGCAGTAATCGTTACCCCCTCCCCGCCTTCCTCCTTGGTCTTGGCTCCCTCCCCTTTTCAAGGGGAGGGTCGGGGTGGGGTTTGCAGTTAAAACCCCGATCCCGGCTGTTTGAGAAACGCCTGCTCGTCCGGGGTAGACTCGCGCCCGAGAATGACATTGCGGTGAGGATAGCGGCCAAAACGGGCGATAATATCGCGGTGTTTGTGCTCAAACGCCAGGTTGTCGGCCAGTTCCAGCCGCCCAAACAGCGCCAGTGCCTGTTCATGAATTTTCAGTGACTCGCTGTGCATAAAGGGCATATACAAAAACAGCCGCTGCTCAGGGGTGAAGGCACGCTCGGCCCCCCGGCTGATGGCTTCCTGGGCCAGCGCCAGTGCCATGGCATCGGCGGCAAAAGAGGCGGGATGATTGCGGTAAATATTGCGGGAAAACTGGTCCAGCACAATAATTTCGGCAAGCCGTCCATGGGCCCGAATACGCCACTCAAACAGCTCACCCAAACAGGCCTGGCGGTGCAGTTTGCCAAAGCGCCGGGCAATGTCTTCATCCAGCGCCTTGCTCTTTTGCCACCACTGGGCCGGTTTTAATTCATCGAACCAGAAATCCAGTACATTCTGATACATAAGCGCTCCTGTTCAGCCTGGTGTCAGCCGAAGTATAGAGCGCCTTGTGCTCAGAATACCAAATGGGCCGCCAGCGCAATCACCGGCAGCGTCACCAGGGTGCGCATCAGAAAAATGACAAACAGCTCCACGATGTTTACCGGAATTTTGCTGCCCAGCAGCAGGGCCCCCACTTCCGACATATAGATAAGTTGGGTGACTGACAAGGCCGCAATCACAAAGCGGGTCATGTCACTTTCTATGGAGCTGGCCAGAATGGCGGGAATAAACATATCGGCAAAGCCCACCACTATGGTCTGGGATGCCGCCACCGCCTCAGGAATGCCCAGCAGCTCAAGCAGAGGAACAAAAGGCACACCCAGCCAGGTAAACAGCGGCGTGGTTTCGGCAATCACCAGTGCCAGGGTGCCAAATGCCATCACCACCGGCAGCACGCCCAACAGCATGTCCAGGGCATTGTGCACGCCGGTGCGGGCCACCTGCCCCAGGCTTTCTACCTTGCCGGCCCGGGCCAGCGCCAGCTGCACGCCATGACCCAGGCGGGAATAGCCTTCAGGAGTGACTTCGGCATTCGCCGGCCGGGCCTCACCATTAATAAAGGTGTCTTGTTTCCAGCACAGGGGCGGCAGCCGGGGCACTACAATGGCCGCCACCACGCCGGCCAGGCACACGGCCCCGTAAAAGGGCAGAAACATGTGCTCCAGCTTCACCTGGGCCAGCACCACCAGACTGAAAGTAATGGACACGGCCGAAAAAGTGGTACCAATCACGGCAGCCTCACGCTGGGTATAGTGATGGCCTTCATATTGCTTGCTGGTCAGCAAAATGCCCACACTGCCGTCACCCAGCCAGGAGGCCATGCAGTCTACTGCCGAACGGCCGGGCAGCCGGAACACAGGGCGCATAATGCCGGTCAGCAGAGTGCCCACCAGCTCCAGCAGACCAAAGTCCAGCAATAACGGCAGCAACAGGCCGGCAAAAATAAACACCGAAAACAGTACCGGCAGCAGATCGTTCAGCACCAGACCGCCGGTATCACCGCTGTAAAGCAGCTGCGGGCCCACCTGAAACTGCACCAGCAGCACAAAAACAGCGCCCAGCAGCCGGCTTAGCAACCAGACCGGACGCACATTGAACAAGGTGTTCAGAAAGGCACTATTCAGGACACGGGCAGGCTTGACTAGGGTAACAAACAGAGTGAGCAGAGCAGAAAATACAATCAGACCGGTGACCACAGCCGGCAACTGATCCGCCAGCGCGCCCTGCACGCTTTGGGCCAGCACCGCTATCATGATGGTGATGTCGCCCTGCCAGGCTACCGGCGTCATAAACAGCAAAATACCTGCCAGGGACGGCAGCAAAAACATCAGCCAGTTGCGTATGCCACCACTCTGGCCCGCCAGCGTTTTTTCCATGAATACTCCTTGCCATGTTGCTATGCAAACGGCAACCAATGCATAAAAAGACCAACATTTGCGCATAATACCGCACAGGATTAAGCGCGTAATGAATAGTTATTTTACAGATAAAGATTTCATGCTGAAAGCACACATCGGAATATTACACTAATAAAAACGCCAAAACGGGCTCTCAATCCCATTCTGTTAACCTGATCGCACACTGAATTAACAACTACTTAGCGCCGAGTAAGCAAAAAACACAGTTCATCAAAATAGCTGCATTCACCTGAGGCCACCCGTCTGTGCTGAGCACCGGCAGAGGTATGCTCCAGCAGTGTTACCTCGAACAGTGACTCAAACAAAGCACGCACCTCAGCCTCGGGCACCGAAAACGGCGGAGTTTGATCGTCACGGGCGTCGTGCTTCACCGTAACCATCAGTACCCGGCCGCCTCTCTCCATCAGTTGTGCCAACTGCTCGGCATAAGCGGGTCGCATGTCGGGTGGCAGAGCAATCAGGGCAGCTCTGTCGTAGGCCAGTTTAAACTGCAGCCCAAGTTCACTGGCCTTGAAAAAGTCGCCTTCATACAGGCTGAACGGCCCCTGCTGCCAGCATAAAAACGGTCCTTCTTCTTTACAGGAGGGCGTTAAACCCGTTTCAGCAAAAAAGTCTTTTACCGCCAGCGGCGACAGCTCAAAGCCGGCCACCGCATGGCCCTGCTCTGCCAGCCAGCGCATATCCAGACTTTTACCGCACAGCGGCACCAGCACTTCATTACCAGCCTCGGCATCGGTGTGCTCCCAGCATTGTTGCAGGTGGGCATTAATGTCACTTTGGTGAAAGCCGATGCGGGCGGCTTGCCAGCGCTCGTGCCAGAAATTTGCGTCCATTGTGTTCTCCTGCCAATAAAAAACCGGACTATGTCAGTCCGGTGTCGTGAGTTCAAGCAACAGCCGCTTATTTGCAGGCACCCCGAAACTGATTGCTGTGGCTGTCGTAACGATAGCCAATCTGGGCCATGCGCGCCGCCAGCCAGCCACCGTCCAGTTCATAGCGTGACAAGAGTGCATCCAGGCTGTCGCATTCTATACGCAGCTTCTCATTGACTATGCTCAGCACCATATGAATATCCATGCGTTCCAGTTGGGTTTTATCCATTGCACCCTCCACAACTGTAAATTTATACAGTTAAATATTGACCAAAGCGCCCCGCACGAATACTGTATATATAAACAGTAAAGCAACAGGCAGGGGCGAACCATGATGAACCTTTCATTAACCCGCAATCAGGCAGCACACAGCCGTACTTCTTCACGCAGTTGTGTCACCCACTCCACAGCCTCTCAGGCGGGCGAGCTGTCCCGGCTGGTGGCCCTCAGCCAGACCAGCACCGGCTGGATTGTGATTGCCAATGCACCCGGCCGGCTGTGCCGTAAAACCCTGGCTGCCACTGGCCTGAACCCTGCCCGCGTTATTGATGCCCGGCAGCTGAATGCCGCTCAGCTACAACGCGCGCTGGCCAGTCCTGCCATTGCCGCCGTGGTATGCTGGCAAGAGCAAGATGGAGCCTTTTTGCGCAACCGGCAAGCCAGCGGACGCCTTTTTGTGATCGGGCCGGCAGTGCCAGCCAGCCCGCTGCACTGAACCTTCGGCCCATAAAAAAAACCGGCGTTGCTATTAAAGCAACGCCGGTTTTTCAGGTTTTGCCCCCTGTCTGGCTTACACCAGCTCGCGGCGCACCAGATCCATCAGCATGCGAATATGGGCCGGATTGTCGTTCAGGGCCGGAATATAATGATATTGCTCGCCGCCTGCCTTGAGAAAAATCTCCTTGTTCTCACCGGCAATCTCTTCCAGGGTTTCCAGACAATCTGCCGAAAATGCCGGGCAGATCACATCCAGCTTTTTAATGCCTTCTTTCGGCAGCTTTTCCATGGTTTTGTCAGTGTAAGGCTGCAGCCATTCTTCCCGGCCAAAGCGGGACTGAAAGGTAGTACGCCACTGGTGGGGCTCCAGCCCCAGCTCTGCGGCCAGCAGCTCTGACGTGCGATGACACTGCTGTCCGTAAGGGTCACCTTCGTTTTCAAAGCGCTTGGGAATACCATGGTAAGACAACAGCAGCATGTCGCCGCGGCCATGTTGCTCCCAGTGACTGCGCACCGAATCAGCCAGCGCCGAGATATAACCACTGAAATCATGGTAGTCGTGCACAAAACGCAGCGCAGGCACCAGCCGCTCTTTTTTCATCAGTTTGGCCCAGCTGTCAAACACAGAGGCCGTGGTACTGACTGAATATTGCGGATACAGGGGCAAGACTATCACTTTGCCTACGCCCTGCTCTTTCAGCTGTTGCCAGGCCGACTCAATGGACGGCTCGCCGTAGCTCATGCCCAGCGCCACCGGCATGTCGATCCCTTCATCTTGCAGTGCCTGTTGCAAACCCGCCTGCTGACGCTTGCTCACCACCATCAGTGGTGAGCCTTCCGGCCACCAGATACCCTGATACAATTTGGCAACCTTGGGCGAGCGGAACGGCAGAATAATGCCATGCAATAACGGACACCAGAGTGAACGGGGTAAATCCACTACCCGGTAATCGTGCAGAAACTCACTGAGAAAGGCCTTTACCGCCGCCGAGGTTGGCGCGGAAGGCGTGCCCAGATTCACCAGTAAAACGCCTGCTTTCACCTTGTTACCTGCCTTTTATCAACAACAAAAAGCCGGACCTTAACAGGTCCGGCTTATATCATAAAAGCGTTATGCCAAAATGTCAGTCAGCTCGCGGCTTACCGCTTCAACAGACTGGGTACCGTCTACCTTATGGTGTTTGGTACGACCGGCGTCGGCTTCTTGTTTGTAATAATCGATAAGCGGAGCCGTTTGCTCATGATACACCGCCAGACGCTTGCGCACGGTGGCTTCTTCGTCGTCGGCGCGGATCACCAGCTCTTCACCGGTCACGTCATCCTTGCCTTCTACCTTGGGCGGATTATAAACCAGGTGATAAACCCGGCCGGAGCCCTGATGCACACGGCGGCCGCTCATGCGCTTAACGATTTCTTCGTCGGGCACGGCAAACTCGAGCACATGGTCCACGTCAACACCGGCTTCCTTCATGGCATCGGCCTGAGGAATGGTGCGCGGAAAACCGTCCAGCAGAAAGCCTTTGGCACAGTCGTCCTGGCTGATGCGCTCTTTTACCAGACCAATAATAATGTCGTCAGACACCAACTGACCATTATCCATTACTTCCTTGGCCTTCAGGCCCAGCGGAGTGCCGGCCTTGATAGCGGCACGCAGCATGTCGCCGGTCGAAATTTGCGGAATACCGAACTTTTCCATGATGAACTGAGCTTGTGTTCCCTTACCAGCGCCCGGAGCACCCAGCAAAACGATGCGCATAACAGCGTCCTCTTTGTGATTAGTCATTCATAAATTGCGCCTGATTGTGGCACGACACCGCCATGGGAACAAGTAACAGCCCGGTCAGTTAGACCTATTGATTATATAAGCAGCGGGTGTTGGCTTTAAAAACAAAAAACCCGGCACTTGGCCGGGTTTGGTTTTATGGCGTTATGCGGTTCAGTCCAGCAGCAGGCGGTTTACCCGTGCCACGAAGGCGGCGGGGTCTTTCAGGCCGCCCTGCTCGGCAAGCTGAGCCTGCTCCAGCAGCAGCCGAGACCATTCGTTGAACTGCTCGCCCTGCTCCAGACCTTCCAGCTTTTTCACCAGGCTGTGCTCGGGGTTCAGCTCCAGAATGTATTTCTGCTCCGGCACCGGCTGGCCGGCGGCGCGCATCAGCTTGATCATCTGGGTGCTCATGTCATGCTCACCGGCCACCACACAAGACGGTGTGCTGGTCAGACGATGGGTCAGACGTACTTCCTTCACCTCATTACCAAGGGCGGCCTGCACCCGCTCCAGCAGCGGTTTCAGCGCCTCTTTGGCTTCTTCCTGCGCCTTCTTGGTTTCTTCGTCGTCCAGCTCACCCAGATCCAGTTCACCCTTGGTGACAGAGACAAACTGCTTGTCCTGGAAGTCGCTCAGGTGGTTCATCAGCCACTCGTCTACCCGCTCCCACATCAGCAGCACTTCGATGCCCTTCTTCTTGAAGATTTCAAGGTGCGGGCTGTTGCTGGCGGCGGCATAGCTGTCGGCGGTGATGTAGTAAATCTTGTCCTGACCTTCTTTCATGCGCTCAATGTAGTCAGCCAGTGACACTGTCTGCGCATCGGAGTCGTTATGGGTGCTGGCAAAGCGCAGCAGGCCGGCAATCTGTTCGCGGTTGCCATAGTCTTCCGCCGGACCTTCTTTAAGGACATTGCCGAATTCTTTCCAGAAACCCTGGTATTTTTCAGCATCGTTCTTTGCCATCTGCTCCAGCATGCCCAGCACCCGTTTAGTGCAGGCCTTGCGCAACTGAGCGGTCACCTTGTTGTCCTGCAGAATTTCGCGGGACACGTTCAGGGGCAGATCGTTGGAATCGAGCACGCCTTTTACAAAGCGCAGGTAGGTAGGCATAAACTGCTCGGCGTCGTCCATGATGAACACCCGCTGCACATACAGTTTGAGGCCATGGCTCTGGTCGCGGTTATAAAGATCAAACGGGGCCTTGGCAGGCACATACAGCAGGCTGGTGTATTCCTGATTGCCTTCTACCTTGTTATGGCTCCAGGCCAGGGCATCCTGCCAGTCGTGAGAAATATGCTTGTAGAACTCCTGATATTCCTCATCACTGATGTCGCCTTTGGCGCGGGTCCACAGGGCGGTAGCCTTGTTCACCTGCTCCCACTCGCCGTCAGTGGCGGCGGCAGTGATATTGCCGTCTTCGTCGGTCTGCTCGGGCTCGCCGTCCTTCCACATTTCTACGGCAATGCTGATGTGATCGGAATATTTGCCCACTATGCTGCGCAGACGCCAGTCATCGAGGAACTCCAGCTCTTCTTCCCGCAGATGCAGGATCACGTCAGTACCACGGCCGGGCTTGTTGATATCGGCAACGGTAAAGCTGCCGTCACCGTCGGATTCCCAGCGCACGCCACGGTCGCTGCTGTCACCGGCGGCACGGGTTTCCACGGTGACTTTGTCGGCCACAATAAAGGCGGAGTAAAAGCCCACACCAAACTGACCGATCAGCTGAGAGTCCTTGGCCTGATCACCGGACAGCTGGCTGAAAAACGCCTTGGTGCCCGACTTGGCAATGGTGCCCAGGTGTTCAATCACCTCGTCCCGGCTCATGCCGATGCCATTATCGGAAATGGTCAGGGTTTTGTTGTCTTTATCGATGACCAGACGCACCCGCAGGTTGCCGTCATTCTCGAATAAATCACTGTTGGACAGCGCCTTGAAACGCAGCTTGTCCGCAGCGTCAGCGGCGTTGGACACCAGCTCACGCAGAAAAACCTCTTTGTTGGAGTAGAGGCTGTGCGCCATCAGGCTGAGCAGCTGTTTAACTTCGGTTTGAAAACCATGAGTTTCGGTATGCACGGCTTCGGTCATGTTGATGTTCCTTGCTTGGTTTAACCTACAGCGAGAAAGATGGGGCCGGCAAAAAGGTTTTCAAGAGGGGAAACATAAAAACCCCCTCCCGACCTCCCCCTTAAACAAGGGGGAGGAAAAAAGAGAAGGCAAAGCAATTAATTCCCTCCCCTTGTTAAGGGGAGAGTCAGGGTGGGGTTAGCTTATACCCCAAAGGCAAACTTGAGCGCAAACAGCATGGCCAGAGCCCATACCACCGGACTGACTTCACCGGCTCGGCCGGACAATACCTTCACACCCACATAGCTGATAAAGCCAAACGCAATGCCGTTGGCAATGGAAAAGGTAAAAGGCATCATCACCAGCACCACCACAGCGGGCACGGCTTCGGTAATGTCATCCCAGTGCAGAAGAGCCAGCTGGGCCATCATCAGTACGGCCACATACACCAGAGCGCCAGCGGTGGCATAAGCCGGCACCATGCCTGCCAGCGGCGAGAACAGCAGTGCAGCAATAAACAGCAGACCGGTCACCACGGCGGTAAGGCCGCTGCGTCCGCCCACGGCCACACCGGCTGTGCTTTCAACATAGGAAGTCGTGGTAGAGGTACCCAGTACCGATCCGGCAATGGAGGCGGTGCTGTCTGCCAGCAGAGCACGGCTCAGGCGCGGCAGCCGGCCTTGCTCATCCAGCAGTTTGGCCCGCTGGGCCACCGCAATCAGAGTGCCGGAGGTATCGAACAAGTCTACAAACAGAAAAGCAAAAATCACTGACAGCATGCCCACATTCAAGGCTCCGGCCAGATCCAGCTGCATGAAAGTGGGCATAATGGAAGGCGGTGCCGAAACGATGCCCTGATATTCCACATCGCCAAAGGCCAGCCCCAGACCGGTGATCACCAGAATGCCGATCATAACAGCGCCGCGCATGCCCCGCGCAGCCATGCCGATAATCAGAAAAAAGCCCAGCACCGCCAGGCCCGCCTGCAGTCCGGTAATATCACCCAGGCCCACCAGGGTAGCCGGGTTATCCACAATAATGCCGGCACTTTTCAGCCCCACCAGCGCCAGAAACAAGCCGATGCCCGCAGCAATACCCAGTTTGAGTGGCTGTGGAATGGCATTAATAATCCACTCCCGCACCTTGAATAAACTAAGCAGTACAAAAATACAGCCCGAGAAGAATACGGCGCCCAGGGCGCTCTGCCAGCTGTAACCTTCCGTCAGCACCACCGTATAGGTAAAAAAGGCGTTCAGGCCCATGCCCGGTGCCAGTGCAATGGGGTAGTTGGCCGCCAGCCCCATAATAAAGCAGCCAATGGCCGCAGCCAGACAGGTCGCCACAAACACGGCCCCATAGTCCATTCCCGCTTCCGACAAAATGGCCGGATTAACAAAAATGATATAAGCCATGGTCAGAAAGGTAGTAATACCTGCCACCACTTCCTGGCGCACATTGGTGTTCAGCTCTTTGAGCTTAAAATATTGTTCAAGCATGGGGGGAGTAACTCTGAAAGGTGTTTAAAGCAAAATTATCGACCCAAACCACCGTCTTGGCAACGCCCACCAGGTTAACTGACCACGAAGACTGCAAATTTAAAGAAATAAATGCATATTCGCTGCATGGTAGCAACATCTTAAAAATACATGGTTTCAATTGAATTTAATTTTTCAAAATGGCACGGTGGCGGCCACAACCGGCTACCCTATTATTGATGATGATCAACACCGCCAGCACGCACAATGCCTATAATCGGACGAGGCTTCAGCACCCAGTAACAAGGTATTTCATTCATGACTAAACAAAATCCCGGACAAACGTCCACCAAAAAACGGGAATGGCTATCATTGCTGTTCATTACTCTGGTGTTTTTTCCTGTACTCAGCATTGTTTGCGTTGGCGGCTATGGCTTTGCCGTCTGGATGCTGCAATTAATTTTTGGCCCGCCCGGGCACGGCTGAGCCTTCATTTTTCTTTTAGTCACGATTCAGTAAAGCGAGCAGCATCATGAAAAAACTCATTTGCAAACTCTGGAATACCCTCAGGCGGCCTGCCGTGCATCTCAGCCTGGGCGCTGTCACCCTGGTCAGCTTTGTGGCCGGCATTATCTTCTGGGGTGGCTTTAACACCGCACTGGAAGCCACCAATACCGAAGAATTTTGCATCAGCTGCCACGAAATGCAGAATAACGTCTATCAGGAGCTGCAGGGCACGGTGCACTGGTCCAACCGCTCCGGCGTGCGGGCCACCTGCCCCGACTGCCACGTGCCTCACGACTGGACCGATAAAATTGCCCGCAAGATGCAAGCCAGTAAAGAAGTCTGGGGCAAGGTGTTCGGCACCATCGATACCCGTGAAAAGTTTCTGGAAAAACGCCTGGAGCTGGCTCAGCACGAGTGGGCGCGGTTTTCTGCCAATGGCTCGCTGGAATGCCGCAACTGCCATGACTACAACAGCATGAACTGGGACGTGATGTCCGACAAGGCTAAGCGCTTTATGAAACCGGCCGCCGAACGGGATCAGAGCTGCATCGACTGCCACAAAGGCATTGCTCACCAGCTGCCCGAGCAAATGACCTTCAAGGATCCGGCGCTGGATCAACTGGAGCAACGCGCTCAGGGGCTGAGCCTGGACAAAGGCGGACACTATTACACCGTGAAAGCCATTACCCTGTATCTCGACAAGGAGCTGACTCAGCCTGCCGGTGAACTGGAAGCCGCAAGCCCGGTGCAGCTGCAGGAAGAAAGCGGTGACAGCGTTAAATTGCTGGTGCCGGCCTGGCGCAAGACCCGGGGCTTTGGCCGCGTGCTGTATGAAGACTTTGGCATGAACATCACCAGTCTGGTACTGGATAAAGAAGTGGCCCAGAACAATGAGCTGGTGAAAGTGCAGGCTGAGGCCAAAGTGGACGAGCTGACCGGCCTGCCCTGGGAGCCGGTGGAGATAGCACTGTGGGCCGAAAAAGGTGCACTGCTGCCGGAGGCGGAAGATCTCTGGGGCTATGCCCGGGATACTTACCGCACTGCCTGCAGCGTCTGCCACTCCCAGCCGGCCGAAGCCCACTTTGATGCCAACACCTGGCCCGGCATGTTTGCCGGCATGGTGGGCTTTACCAATATGGATGCGGACACTCAGGCACTGGTACTGAAATATCTGCAAAAGCATTCGTCCGACTACGCCGACGGCGCGCATTAAGGAGAGAGCAATAATGGCAATTTCAAGAAGACGTTTTCTTCAGGGGCTGGCGGCGGGCTCGGCTGCAGCCCTGATTGGCCCGGGCTTGCTGGTACGCAGTGCCGAGGCTGCGGTCACCGCCGAGGGCAGCTGGAAAATGGCCGGCTCCCACTGGGGAGCCTTCAAGGCGCTGGTAAAAGGCGGTGTGGTGACCGAGGTCAAACCCTTTGAACTGGACCAGCACCCCACCGATATGCTCAACGGTATTAAAGGACTTATTTATAATCCGTCACGCATTCGCTACCCCATGGTGCGGCTCGACTGGCTGAAAAACCGCCATAACAGCGACACCACGCAGCGCGGTGATAACCGTTTTGTGCGGGTTACCTGGGATGAAGCCCTGGACTTGTTCCATGAAGAGCTGGAGCGTATTCAAACCCAATACGGCCCCTGGGCCCTGTATGCCGGTGCCACCGGCTGGCGCCAGACCGGTCAGTTTCACAGCTGCGGCAGCCATATGCAGCGGGGTGTTAACCTGCACGGCAACTTCGTCAACAAGGTGGGCGACTACTCCACCGGTGCCGGTCAGGTGATCATGCCCTATGTGCTGGGCTCTACCGAAGTCTACGATCAGGGCACCTCCTGGCCGCTTATTCTGGAGCACACCAACACCCTGGTGCTGTGGGCCAATGATCCCTTCAAGAACCTGCAGGTGGGCTGGAACTGTGAAACCCACCAGTCCTACGGCTATCTGGCCCAGCTGAAAGAAAAAGTTGCCAGCGGCGACATCAGGGTCATTTGCGTGGATCCGGTGCGCTCCAAAACCCAGCAATATCTGGGTTGTGAGCATCAGTATATTCATCCGCAGACCGATGTGGCCTTTATGCTGGGACTGGCGCATACCCTCTACGCCGAAAAGCTGCATGACGAGCAATTCCTCGGCACCTATACGCTCGGCTTTGAGCCCTTTATGGATTATGTGCTGGGCAAAACCGAAGACAAAGTAGAAAAAACGCCGGAGTGGGCCGCAGACATCTGCGGTATAGAAGCAGACGCCATTCGCGACTTTGCCCGCCAGCTGGCATCAAACCGCACTCAGCTGATGTTTGGCTGGGCCATTCAGCGCCAACAACACGGCGAGCAGCCCTACTGGGCCGGCGCCGTGCTGGCCGCCATGCTGGGGCAAATTGGTCTGCCCGGCGGCGGCATCAGCTATGCCCACCACTACAGCTCCATTGGCGTGCCCGGCACCAGCGCCAGCGCCCCGGGTGGCTTTCCCCGCAACTTGGATCCGGGCAAGAAGCCGGTGCACGACAACGAAGACTTCAAGGGGGCCAGCCGCATTATTCCCGTGGCCCGCTGGATTGACTGTCTGCTCGAGCCTGGCGGGAAAATTCAGTATAACGGCAGTGAAGTCACCTATCCGGATGTGAAAATGTGCGTGTTCAGCGGTTGTAACCCCTGGCATCATCATCAGGATCACAACCGCATGAAGCAGGCGTTTCGCAAACTGGAAACCGTGGTCACCATTGATTACTCCTGGAACGCCACCTGCCGCTTCTCGGATCTGGTGCTGCCTGCCTGCACCCAGTTTGAACGCAACGACATCGACATTTACGGCTCTTATGTGAAGCGCGGGCTGCTGGCCATGCACAAGCTGGTAGATCCCCTGTTCCACTCCCGCAGCGACTTTGATATTTTCACCGATTTGTGCCGCCGCTACGGCCGCCATGAGGAATATACGCAAGGGAAAGATGAACGCCAGTGGCTGATGCAGCTTTATAACGAGTGTAAAGACGCCAATAAAGACAATTACCCCATGCCGGAATTCGACGAGTTCTGGGAGAAAGGCTATGTGGACTTTGGCGAAGGGGAAAACTGGGTGCGCCATGCGGATTTCAGGAAAGATCCGGAAGTGAACGCCGTGGGCACTCCCTCGGGCTTTATTGAGATCAGCAGCCGTAAAATCGGCAGCTACGGCTACGATGACTGCAGGTCTCATCCCGTCTGGATGGAAAAAGCCGAGCGCTCCCATGGCGGTCCCGGCTCCGACAAGCATCCGCTGTGGCTGCAGTCGGTGCATCCGGATCAACGCCTGCACTCGCAAATGTGTGAGTCGGATGAATATCGCGAAACCTACACGGTGCAGGGACGGGAGCCCATTTACATCAACCCCGATGACGCCGCTGCCCGGGGCATTAAAGACGGCGATCTGGTGCGGGTGTTCAACGACCGCGGCCAGCTGCTGGCCGGTGCCCGTATTTCCGATCTTTACCCCACCGGGGTGGTGCGCATTCACGAGGGTGCCTGGTACGGCCCCACCGATGCCAGCATAGGGGCGCTCGATACTTACGGCGACCCCAACACCCTGACCCTGGATGTGGGCACCTCCAAACTGGCTCAGGCCCCCAGCGCCAATACCTGCCTGGTAGACATCGAGAAATTTACCGGTGACGTGCCCGCTGTCACTTCCTTTGGCGGCCCGCAAATGGTGGAGATTTAATGACACACTCTGTTGAGGCAGGCACTGTCCTGCCCTTTTTTTCCAGTGAACACTGGCAACGCCAGGCGGTGCTATGCCAATGGTTTTCAACGCTGATGTTCAAGGAGCCGGACGATGCCACGCTGGCCGCCTATCAGGCCGGTGATGCCGCACCTTTGCTGAACTGGCTGAGTGAAGACGGCCTGCAGAGCGAAGCTGGTGCCCTGCAATCGGCCATTGCCGGCCTGAGCGTGTTTGAGCACCCCAGGCTGGAGCTGGCGGCGGATTTTGCCACCCTGTTTTTAAGCGACGCCCGCCACAGTGCCGCACCCTATGCCTCCTGCTACCTCACCGAGCGCGGCGGCTTTATGGCCGAGCCCGCCCAGCGCATGGCCGCACGGCTGGAAAATGCCGGTGTTATGCTGCCAGCGGAAGTCAAGGAGCCGGCAGATCACCTGGCGGTGATGCTGGACTACCTGGCTGGCGGCTATCGTCAGCTGGCAGAACAGGACGCCAGTGCCGGGAGTGACACACTGAAAGGGATAGGTCAGTTTCTGGAACAGGAGCTGTGCAGCTGGCTGCCGGCATTTCATCAGCGTTGCCAGCAAGCCCGGGTTGCCAGTACCTTCTACCCTGCACTGGCCGGACTGATAACCGCATTTTGCCAAAACCGGCAACAGGAAACACGCACCTGAATTCAGCCGGCAGGAGTGTAGCGCTGCTGCCGGTTTTCCTGTAACCATACCGCCACTTTTTCTGCCGGCATGGGTCGTGCCAGCAAATAGCCCTGACCATGGGCACAGCCCAGCTGCTCAAGCCTGTCTCTTTGTCCTGCCAGTTCAATACCTTCGGCGGTGACCGCCATATTCAGGCTGTCGGCCAGCCGAATAATGGCATCCACCATATCCGCCGCACGCTGATCCGTGGTCAAGTCTGCTACAAAAGACTTGTCTATTTTCAGCTTGTTTACCGGCAGCTGACGCAAATGGCTGAAAGAAGAATAACCGGTGCCAAAGTCGTCCAATGCAATTTCCACGCCCAGCTTGCGCAGTGCAGTCAGATTATCCACCGAGCTGGCGGTATCCCACAGGCTGGTGTCTTCGGTAATTTCCAGCACCAGTGCTGACGCCGGCAACCCTACCCGCTGCAAAATGATATTAACGGTACTGGCCAGCTCACCGCTCATAAAAATTTCCGGACTGATATTTACATTTACTTTCAGGTAAGTGTGTCCCTGGCGATGCCACTCCCGCAGCTGCTGACAGGCCGTTAACAGCACCCACTGGTTCAGCACATGGGCCAGGCCATGATGTTCGGCAACCGCAATCACTTCCAGCGGACTGATTTGGCCATGTTCGGCAGAATGCCAGCGCAGCAGCGCCTCAAAAGACTCGATGCTGCCACCTTTCAGACAAAATATGGGCTGGTATAACAGTGTTAACTCGTCATTCTCAATGGCCAGCTGTAACGCCACTGCCAGCTTCTGACTACGCAGCCGCCGTTCATCCATGCCCTGCTCAAACAACTGAAACGATAATCGGGGGTTATGCTTGGCATAATACATGGCGGTATCGGCATGACTTAACAGGTCCGCCATGGAGACACCGTGCTCGGGATAAAGGCTGGAGCCAATGCTGGCTCTGGGCGACAAACAACCGTCGGGCAGACGAATGTCTGCCGACAGTGCTTTCAGCATGGCCTGTGCAAAGCGCTCGGCTTGTTCTCGCCTGGTATAGGGCTGTATCACCACAAATTCGTCGCCACCAAGGCGGGCAACATGGCCCTGCCCTTTCAGCGCCAGCCTCAAACGAGATGCCACCACCTTAAGCACCCTATCGCCCACATCATGACCCAGGCTGTCATTAATGGCCTTGAACCCGTTCAAATCCACCATATGCACCGCCAGCGTAGTGCCTTTGCGCTCGGCCTGTGCCAGCGCGCGGTTCATCATCTGATAAAAGTTAATGCGGTTGGGCAGACCGGTCAGCATATCATGATAGGCCATGTAGCGATTGCGCCGGTTTTCCCGAATCACCAGCCACAGCAGCAGAGCACCACTGACCAGCAATCCTCCCAGATAAATGGTAGAACGCAGTCGGATATCGCCGATAATATCCAGCTGTTGCTGTACATTGGCCCCGGAAAAGCTGTCCACATTAATTTCCCTGACCAGGTGACGATATGGCTCCAGCTCCTGCCTTAGTGCCAAAGCAGTCTGACGGTCATTATCAGCAAGCTGATACACACCGGGCTCCCATTGCTTTAACTGCTCAAAGAGCGCCGTCAGCACTGCCATGACGCCCGGCTGCTCACGCATGGGCCGGCTTTCTTCTCCCTCAATAAGGGTGTTCAGGCGGCTCCACAGCAACTCGAAACGCAGTTGCACATGATCAGCGCCTTTGGTGCCTGCGGTTAATGCGTGATCGAACTTCAGCACTTCCATTTCCAGCTCGGAACTGGCCCAGCCCACCGCCTTGATAGTAGACGAAACATAACCGACTACATCCAGATCCCGGTTGTAGCTGTAAATGGAGCTGACGGTAAACAACAGTGCGGCAACTGTCAGTACCACTATTTTGATTGAGTTTGAAATCACTGAATATCCAGCTGCTTTACCTGCCACACGAGCATTTCGTGATAGCGCTTGGTGTCATATTCAGAATGCTCCGACAGGGGTAACATCACCCAGAGCGGACCTTTATCCCGGACTGTTATGATTTCTCCGTCAAGCCGGGTGCTCAGCAGAAAGGGATGCTTGCGCACCATATTCATGCTGAGATCATTATGATAGTCATTCAAGGCAATAACGCGGACATTTTCTCCTTCAGCCCCGAGATAATTCAGCAAATCGCTCAACAGCACACCACTGAAGTGATGTTTTTGCCCGGTCCAGGGAGTACCGGTAAAAAAGCCATGCTGTGACAGCTGGTCCAGCATCTCGCGGTCAAATATTGCCTTTCCGTTGCTATTGGTGCGCTCAATATTACCGGTCACTGTCAGTATGACCGCCTGTTCAGGCCTGACCAATGGCTGTGCGGCCCACGCGGGCAATGCAGCGCAAAAAACCAGTAATAAAACAAGGCTAAAACTGAAAAGCGGATTGGTTTGCATAGTGTCATCCCTGTCGACTGTGCTGATGTTGTTATTATATCAAAGACTCAAAAGACTATAGTGCAGCACTGAGGATTCGAACATAAACAACAAGCAGCTTGCGGCCAGTACCACGTCCGGATCAGGCCTGGAATAGGCACCTAGCGCATACTTTTATCGCTGTCTGCTGTGTCAGCACCTGACGCAGCAGAGCGCTGCCGGCGACAGCGCTCTGAACAATATTTAACCTGCCCCCAATCTCTAGCCCATTTTTTTCGCCAGCTGAACGGCCGGCCGCACACCAAACAGGTTTTTTGCGGTAAATAGGGTTTCTTGTGCATGATTACAGCCGGTTCAGTGTTACTCCGGTTTCACGCAGCGGTCTTAGCAGTGGCTGCTGATCACGCACATATTCTACAAAGGCGCTGGCATCAGTATTGCATTTTACGCCCTGAGCCCGGCAATTCAGGGGCTGATTAATATAGTGCACTTGAATTGCTCCTCCCGCGGCTTTATCCAGGCGGGCAACCGGAAAAGCGGTTAACTGGCCATTAACCCAGGCCAGATCCGTTCTGTCAGTCAGTACCCGCTGGGCTTCATAGAGTGTATTCCAGCCGTCATTACCCGACGCACTGTAGCCGTTCATCACCACAGTATAACTGGCATTGGGATCCAGCCGTTGCCAGCCCGCGTCGGTATTTACTTCCAGTGAACGCAAAAAACCGGCGTCTTTACGGGTTTCATTAAACTCGTAACGCAGACCCGCCACATAGGGGAAGCGGCCGGTATGAGCACCTTCGGGCAAAGACGCATTAATGGTTTCCAGCAACAGTGCCGCTATTTGCCGGCCGGTTAATGACACCACACTGAGGGGGTTGGCAAAAGGCAGCAACTCTAAAGAGACATTGCCTTCTTTCAGCTCACCGGGTTCCAGGCTGGTGCGTACCGAGCCGGCATTGACCAGTGCAATATCCGCCTTGCGGCCGGCTACCGCCTGCACCTGAGGCGTGTTGATCCAGTACAGCTGGCTGGCTGCCACCAGAGGAGCAACCTGAGACTGAGTGCCATCTCGGGCTGGCAAGCGGCGGTGAGTTAACGTGGCCGGCACATGACCAATGACCTTACCGTAAGCCGCCATCAATGCTGGCCGGTATTGAGCATCAATATGCTCACGCAGTGCTTTATCTTCCTGCACTACGGCCAGACGCGGATCATTGGCAATCCGCCCGTTAAGCGCGGCTTGCTCGTCATCATTCAGCCGGCTGGCGTCAGTTCGACGAATATCCGTATAAAAAAGACCATCGGTAAGCAGGGTATTGTTACCTTCACAGCGGCTGACACGGCCGTCTTTGGTAAAAGTGACCGTTACCCGGCCCATGGCCTGAGCATATTGGCCTGCCTGCACCACACAGGTTTTAGCGCGGCCATCGGGGTTGGTAACCAGCCGGGCATAGTCAGGTTGCTTGCCCATGCCCAGATCGGAAAAATCTCCCAGCAGACTGTGGGAATGACCACCTACAATCACATCGATGCCATTCACACCGGCAGCCAGACGCTGATCCCGCTCCAGTCCAAGATGGGTAACCGCAACAATGTGCTTAACCCCCTGAGCACGCAGCGCATTCACCGTGCTCTGTGCCGCCTTGAGCTCCTGTTCAAACACCAGCTTGCCCGTGTTTGGGGCAATGTCCGGCATGTTTTCAAGGGTCAGTCCGATAATGGCAACCACAGGATCCCGGCCTGCATCCTCCATACTCTCAAGGCGCTCTTTATCGTTACCATCAAGGGAGTAAAGCACATAGGGCAGCAGCCCGGCATCTTTCAGTGCCGGGTCTGTACTGGTATCTATATTAGTGGCCAGCACCGGAAAGTTAACGCTCTGAATAAACTGCGTCAGTCGCTGGTTGCTGATATCAAACTCATGATTACCCAGCACCATGGCATCCAGCCCCAGCCGGCTCAGAATATCCGCATTCATGGCCCCCTGGTTCAGTTTGAAATAGCCAGTACCCTGCCAGGCATCGCCGCCATGAACAAACAGCAGCGGCTGCTGTTGCTGTTTGGCCTGCTCCCGCAGCGTATTAGCCTGTGTCAACAGCCGCGGATGACCGCCCAGACGAGTATAAAGCGGACGGCCGTCCAGGGTGATGGGCGCATCACTGGCATCAAAGTGAGCATGAGTGTCGTTAATATGTGCCAGTGTCAGTGTAAATGGCAGATCCGGCTGCTGACTGGCACAGCCGGACACCAACAGCGCCAGCGCGCCGGTCAGCAACCGTTTGTTCATTAATAAGCTCCCTGAATAAATAATGAGCGCAAGCGCGATCAGCTGGTAAACACCACGGTTTTACCCTGATGCAGAAACACCCTTTGTTCTATGTGATATTGCACCGCCCGGGACAGGGTAATGCATTCTATGTCTTTACCCTTGGCAATCAGCTGCTCGGGATAATGGCTATGATCCACCACTTCCACGCCCTGAGTAATAATCGGGCCTTCATCCAGCTCATTATTGATATAATGGGCCGTAGCTCCCACCAGTTTAACGCCCTTATCATAAGCCTGATGATAAGGGTTGGCCCCTTTAAAGCCCGGCAGCAGTGAATGGTGAATATTAATGGCACGGCCGGTCAGCTCGGCGCTCATGGCCGGGCTCAGCATCTGCATATAACGGGCCAGCACCACCAGATCTGCTTCGCATTCCCGTACTATGCTCATTACTTGGGCTTCCTGCTCGGTGCGGTTATCATCATTTACCGGCAGGTGATAATAGGGAATATGGTGCCAGTCGGCCAGCCGCTGTAAGTCGGAATGATTGGAGATAATGGCAGGAATTTCCATCGCCAGCTGCCCGGTGCGATAACGATACAGCAGATCATTCAGACAGTGATCCAGCCGTGACACCATCACCACCACATTGGGCCGGTATTGGCGGGCAGTAAGTTGCCATTGCATATCAAACCCTTCAGCCCGGGGCGCAAAGCCCGCCCTGAACGCGACTTCATCAAAAGCGTGCTCCGTGGGCGGACGAAATTCAACACGAATAAAAAAGTGGCGGCTCAGCACATCGTCAAAGGTCTGCATCTCCACCACATAGCAGCCCTGCTCGCGCAGATAGCGGGTGACTACATCCACGGTGCCCAGGTTGCCCGGGCAGTGAGCGGTAAGATAGTAGGTGTCTTTTGGCATGGCCACTGAAGGTTCTCCCGGTTTATAAATAACAAGCCGCCTGACGGCGGCGTTATTGTGCGGCAAAGCCAGGCGTTTCGCCAGCCGGGCAAGGGGCGTTCAGCCCAGCTTTTTTTCCATAATAAAACGGGTAAAGGTCAGCCCGGCTTTGCACACTTGCTGCTGGTCTATCAACACAAATCCCCGCTGCTCAAACATGGGGCGCGACAATACGCTGGCATCCGTCGTAAGACAATCCACGCCGCGACGACGGGCTTCCTGCTCAATTTCGCCGCACAAACGGCTTGCAAGCCCCCTGCCCGAGTGCTGCTCAAGCACATAAACCAGTGCCAGATAGTTATCGGGATTCAGGGTAGCAAAGGCCACGGGAATGTTATGCAGCGTCATCACTCGAGTATAGCCACTGCGAATAAGGCGGCTGAAGTTATCCCGATAGAGGTAAGGAAACGCCGCCCACACCTGTACCTGCTCATCGCTGTATCCGCGTCGCCCCTGCCCCATCACGGCATCGTGATAAATCAGCTCCAGGCTGCTGAAATCGGTTTCCTGGTAGTCTCTGCTTAAATACATGACAACTCCGAATACAAGCTCACTCTTTGATAGTGCGCAAATATCATAACAAAGCTGTGTCAGCGGATCTGCGCCTGACCACGGATTTGCGCTATTCTAGCCACTTTCAAATATTTATCGATTCGATAAGCTGTTGTTCATCAGTTTCACGGGAATAAATCATGCTAAAAACCACTCTTGCAGCCAGCCTGGTTGCCGCTGCTTTGCTGGGTGGCTGTGCCAGCCATGCCAGCCCTTCACCACAACCAGCATCTGACTTGCCCAACACCGCCGCTGCCACTACCGCCGAGCAGCAGAATTTTGTTGCCTGGCGCGACGACTTTCGCCGCCGGGCCCTGGCAAAGGGGATTGAGCCATCCCTGTTTGATGCCGCTTTTAACAATATCGACCTGAATCAGCAGGTAATTAAACTGGATCGGGGTCAGGCGGAGTTTACCCGCCAGATCTGGGAATATCTTGATACTGCCGTCTCTGATACCCGTATCAGTACCGGTAAAAGCAAACATCAGACGCTGGCCCCGGTGCTGGCACAAATAGAGCAACGCTATGGCGTGGAAGCTGAAGTGGTGCTGGCGATCTGGGGCATGGAAACCAACTATGGCAGCTATCGCGGCAATACGCCCACCATTGAAGGCCTGGCCACGCTCGCCTTTGAAGGTCGCCGCCGGGACTTTGCCGAAGCGCAGCTGATCGCCGCTCTGCAAATTCTGCAGGCCGGTGATGTGAGCGTAAAAGACATGCGCGGCTCCTGGGCCGGTGCCATGGGCCACACCCAGTTTATGCCCACCAGTTATCTGGAATACGCCCAGGACTTTGACGGTGACGGCAAGCGTAACATCTGGAGTGATGATCCCACTGACGCCCTGGCCTCTGCAGCCTATTATCTGTCCCGCTTCGGCTGGCAGGCAGGCATGCCCTGGGGACTGGAAGTCATACTGCCGGATAACTTTGACTATACCCGGGCAGATCAGCAAAACCGCCGGCCGGTATCCTACTGGCAGCAGCAAGGCATTAAGCAGGCAAACGGCCAGGCCCTGCCAGACATTGGCGAGGCGGCAGTACTGGTACCCGCCGGGGCCAAAGGCCCCGCCTTTGTGGTATTTAACAACTTCTATGTGATCAAGCGTTACAACAATGCCACCTCTTACGCCATGGGCGTAGGACATCTTGCTGACAGAATTGCCGGCAGCAGTGGTTTTAAACAACACTGGCCCCGCCACGAACGTGCCCTCAGCCGTACCGAAAAGCGCGAGCTGCAGCAGCGCCTTACCGAGCAGGGATTTAATACCAAAGGGACTGACGGTGTCATTGGCCCCAACACCATGGCCGCGATTCGGGCCTGGCAACAAGCCAAAGGCCTGACCGCCGATGGTTATGCCAGTGCCAGCCTGCTGGAGCGTTTGCGTTAACTGCTATTCGCGGAGTCTGACACCAGACCCCGCTTTACCAATGGTTATAAATTCTGCAAAAATACCCTTGTTACGCTATTTTTCATAAGCCATAACCAAACGGATTAACAGCACAGTGAATTGTGCTGTTAGCATTACTTGGTTCCCTATATTTTTCTGACATTTGGAGTCTTCATGCTGACCCTGCTCGTCAATCTGACGATCTTTGTGTTGCTGATGCTGGTTCTGGGCAAGCTGGCCCGCCGGGGTCAGTCCCTTTCCCGCCAGGTGCTTACCGGCTTGGTGTTTGGTGTGGCCGCCGGTTTTGCCATGCAGTTGCTGTACAGCGCCGATACCATCACCCGCACCCTGGAGTGGGTAAACGTGGTAGGTGCCGGCTATGTGCGACTGCTGCAGATGATCGTCATTCCGCTGGTGCTGGTGTCCATTCTGGGTGCCGTAGCCCGGCTGCATAACGCCACCTCACTGGGCAAAATCAGTGTAATGACCCTGGGCATATTGCTGTTTACCACTGCCATTTCGGCGCTGGTGGGCGTGTTCGTCACCTATTCCTTTGGTCTGAGTGCCGCCGATCTGGTGCAGGGAGCCCGTGAACTGGCCCGTGCCGAGCATCTGGAAGCCACCGTGGCCAGTGTGGCGGACTTGTCTGTGCCGCAACTGCTGGTGTCTTTTATTCCGCGCAACCCCTTTGCCGACATGACAGGTGCCAGCCCCACTTCCATTATTGGCGTGGTGATTTTTGCGGTGTTCCTGGGACTGGCCGTACTGACCCTGCTGAAAGACGAGCCGGACCTGGGCAAACGTGTGGTGGGCGGCATTGAAGCCCTGCAGGCCTTGATTATGCGGCTGGTGCGGCTGGTGATGAAACTGACCCCCTTTGGCGTAATGGCGCTGATGACCAAGGTGATTGCCGGCTCCAACCTGCAGGATGTGGTCAGTCTGGCCGGCTTTTTGGTGGCGTCTTACCTGGCTATTGCCATTATGTTTGTGGTGCACGGTGTGTTGCTGAGCATCGCAGGTGTCAATGCCAAGCGCTTTTTTACCAAGGTATGGCCGGTACTGGCGTTTGCCTTTACCAGCCGCTCCAGTGCCGCCACCATTCCGCTGAACGTGCAGGCGCAAACCCAGAAACTGGGCGTGCCCGAGAGCATTGCCAACTTTTCAGCCTCTTTTGGTGCCACCATTGGTCAGAACGGCTGCGCCGGCATTTATCCGGCCATGCTGGCAGTGATGATAGCCCCCACCATGGGCATTGATGTGCTGGATCCCTTGTGGCTGGCCACCCTGGTGGGCGTGATCACCCTGGCGTCTTTCGGCGTGGCCGGTGTGGGCGGCGGTGCTACCTTTGCGGCCCTGATAGTGCTGCCCATTATGGGCATGCCGGTGGCGCTGGCGGCCCTGCTGATCTCCATTGAACCGCTGATCGATATGGCCCGCACCGCCCTCAATGTGAACGGCTCCATGACTGCCGGCACCATCAGCAGCAAGCTGCTGGGGCAAACCGACGAAGCCGTGTTTGCTGCCGATAACGACAGCGAGCGGGCACCGGCCACGGCCTGATAACAGGGTTAATAAAAAAGCGCCTGACGGCGCTTTTTTTAGGTCTGATGACGGGCACTTTGACGGAACGGATAGCGGCGAAAGGCCAGCATTTTGCGCACCCCTTCCAGGATCAGCAGCCCCACAGCAACCCAGATGGCAATAAAGGTCACCCACTCTTCATCGGCAATGGTTTCTCCCAGTACCAAAGACACCACCACCAACAGCACCGGCTCCACATAGCCTAACAGGCCAAACAGACTGAATGGCAGCTGACGGCTGGCAAGAATATAACAGGCCAGTGCCAGGGCGCTGATCATACCCAGACCCAGCACCAGAATATACAGCACCGGTCTGTCGGCAAAGGTGGCAAAAGGCGAGCCGGATGCCATCACAAACCAGGCCGCCACCGGCAACATCAGCAGCATATCGCACCAGAGGCCGCCCAGATTGTCGTTTCCGAGCCAGCGCCGCCAGACAAAATAGAGCGGATAACCAATGGCAACGACCATGGTTTCCCATGACACGCCGCCTGCATGCCAGAGCTCATTACCAACCCCGAAGGCGGCACAGGCCACCGCCAGCCA
This sequence comes from Oceanimonas sp. CAM02, assembly GCF_032842915.1. Lineage (NCBI taxonomy): Bacteria > Pseudomonadati > Pseudomonadota > Gammaproteobacteria > Aeromonadales > Aeromonadaceae > Oceanimonas > Oceanimonas sp. CAM02. The sequence goes on from NZ_JAWJBK010000021.1 coordinate 52,686, forward strand.
CTGCAGCCGGCTGGGCCGCTCCTGATATAAAAACCGGCCAACCAGTACCAGCACCAGTGGCATCATAAAATAGCCGAGCGACACTGCCAGCCCCCGGCCATTAATGGGTGCCCACATAAAAATCCACAGTTGTACTCCCACCAGCGCCGAGGAGAGCGGCAGGCCAACCCAGATTACCGGACGGGTTTTCAGCTGAGCAAGCAGCGCAGTTACCAGTCGCCAGTCTCCACTGTACAGCAGAAACAGCCCCAGGCAGGGCATGGTCAGCAGCATGCGCCAGCCAAATACTACCTCTCCGCTCATGGGTGTCATCAGGCTGGCATAGTAATAAAGCAGCGCAAATAACACCGACGAAAACACCGATAATGCAACCCCTTTGGCCACTCACTCACCTCCTTTATTCATATAAGGATAAAAAATACGCGCGCAGCTTATCAGCTTTACGATGAAAGAATGACCTGATTTAAAAAATAAAAGCAGACATATTTATTGCTTATAATGCTTATTAACAGCAGGCCTTATTGATTAACAGTGCCTTTACAGAAACTTTGAAAGCCATCACTTTTTCAGGCAGGAGCCACATCATGCAGCGCATCATCATTACTATGTGTTTATTACTGCTGACCGCCTGTGCCGGAGCCGGTGACCGGCGCTTGATGCTGATGCCGGTAGCCGGCTTTCCGTCTGACCTGCAGGAAAGCTCCGGCCTGGTGGCCCTGAACGGCGGTTTTGTCAGCCATAACGACAGCGGCAATACGGCCGAGCTGTTTATGCTTGACGACAAGGGCCGGCTGCTCAGCCGTATGCCGGTGGCCGCCAGCAACCGTGACTGGGAAGACATTACTCAGAATAACAATACCCTTTATATTGCCGATACCGGCAACAATGGCGGCAAGCGCCGGGATCTGCGCGTGCTGGCGGTGCCGGTAAACGGCGGTGATCTCACAGAGTTGCCGGTCCGTTACCAGGAGCAGCACAACTTTCAGCCCCCTTCCCATCAGCATAATTTCGATGCCGAAGCCCTGGCCATGGTCAATGGCGAGCTCTGGCTGCTGACCAAACGCTGGCTGGATCAGCACAGCGCCATTTATCGTCTGATACCAGATTCACGGGCCACCGAAATCACCGAATGGCAGCGGCTGAATACGCAAATGCTGGTTACCGGTGCCGACTTTGATACCGCCAGCCAAACCCTGCTGCTGGTGGGATACAGCCGCAACCTGTGGGACAGACGTGCCTTTGCCTGGGTCTATCCGGTGCGTGATAACAGAGTGGCTGAAGCAGAAGGAGTCCGTTTTCGGCTAAACGAAACCGGCCAGTTTGAAGCCATCGCCCTGGGCAAAGACGGTCATCTGTATTTCACCCGGGAAGGCACAGGGCCACAGCTTTATAAAAGCCGGCAACCTCTGCAGGCACTGATATCTTACTGACCCATAAACAGGGCACTGTCATATCAGAGTCATAACAGTGCCATAGAGTGTGCTTATCAACAGTTACACTTCCATTAACGTTATGCTCACTCTTTCCGTCCCTGGCAGTCCTATCAACGAGCTGATTGCTGAACAGCGCCTGCGCCCCGTGTTTCAGCCCATTATTGACGTGCGGGCCCGGCGTATTTTGGGTCATGAGGCCCTGATCCGCGGCCCCGAAGGCCACGCACTGGAAATGCCGACGGCGCTGTTTGCCGAGGCACGTCAGTCTAATCTGCTGTCGGAGCTGGATCTGGCCTGCCGCCGGGCCGCATTACTGCAATATCACCGGCTGGGCATGAGCGGCAGCCTGTTTGTGAATGTGAATCCCAATGTGTTGCTTGATCATCGCCACCCCAAAGGCTCTACCCGCCGTCTGGCTGAGGCGCTGAAAATCGCTCCCGAGCAAATTGTGATTGAGCTGTCCGAGCAGGATGCAGTGCAAGACACCAACGGCCTGAAAGCCGCGCTGACACATTACCGTCAGCTGGGCTTTCGCGTGGCCATTGATGATTTGGGTGCCGGTTATTCCGGGCTGAAACTATGGTCGGAGCTGCAGCCCGACTTTGTAAAAATTGACCAGCATTTTATTCAGCGGCTGGATCAGGATCCCGTGAAGCGGGAGTTTGTACAGAGCATAGTGGCGCTGGCTCGCAGCATGGACTCAAAAGTGATAGCCGAAGGCATTGAAACCCGGGCCGAGCTGGAGCAATTGCAGGCCATGGGCATATATTATTGCCAGGGGTTCTGGCTGGGCCGGCCCGCGGCCGAGCCCATCAGCGAGGTGCCCGGTTATGTGCCCAAAAGCACCGGTCAGTTGCTTTCGCATAGTCAGGAAACCATAGAGTGCCTGATCCGTAATGCCGTCGCCATGGATATTAATGACCCGCTGGAAAAGGCCTTTGAACGGCTGCGGGCTGATGACAGACTGCACTCCATTCCAGTACTGGCGCAGGGCATGCCGGCAGGCATGTTGCACCGCGCCCGGGTAATGGAGCTGTATTCCACTCCTTTTGGCCGGGCACTGTATGCCAATAAACCGGTGGCGCGGGCCATGGACAAACACCCGATCATCGTTGACCGGCATACGCCTCTGGAGCAGGTGAGTTACCTTATTACTGACGATGACAACATGGGCACCCATCAGCATTTTATTGTGACCAGCAACGGCCATTACCATGGCCTCGGGTCGGTGCGCGGTCTGTTACGCACCATGACCGAACAGCGTTTAATGCAGGCCCGCTATGCCAATCCGCTTACCCAGCTGCCGGGTAACGTGCCCATCTACCGAAAGATTGATCAGGCATTGCAGCAAGCGCAGCCGTTTTATGTGGCCTATTTCGATCTTAATCACTTCAAGCCTTACAACGATGTGTATGGCTATGCCCAGGGCGACAAGGTGCTGCAATGGGTAGCTGAGCTGCTGCAACAAATTATAGGAAAGCAGGATCAGTTTCTGGGCCATGTGGGGGGTGACGACTTTGTAGCGGTATTTGATGCAGGTTGTGACTGGCAAAGCCTGTGTCATGAAGTGATCAGCCGCTTTGATGAGGAAATTATCGACTTTTACCGGCCCGAAGACCGGCTGCGCCGGGGCATGGTCGCCCGCAACCGCAATGGTGAGCTGCAGTGCTATTCACTATTGGGCATTGCCATTGGCGTGGTGCAGCCGGATCCGCAATACTGCCATTCGCACGGCGATGTGGCGCTGCTGGCCAGTTCCGCCAAGCAGGCAGCCAAACAGCAGGAACAAAGTCATTTTTGTTTCAGTGCAGACAGACGTCCGCAACAAATACGCAGCAGAGAGCTAAAAGTACCCTGCTGTTAACACCCGCTGATCGCAAATATTGCCGCCAGTAAATATTGAGCCAGCGCCAGGGGCGCAGTTTGCGGCCTCAATAAAAAAGCCGGGCCAACAGCCCGGCAAACAGTTTGCTAAACGCTTCTTCAGAACGCGGCTTTAAAAATACCCACCACTTCTTCATGAGTGGGCTGCACCGGATTGGTAAGACCACAGGCGTCTTTCATGGCATTGCTGGCAAGCTCGGCAAAATCTTCTTCTTTCACCTTGAGGTCACGCAGACCGGCAGGAATGCCCACCTGGCGGGCCAGACGCTCAATGGCCGCAATGCAGCGATCAGCACCCTGCTCCGGCGACAGCCCCTGTACCTCTTCACCCAGAGCGGCAGCCACCTCGGTCAGGCGCACAGCGGCCACCCGGCTGTTAAAGCGCTGCACATGGGGCAGCAGCACAGCGTTACACACGCCATGGGGCAAGTCATAAAAACCACCCAGCTGGTGCGCCATGGCATGCACATAGCCCAGTGAGGCGTTGTTAAAGGCCATGCCCGCCAGCAACTGGGCGTAAGCCATGTTGTTGCGGGCTTCCATATTGCTGCCGTTTTCTACGGCATTGGCCAGGTTGTCACTGATCAGATTAATGGCCTTGATAGCGCAGGCATCAGTGATGGGGTTGGCCGCGGTAGATACATAAGCTTCCACCGCATGGGTGAGCGCGTCCATGCCGGTGGCAGCGGTCAGCGAAGCCGGCATGTTTTTCATCAGGAAGGGGTCATTTACCGACAGCACCGGGGTGACGTGCTTATCAACAATGGCCATTTTAATATGGGTATTCTCATCGGTAATAATGCAGAAACGGGTAATTTCCGAGGCGGTGCCGGCGGTGGTGTTAATGGACACCAGCGGCAGCTGGGGCTTGGCCGACTTGTCTACCCCTTCATAATCGCGAATATCACCGCCGTTACTGGCCACCAGCGCAATGGCCTTGGCACAATCATGAGGCGAGCCGCCCCCCAGAGAAATAACAAAATCGCACTGGTTCTGATTAAGAATGGCCAGACCCGCTTCCACGTTACCGGTAGTGGGGTTGGCCTGCACACCATCAAAAATACTGGCCTGAATATCCTTACCGGCCAGAGCCTGCTGCAGCTGACCGGCATAACCCAGCTCTACCAGCGGTTTGTCGGTCACAATCAGGGCATGACGAAAGCCCGACTCACTGACATGATTAACGGCCTGATCCAGGGCACCATCGCCAATCAGGTTTACCGAGGGCATAAAGAAAGTTGCTGTGCTCATGTTATTGCTCCTTGCCTGAGGCCTTGGCCTCTATCATTGTTGCTGATTAACAAGCCATGGCGGCACCGGCCTTGCGGTGCCGCATCATGGTTTAGAAGAAACCCAGGGGATTGCTGCTGTAGCTGACCAGCATGCACTTGGTGAGCTGATAGTGATCCAGCATCATTTTGTGGGTTTCCCGGCCGATGCCCGACTTCTTGTAGCCGCCAAAGGCGGCATGGGCAGGATAGGCGTGATAGCAGTTCATCCACACCCGGCCGGCCTGAATGCCCCGGGCCATGCGATAGGCGCGGTTCACATCCCGGGTCCAGACGCCCGCCCCCAGGCCAAACTCGGTGTCGTTGGCAATGGCCAGCGCGTCGGCCTCGTCCTTGAAGGTGGTAACTCCCACCGCCGGACCAAAGATCTCTTCCTGAAACACCCGCATGTTATTGCGGCCCTGGAAAATGGTGGGCTGAATATAAAAGCCGTTTTCCAGCCCGCTGATGGAGTTGGCCTGTCCGCCCAGCAGCATTTGTGCCCCTTCAGAGCGGCCAATTTCCATGTAGCCGAGAATTTTGTCGAACTGCTCCCGTGAAGCCTGCGCCCCTACCTGCGTCTCGGTGTCGAGCGGGTTACCCTGCTTGATTTCACGGCCCCGGGCCAGCACCCGCTCCATAAATTCGTCATAAATACTTTCTTGCACCAGCGCCCGGGACGGACAGGTACACACTTCCCCCTGGTTAAAGAAGGTAAGCAGCATGCCCTCAATGCATTTGTCCACAAACTCGGGCTCATGGCGCAGCACATCTTCAAAAAAGATGTTAGGAGACTTGCCGCCCAGTTCCACGGTGGACGGAATAAGCCGCTCGGCTGCCGCCTTGAGAATGTGCTGACCCACAGGGGTAGAACCGGTAAAGGCGAGCTTGGCAATGCCGGGGTGGCGCAAAATGGCTTCACCTGCTTCCGGCCCCAGACCGTTGACCACGTTGATCACGCCGGGGGGCAACAGGTCGCCAATCAGCTCCATTAATACCAGAATGGAGGCCGGGGTCTGCTCGGCGGGCTTGAGCACGGTGCAGCAACCTGCCGCCAGCACCGGGGCCAGCTTCCAGGCTGCCATCAGCAGCGGAAAGTTCCAGGGAATAATCTGCCCTACTACTCCCACCGGCTCACGAAAGTGATACACAGCCGTGGTGCCGTCCAGCTCGGCGGCGCTGCCTTCCTGTGCACGAATGGCGCCGGCAAAATAACGGAAATGATCCACCACAAGGGGAATATCAGCGGCCAGGGTTTCGCGCACCGCCTTGCCGTTATCCCAGGTCTCGGCCACGGCCAGCATCTCTTTGTTCTGCTCAATGCGATCGGCAATGCGCAGCATCAGGTTGGCCCGCTCCGCCGGCGGTGTGCTGCCCCAGCTGGCAAACGCCTGTGTGGCGGCTTTTACTGCCAGATCAACGTCGGCTTCGTCAGAGCGGGGCACTTCACAAAATACGGCACCATTAACCGGTGAGGTATTTTCCATATAACGGCCTTTCACCGGGGCCGTCCATTCGCCACCGATAAAGTTCTGATAACGGGGCTTGAAATTAACAATGGCACCGGCCTGGCCAGGTTGCTGATAAATCATATTGCTCTCCTTGCTGATAGTTTCAGTCGTTATTTGTATTGCAAAGCCAATGCCAAATTTACATTTTAATAACAAAAGCAACGGCAAGCCTTATCCTTGAAGGCATTGCGGGTTACACTGATTATCACTGCCAGCCGGTTTAATGCCGGCACACTGTGGTAAAAGTGTACGGGTGTTCAGTGCAAGTGTTCAGTTTCCGGACAGGCGAAAATCATGACCATGCAATATCTGACTTTTGGCGAGCAGCCCACCGCGCTGCTGACCCGCTCCTGGCAACGCAGCCAGGGTTTTGGCCTGCAGCCTCACTTTCAGGCCGATCCCGACTGCCTGAGCCCGGCGGATTTGCGCCAGCAACAACAACGCCACCGGCATTTGTTAAGCCTGGTACAAAAGGCCATGCCCTTGTTTGAACAATGGCAGCAAGGCCGGGATTGCCGGCTGCTGTTTGCCGATGCCGACGGCACCATTTTGCTCAGCACCGGCGACAGCCGCTTTTCTACCCGTGCCCGCCGGCTGGCACTGGCCACCGGTGCCCGCTGGCACGAGCAGACCATGGGCACCAATGCCATTGGCACCGCACTCTCGGAGCAGCAGGAAGTGTCCATTCTGGGTGAGCAACACTATATGCAGGCCAATCACAGCATCAGCTGCAGTGCCAGTCCGGTGTTTTCCCCCACCGGCGAGCTGCTGGGTGTGATTGATATTTCCAGTGAGGCCGGCAAACACAGCAGCGATATGCTGATGACCGCCCGGCTGATGGCCCTGACCATGGAAAATGCCCTGGTCAGTGAGCAGCAGGATGCCTGCTGGCTGCTGAACCTGGCCAATGATGCCGCCGGCCTGCAACAGCCCTGGTCGGCGCTGATTGCCCTGCGGGAAGACGGCCGCCTGCTGGGGGCCAATCGCCGCGCCCGCCAGTGGTTACCCCGCCTTGATCCTGCCGCCCTGCTCAGTCAGCTGCGCCAGGGTGAGCTTACCCCCTGGGGTGATGGCATGGCACTGCTCAGCAGACGCAGCAGCCCGGGCCGCCCCCGCCCGGTGACACCGCCTTCCGCCGACCATGCCGCTCTTAAGTTGCTGAACCATGGCGTGCCCTTGTTGCTACAAGGTGAAACCGGCACCGGCAAGGATCATCTGGTGCGCCGGCTGCACCAGCAAAGCCAGCGCGCCAAGGGCCCGCTGATTGCCGTTAACTGTGGTGCCCTACCCACCGATTTGATTGAAGCCGAACTGTTCGGGCACACCGCCGGTGCTTTTACCGGCAGCCACAAAGAAGGCCGCCCGGGCTATATCAGAGCAGCACATCAGGGTATTTTATTTCTGGATGAAATTGGCGAGCTGCCGCTGCCGGCACAAACCCGGCTGTTACGGGTATTACAGGAAAAAACCGTGGTGCCGCTGGGCTGCCATCAGCCGGTGCCGGTAGACTTTTGCGTGATTGCCGCCAGCCATAAAAACCTTGAGGTCATGGTCGCCGACGGGAGTTTCAGGGAAGATTTGTACTTTAGGTTAAACGGCTACAAGCATACCCTAACGCCGCTGCGCGAGTATACCAGAGCCGATTTCGAGGCGCTGACCGCACAGCTGTTGCGAGAGCTGCACGGCCCTGACATCAGGCTGGCTGAGAGCATAATGGACAAGCTCCATGCCTGTCCCTGGCCGGGAAACATTCGCCAGCTCAGGCAAGTGCTGGAGGTAGCGGGGATCCTCGCTGATGGCAGGCAGATTGAAACACATCACCTGCCTGAGTTGCCGGTTGTCAACGTCACGGGCCAAACGGCCGGCCAGGATCTGAAAACCACCACCGAGCAGCGCATTCAGCAGGTGCTGAACGCCTGCAACGGCAACATCAGCGAGGCTGCCCGACAACTCAATATCAGCCGCACCACGCTTTACGCCCGGCTCAAAAAGCGCTGATCACTTCAGCACCCAGCGTTTCCAGTCTGCGGGTCACCAGCAGGCTGGCAGATTCCATTTCCTGCAGGCAAGCCAGACCCTCTTCAACATTGCCTGCGGCAAACGCCTGCAGGGCCAGCGCCCCCTGCTGATGCACCTGCTGATGGCTGCTTTCCAGGCTGCGGAAAGATGACAGGTGGCTGTAAAGGCGCGCTCCCCGTCCTTCGTAATACCATTTGCCCAGCCGGCATTCATGATGCGTGGACACCGGATCATCAAACTGATGTTGCTCAATACGCTGATAAATATCACTTTTCCAGACTGCATGATCGAGTTTAACCGCCTCCAGAAATGCCACTGCAGCATTGCGCTGAATGACCTGCCGCATGGCTTCGGCCTGAGTGACGACTTCCCGGGTAACATCATCAATTTGCTGTGCTGAAGAAGCAATTTCGTTTGTACTGGTAACAGATTCATTGACCGACACATGAATAGCCCGGCTTTGTTCCAGCACTTTTTGCACCAGCGTATTGATGTTGCCGCTTGCCTCATGAGCCTTACTGGCCAGGTTGCGCACTTCATCCGCGACTACCGCAAACCCCCGGCCCTGCTCGCCGGCCCGGGCCGCTTCAATGGCAGCATTCAGCGCCAGCAGATTGGTTTGTTCGGAAATTTCCTGAATGACGGAGACAAAGTTACTGATCTGACCAGCCGTATCGGTAAGAATGGCGGCACTTTCCGCACTGTGTGACACCTCACTGTGGATCACAGCTGAACGCTGTTTCAATACATCCGTTGCCTGATAAGTTTGTTCAAAGACGCCTTCCATGGCCGTCAGTTTTTCACGCTCCTCCAGCAGGCTTTCCGCATTGGTGACCATGCCGGCACGAATAGCCTGCAACATATCACTGCCTTTCAGCGCCGCCTGTGTCAGACCACGGCAGCTGCGTTGCTCTCTCTGTACCTGAGCCAGCTCTTCACGCAGTCCGGCCAGCTCGCTTTCCCGTGCGGCAATACGGGTTTCATACTCTGCAACCTGGGCAGCCAGCTGCTGTTCTAGATCCTGTACCCGTTTTTTTATTTTTGATGCAAACATTCTGTCTCCTGAGTCCTTTTGCCCGCATATTAAGCAATAGCAGGCAGGTGCTTACCAGCATGCACATGCCATTAAGCAGATTATTTTAGTCACCAGTGTGATAGCCGAAAGCTTAGCACCTGAAATCAGATATCCTGATTACGCGGAAAACGGGCAAACTCTTTGGAAATATTCGCATACAGCTCCACCGCCCAGCGAGGAAGATTGGCCGCAAAGCCATTTAATGGCTCCCGGCGCGGATCGTGAGGCGCAATCACCACTGAGGTGTTTTCCACGCCAATCTGATTGACCAGCACAAACAGCTCTTCAATGGCAATATCACCCACAGCCAGACACCCCACCGACTCGGCTTTGCCGTGAATATAAATATCACCACCCGGATCGGTTCGCCCTTCCTTGGCGGCGCGCATTAGATCGTAAGAATTGGGATAATTAAGCCGCATCGACAGATGAAAACGGCTGTTGGGGTTAAGATGGGTAATACGATAAATGCCCTCGGGCACCTGTTTGTCACCTTCACGCAGCTTGGGACCAGGGCCGCCACTGGCCTTGCGCACCGGGTAGCTGCGAATAAAAGTAAAATTTTCACCCTCATTGCGGGCCCACAGCTCCAGGGCTTTTTCTTCCTTGGTGGCCAGCAGTACTATGTCTTTGGGCGGATAGCTGACTTCGGCACGCATGAAGTAGGGCCTCATGCGAACCTCAGCCAACGCCCCATATGACGCAACCACATTTTCTATTGATCCATGGTTATAGCTGAAAGCGGTACCAGACATAAGTAAAGTGGTTAAAAAAAGGCTTGGCGCGACAAAAGTGGACATAAAGCGCATAAATAACAGTTAACTCTTGGTGACTTCCTGCTTCAATAATAGCCTGAGCCGCTGCCGCTTGTAACCATGTGAGCACAATTTTACAGCATAATTTGTTTCACTACGTCGCCGGGGCCACACTTATTCAGCAAACTTGGGTTATGGTGCCCGCTCACTCAGAGGTTAAACATGCAACCATTACTTCGGATCTGGCCCCTGCTGCTGCTTACCGGCTGCGCTCAAATGCCCTCTTTGCTGCAAGACGCCTCCGCACCGATAAACGAAAACAGCCCGGGTGTCAGCATTACTCAGAGCAAGCCACCCAGGCTGGCCGCCCTCACCTTTTATGCAAAAACGCCTTATAGCCAGGATCAGGCAATGCAGTGTGCAGAGCAACTGATGCAACCTCAAAGCAGTGACGAGCCGGTAATTCGCTATGCCGGCCGCGACATGCTTAACGCCAGCGGCATCATAAGCAACAACACCCGGCTTTATGGCGTGCTGCCGGTGCAGGACTATATACGCTATGAGCTGACCCTGCTGGAAAAGGTATCCGGCACCACCTACCATTTTCGCCGCATTGAGCTGTCCCGCTTTGATCCCATGGGCATTAACAGCCAGCACTACGCCGCCCTGCCACCCAGCGGCAGCAAAACCGAGCTGGTGCATCAGCAGCTAGAGGCGCTGTTTAAGGAAATGGATGCGTGTATTGCCGGGAGTAATAAATCTCCACTCAGTTAACCGTTTTCTGCCAGCCATTCTTCAAATGCTTCCATTACATGGCTGCTCAAAAGATGGGAGAAGGCTTCTTTATCACCCAGATAAAGACAATGTCTGATCATTGTGTATGGGTTTAGCGTTTCACCTGTGTTTTTATTTTCAAAGAACTCTTTGTACTTTTTGACTGTGGCTATGTTTTCCCTTAAGTAGAAATTAAACTTGCCACGGGTAATGCCTTTCTTTAGTGAAACAATTTCTTCAGTAAACCCGTCTACCTTGTGTGGTTCAAAGTAGAAATCCGGGAAAAAGTGGTTAGCAATTTTCAGGAAACTGAATGCATTCAGAATGTAGGTTTTGGTTTTAGAGTTTGATTCACCTACCTGAACAAGGTCAGTTTCTTTGGCAATTTGTTCTTGAGTTAAATCTTCAGCCTGCAGTATCGCTTCTGTTGCGTTACGAATTTCACGAAACTCCCGATCTGCCACTTCAAACAATGCTGCCAGCGAATTAATTCTTCTCTTCAGAGAGTTGGGAATGGATTTCTTATACTTAATCTTATGATCAAGCACGCTCCATGAATCCTGAATTATTGTCCTGATTTGGATCTCAAAACCAAAGTCAAAAAACTTGGAATACTCGGGGAGTGTTCTTCTCTGCTCGTTCAACTTCAGATCAAGGTGCAGACCTTTATACCCGAAGTAATTTTCAGTGCTTTCAATCTGGGCTATCTTGTCTGTAATATCAACTACTTCAAAGTGCGCGCACAGCAGATCTTTTATCTTCTCAATATCATCTTCATACAAGCAGACTACTCGAACTCCTATCAGGTCTGATATATGGTCAATGATTCTGTACTCATGATCTTTTTCTTCCAGGGCAGCTCTGTACTTACTGCTGAATTTCTTTATAGATTCATTTCTTTCTTTAACGCGACCTTCTATTTTAGATATCGTTATGTCGCTAGAGTTTCTTATCAGTGAATTAATCAAGGTAACAAATGAATTCATGGCTCCATCTAACAAGTCATAGTTTTCGTTGTAGTAATCACGAAACTCTTGCTTTGCATTTTCAAAATTTAAAGATGGCATTTATTTACCTCGAACTGCTAACACACTAACACTACATATCCATTGTTTATTTGAACTTAAAAAAACAGATACTCCTTATGTTGCTTCGTTATTCATACGAAGCGATAAAACATGTAAAAAGCAGGCTACCCGTTAATGACAGCATTCTTCTTCTGCCCTTACAGTCACACACAGTAATGAGTAACATCAAACAGGGTACTGCTCCAATTGCCACCTAGTATGACTCAAACAGATGAGGTTTTCGAGTGCAGGGAAGCTGTTTGCCCTGCTGAAGAGAAGATGCCGATTTTACAGGCTCTGCCGCTGAAGTGGTAACTGCAGGAATGCTGAGTACGTATATCACTGAAAGCGATAAAAAGAGGAAGAATGGTGCCCGGAGCCGGACTTGAACCGGCACGCCCTTACGAGCGAGGGATTTTAAATCCCTTGTGTCTACCGATTTCACCACCCGGGCGTAGACGTTTTCGAGATAGAATATGGAGGCGCGTTCCGGAATCGAACCGGACTAAACGGATTTGCAATCCGCTGCATAACCACTTTGCTAACGCGCCATGCATGTCTTTGATATGGGCAGCATTTTAATGCTCGCTGCCGCCCAGTCAACTGGTTTTACACTTTTTGCAGCTGTTCGCATACTTTTTATGCGCAAATGCGGTTTTACCGGCAATTCGTCGCTACTCGCTGCGGGTCAGGTCGTCCCAGGCAGCTTTAAAGTAATCATAGGCAGAGAACAGAGTCAGACCGGTGGCCACATACAGCAGCACATAGCTGGCCCACACCATATAAATGCTCTGTTGCCAGATAAGGCCAATCAACGCCAGCATCTGAATGGTCGTTTTCCATTTGCCAATCCAGCTTACCGCCACCCGTGAGCGTTCGCCAATGCCAGCCATCCACTCCCTCAGCGCCGAGATAATAATCTCGCGGCTGATCATCAGCATGGCCGGAATGGTTACCAGAATACTGCTGTAGTCATCCACTATCAGCACCAGGGCAGCCGCTACCATTACCTTGTCGGCAACCGGGTCGAGAAAGGCACCAAAAGGCGTGCTTTGCTTGAGCTGGCGGGCCAGAAAGCCGTCCAGCCAGTCGGTCGCGGCAGCCACGGTAAACACCACTGCTGCCCAGAAGTATCCCCACTCAACGGGCAGATAAAACAGCACAATGAAGATGGGGATCAGCAAAATGCGAAAGAACGTCAGAGAATTAGGGACATTTATCATTGTTATTCAAACCAAGGGAGATGCAGCTACATGGTGCATGATGAGACTCAGTGATGCAACGCATCGTGTATCTTTTCTGCCAGTGCTTTGCTGATGCCGGGCACTTTGGCCAGTTCTTCCACACTGGCCCGTTTTACTTCCTGCAAACCACCCATGTATTTCAGCAGAGCCTGCCGGCGTTTGGCCCCTATACCGGGAATGGTTTCCAGGCTGCTGGTGACTCTGGCCTTGCCCCGTTGGGCACGATGACCGGTAATGGCAAAGCGGTGAGATTCATCCCGAATATGCTGAATAAGGTGCAGCGCCGGCAAGTCGGCCGGCAAATGTCGCTCTTCATGCGTCTGCCCCATGATCAGGGTTTCCAGCCCGGGCTTGCGGGTAACGCCCTTGGCAACCCCAATCAGTACCGGCTTTCTGGGGCTGTCGGCCAGGACATCAGCCATCACACTTTCTGCCTTGCTGAGCTGGCCCAGGCCGCCGTCAATAAAGAGCACATCGGGCAGCGTGTCGGGATCCGCCCCGTCAAAACGTTTATACAGGGCCTGCTCCATGGCAGCATAGTCATCGCCGGGCGTAATGCCGGTAATGTTAAAACGGCGATAATCGCTTTTGCACGGGCCGTCTTTGTCAAATACTACACAGGACGCCACGGTTTTTTCACCCATGGTATGAGAGATATCGAAACACTCCATGCGGGCAATATCGGGCATGGCCAGCACGTCCTGCAGCTGCGCCAGACGCTGACGCTGAGTGCTGCGGTGAGCCAGCCGGCTGGCCAGGGCCGTCTCTGCATTGGTGCAGGCCAGCTTGACAAAGCGGGCCCGTTCACTGCGCACGGCACTGCGCAAACGCACCCGGCGGCCATAGTGCTGAGTCAGGGTATCGCTGAGCACGGTTTCATCGGGCAAAGTGCGGTCCAGCAGTACTTCTGACGGTGCTTCCCGGCCGTTAATGCCGGAAAGATAAAACTGCAACACAAAGCTTTGCAGGATTTCCTCGGCGTCGGTATCCGGGGCCATGCGCGGAAAATAACTGCGCCCGCCCAGCACCTTGCCCTGACGAATAAACAGCACCTGCACACAGGCCTGGCTACGCTCCACGGCAAGGCCAATGACATCGAGATCGTCAAGCACATTGCCACTGACAAACTGCTGCTCCTGCACCCGGCGCAGCGCCTGCAGCTGATCGCGAAAGCGGGCCGCATCTTCAAAACGCAGCTCACCGCTGGCCTGCTCCATACTGTCGGCCAGATCCGTCAGTACCTGCTGGTTCTTGCCCTGCAAAAATAACCGGGCCAGCTGCACCTGATGGGCATATTCTTCATCACTCACCAGCCCTGTTACACAGGGGCCGGCACAGCGCTTGAGCTGATAAAGCAGACAGGGCCGGCTGCGATTGGCATACATGGTGTCTTCACACTGGCGCACCGGAAACAGCTTTTGCATCAGATGCAGGCTTTCCCGTACGGCAGCACCGTTAGGATAAGGGCCAAAGTATTCGCCGCGCTTCTTGCGGGCACCGCGATGAATGCTGATGCGCGGATGGGCATGATCGGAGATCAGAATATAGGGGTAAGACTTGTCGTCGCGCAGCAGCACATTGTATTTGGGCAGATACTGCTTGATCAGGTTGTGCTCAAGGATCAGCGCTTCGGTTTCGGTGTGGGTCACCGTCACCTGCACATCACAAATCTGGCGTACCAGAGCACGGGTTTTCTCGCCACTCACATTGGTGCGAAAATAGGATGACAGCCGCTTTTTCAGGTTTTTGGCCTTGCCCACATAGATCACCACACCGCCGGCGTCATACATGATGTAAACACCGGGCTGATCAGTGACTACCTTAAGAAAGGCTTTGGCATCAAAGGGCTGACTCATAAACCTAGATTTTCTCGGCGTCGAGCATACCGTAGCGAATGGCCAGGTGGGTCAGCTCCACATCACCATTAATATTAAGTTTACTGAACAACCGGTAACGATAGCTGTTCACGGTTTTGGGGCTCAGGTTCAACTGCTCGGAAATATCCGTTACTCGCTGGCCGCGGGTGATCATCAGCATGATCTGCAGCTCCCGCTCCGACAGTTCCTTGAACGGGTTTTCCTCATTGGAGAACTGACTCAGGGCCATGCGCTGGGCAATTTCCGGTGACAAATAACGCTGGCCGCTGTTCACCAGCCGAATGGCATTGATCATTTCTTCCGGCCCGGCACCCTTGGTCAGATAGCCGGCGGCACCTGCCTGCATGACCTTGGTGGGGAACGGGTTTTCAGTGTGAATGGTCAGAACAATGATTTTGATGTCCGGATTAAAACGCAGAATTTTGCGGGTGGCTTCCAGGCCGCCAATACCGGGCATATTCATGTCCATTAAAATCACGTCAGGATGATGCTCGCGACACCACTGCACGGCTTCTTCGCCACTTTTGGCCTCGCCGGTCACCTTCATTCCCTTGACGTCTTCTAAAATGCGTCGGATCCCTGTGCGCACTAACTCATGGTCATCAACCAGGAATACGTTTATCAAAGCTGTTCTCCGACTGCTTGTGGCCTGCTTAGCATATATCAATTGGCTATGCTTCGCATTATAACGAAAAAACGCAGGCATTGGCCTGCTGGAATATCTTAAGTATCAAATCGGCGCGAACTTGGCAACTCACCGGCTCACAAAGCAAATAAAGTATGGCCGCAGTAAAAACAAAAACAGACGCCGAAGCGTCTGTTTTTAGTCATGGATATTGGCCGGCTCAGAAGAAACTGTCGTCTTCGCTGTCCAGCTGGCGATACTCAATGTCGGCTGCCGCTTTGAGGGCATTGATAAGGCTCAGGTAGTCACGCTGTCCTTGTACCCTGCTCTGTCCCTGGCGCACCAGTGCCAGCTCGTCAGAAGGGGTTTCAGGCGTATTTACCTCGTCCAGACGCAGCACCGCAATGTCACCGCCAACCAGAGACACTGTGCTCAGGCTGGGCTCTTCATCAGGTGCCGGCATGGCAAACAGGGCATTGAGCAGTGCCGGATCCTGGGCGCTCTCACGGGTAACCTGCTCAAGCCGGGTGCTGTTCAGCTCACGCTCACTCAGCCAGTTGTCGGCACTGCCTTCACGCCAGGCCTGCTCCAGCTCGGCTGCCGCCTGCTGCGCCAGTTCGCCGGCCTTGTCCTGCAACGCAAGCTCGGTGGCCTCGGCTTTCACTTCTGCAAAGTCACGCACCGCTGCCGGCCGGTAGTCAAGCACTCGAATAACGACCGCCTGATTGGTATCCAGCTCAATAATGTCGGAGTTCATACGCTGCTCACGCAGCTCAACAGAAAAGGCTTTGTTGATCACCCGGGTGTCATTCAGCTGTTCCGGCAGCTCGCCGGCAGCCACAAAGTCGGTAGACGCTATGGTCAGGCCCAGTTCTTCAGCCGCAATATCCAGCGAGTCGGGGAATTCAAAGGCCAGCTCCGCCAGACGCTGCTCACGCTGATAGAAGTCGTCACCAGCCTGCTCCTGAGCCAAACGCTCGGCAATGCTGTTTCGCACTTCGTCCAGGGGTTTTACCTGAGCCGGGCGAACTTCAAGCAGCTTGATAATGTGCAGGCCAAAGTCGGTTTCTACCACACCGGAAACATCGCCTGTTTCTGCCAGAGCAAAAGCGGCATTATCAAAGGCCGGATCCAGAGTGCCCGCTTCCATCCAGTCCAGCTCGCCGCCTTTTTCACCGGTAAAAGTGTCATCAGACTCGGTTTCAGCCAGCTCGGCAAAGTCTTCACCGGCGTTCAGGCGGGACAGGATGCCGTCGATTTTTTCAGCGGCATCATCACCTTTATTGACCATGATATGGGCCACGCGGCGCTGCTCCGGCTGAGTGTAACTGGCCTGGTTAGCAGCGTAATAATCTTCAATCGCCTGCTCGTCAATATCCGCCGCCGTCACTGTGCCTGCATCCAGCAGCACATAGTTCAGCTTCACTTGCTCAGGACGCTGAAAACGCTCTGGGTGAGCCTCATACCAGGCTTTTGCTTCTTCTTCACTGACGGCAGCACTGGCCTCGAATTGCTCAAGCGGTAAACGGACCAGGGTAGCGCTGCGCTGCTGGTGAGTCAGACGGTCCAGCAGACCGGCTTCGCTTTCCAGCGAAAAGGCAGAGCCTACCACCGCATTCAATAACATCTGGCGGTTCAGATCCTGGCGAATGCTGTCACGCAGCTGCTCCGGGCTCAGATTATTACGGCTTAGCAGCTGCAGATAACGCTCGTTGTCAAACTGGCCGTCTACCTGAAACTCGGGCAAAGAGCGAATGGCATTGCGCACCTGCTCATCGCTGGCACGCAGCTGCAAATCATCAATTTTCTGGTCAATCAGGCGCTGCTCAATCAACTGCTCCAGCACAGAGCGGCGAATTTGCGCCACATAGGCAGGATCGGCCAGCAGCTGGCTGAACTGCTCGCCCAGCTGACTCTGCAAACGAGCGCGCTCGTTGCTGTAGGCATTTTCCAGTGCCTGAGCAGAAATCTCATCGCCGTTAACCACAGCCGCTATCTGTCTGGCAGGCTGAGTCACATAGCTGCCCACCCCCGCCAGGGCAAAAGACAGTATGATGGCACCCAGAATGATCTTGGAGGTAGTGCCCTGAGCACCTTCTCGCAGTTTGTCAAAAAACATAAGTTGTTATTGCTCCCGATGGCGGCAGGCCGCCAGTACCGAAAAAAAAGCGCACCACCGGATGCGCCTTGTTCGGAGTCAGTGTGGCCGGCAGTATTGCCGGCGTGCTGATATCAGTTAACGGCGTCTTTCAGGGCCTTTCCGGCTTTGAATGCAGGTGTTTTGGCCGCGGCAATCTGAATGGTGGCACCGGTTTGCGGGTTGCGGCCGGTACGGGCGGCGCGCTCACGCACTTCAAAAGTACCAAAGCCAACCAGAGAGACAGACTCACCATCTTTCAGAGTTTCGGTGATCGCTTCCACGAAAGCATCCAGTGCACGGCCGGCAGACGCCTTGGTGATGTCGGCGCCATCGGCGATTCTGTCAATCAGTTGAGATTTATTCACGGTCATTCCCCTTCATTTTATATTTGGCGTTGGTCGGATGACACAACCCTGTTATTTGAGTCTGATGACAGGGCTTCATCCCGACCCTGTCATCACAAGCTTTCCAAGGCTACTGCGACTCTCGGCTACTGACAAGCCTCAAACCGCAGCCGAGAGCGAAAAACCTCAGGCAGATGCCACGGTAAAGCCTTCCGGCGGCTGTTCCAGGGCCAGTTCCAGCACTTCCTCCACCCAGCGCACCGGATAAATGTCCAGATCGCCTTTGACGTTATCGGGAATTTCTTCCAGGTCACGCTCATTTTCTGCCGGGATCACCACCCGCTTGATGCCACCACGGTGGGCCGCCAGCAGTTTTTCCTTAAGGCCACCAATGGGCAGCACTTCGCCGCGCAGGGTTATCTCGCCGGTCATGGCCACATCGGCGCGCACCGGGTTGCCGGTGAGGCTGGACACCAGAGCGGTACACATGGCAATGCCGGCACTGGGGCCATCTTTGGGCGTGGCACCTTCGGGCACGTGCACATGAATATCCCGCTTCTCGTAAAAGTCGGCGTTAATGCGCCACTTTTCGGCGCGGGAGCGTACCACCGTCAGGGCCGCCTGAATGGACTCCTGCATCACATCGCCCAGGGAGCCGGTATAAGACAGCTTGCCCTTGCCCGGCACGTTGGCCACTTCAATGGTCAGCAGGTCGCCACCCACTTCGGTCCAGGCCAGTCCGGTTACCTGACCTATCTGATTGCTTTCTTCTGCCTTGCCATAGTCAAAGCGAATAACGCCCAGATAATTTTTCAGGTTGTCACCATTAATCACGACCTGTTTGATATCTTTATTAAGCAGAATTTCCTTCACCGCCTTGCGGCACAGCTTGGAAATTTCCCGCTCCAGACTACGCACCCCGGCTTCCCGGGTATAGTAGCGAATAATGCCGATAATGGCAGAATCTTCCACTACCAGCTCATTTTCTTTCAGGCCATTTCGGCTGATTTGCTTGGACAGCAAATGTCGTTTGGCAATATTGAGCTTTTCGTCTTCGGTGTAGCCGGACAGCCGAATCACTTCCATTCGGTCCAGCAGCGGCCCGGGTATGTTCATGGAGTTGGAGGTGGCCACAAACATCACATCGGAAAGGTCATAATCCACTTCCAGATAATGATCGTTAAAGCTGTGATTCTGCTCCGGATCCAGTACCTCCAGGAGGGCGGAAGACGGGTCACCACGCATGTCCGACGACATTTTGTCGATTTCGTCAAGCAGGAACAGCGGGTTGCGCACGCCCACCTTGGCCATTTTCTGAATCAGCTTGCCGGGCATGGAGCCGATATAGGTACGGCGGTGACCGCGGATTTCCGCCTCGTCACGCACGCCGCCCAGCGCCATGCGCACATATTTACGACCGGTGGATTTGGCAATGGACTGCCCCAGCGAGGTTTTACCCACACCGGGCGGACCCACCAGGCACAAAATGGGGCCTTTAATCTTGTTGGTCCGGCTCTGTACCGCCAGATATTCAATTATGCGCTCTTTGACCTTTTCCAGGCCATAGTGATCCGCGTCGAGCACTTCCTCGGCCTTGGCCAGGTCTTTTTTCACCTTGGACTTTTTCTTCCAGGGTACCGACACCATCCAGTCGATATAACCACGCACAACCGTGGCTTCTGCCGACATGGGTGACATCATTTTCAGCTTGGCAAGCTCGGCCTCGGCCTTTTGCTTGGCCTCGTCGGTCATGCCGGCGTCTTCAATTTTCTGCTGCAGCGCTTCAAATTCGTCGGGCACATCATCCAGCTCGCCCAGCTCTTTCTGAATGGCCTTCATCTGCTCATTCAGGTAATACTCACGCTGGCTCTTTTCCATCTGCTTTTTCACGCGGGCGCGAATGCGGCGCTCCACCTGCAGCAGATCCATCTCCGACTCCATCATTGCCATCAGGTACTCGAGGCGTTCACTGACCTCAACAATTTCCAGTACCTTCTGCTTGTCTTCCAGCTTCAGCGGCATGTGGGCAGCCATGGTGTCCGCCAGACGGGCAGCATCTTCAATGGCCGACAGCGAGGTCAGCACCTCGGGCGGAATTTTCTTGTTAAGCTTGATGTAGCCTTCAAACTGGGTGATGGCAGAGCGCACCAGCACTTCCTGCTCGCGCTCGTCCAGAGCCTGGGTGGTCAGATACTGGGCTTCAGCCACAAAGTAGCCGTCTTCTTCCCGCAGCTGCTCGAGCTGAGCCCGCTGGGCCCCTTCTACCAGTACCTTGACGGTACCATCGGGCAGCTTGAGCATTTGCAGTACGTTGGCCACAGTGCCCACCTGATAGACATCATCCGCACCCGGATCGTCGGTGGACGCATCTTTCTGGGCAACCAGCAGTACCTTCTTGTCCTGCTCCATGGCTGCTTCCAGGCAGCGAATGGATTTTTCCCGTCCTACGAACAGCGGGATCACCATATGAGGGTAAACCACCACGTCACGGAGAGGCAGGACGGGAGTTTCGATGCGTTCGGAACGCTCTAGGGTCATAATGTCCTCTCGGCTTGAATGCAAAGTATTAGCGCTTGGATGAGTATATGGGGGCAGGATCGCAAGATTCAATCACAACACCCGCAAAAACGAAAAAAGGGGCAAAAAGCCCCTTTTTCAGCTCAAAAAAGCCGCATTCAGTCGCCGGAAGCAGCCTGGCTGTCGCCTTTCTCATAAATGAGAATGGGATCAGACTCACCTTTGATCACGGTTTCGTCAATCACCACCTTGGAAACGTCGTCCATGGACGGCAAATCATACATGGTGTCGAGCAGTACAGCCTCTACAATGGAGCGCAGGCCCCGTGCCCCGGTCTTGCGTTCCATGGCCTTACGGGCAATCGCACGCAGGGCGTCGTCACGAAACTCAAGCTCGACATCCTCCAGAGAGAACAAGGCACCATACTGCTTGGTAAGGGCGTTTTTAGGCTCAGACAGGATCTGCACCAAAGCCTCTTCGTCCAGCTCGGTGAGGGTTGCCACCACCGGCAGACGCCCGATGAACTCGGGGATCAGGCCATACTTCACCAGATCTTCCGGCTCTACCCGGGTGAAGATATCACTCAGGCTGGATTTCTGATCCCGGGATTTCACCTCAGCACCAAAACCAATGCCGGTGCCCTTGTCCATGCGCTGCTCAATGACCTTGTCGAGACCGGCAAAAGCACCACCACACACAAACAGGATTTTGGAAGTATCTACCTGCAAAAATTCCTGCTGCGGATGCTTGCGTCCGCCCTGGGGCGGCACCGAGGCTACCGTGCCTTCAATCAGTTTCAGCAATGCCTGCTGCACGCCCTCGCCCGACACGTCCCGGGTAATGGACGGGTTATCGGACTTACGGGAGATCTTGTCGATTTCATCGATGTAAACAATGCCACGCTGGGCTTTTTCCACATCGTAGTCGCACTTTTGCAGCAGCTTCTGAATAATGTTCTCGACATCTTCGCCCACATAACCGGCTTCGGTCAGGGTGGTGGCATCGGCCATGGTAAAGGGCACGTCCAGCAGACGGGCCAGGGTTTCCGCCAGCAGGGTTTTGCCCGAGCCGGTAGGACCAATCAGCAGAATGTTGGACTTGCCCAGTTCAACGCCGTCGGCACCAGTGGCATTGCGCAGCCGCTTGTAGTGGTTGTATACCGCTACCGCCAGCACTTTTTTGGCATGATCCTGACCAATGACATAATCGTCCAGATGAGCACGGATTTCATGAGGCGTGGGCAGGGCATCGCCCTCACGCTTGGGTGAAATATCCTTGATCTCTTCCCGAATGATGTCTTCGCACAGTTCGACACATTCGTCACAAATATAGACGGAAGGGCCGGCGATCAGCTTGCGCACTTCATGTTGGCTTTTACCGCAAAAGGAACAGTACAGCAATTTGCCGCCGTCCCCTTCGCCCTTGCGTTTGTCTGTCATTCAGTCACCTCGTGTGGATGCAGCGCGGGGTGTCACCCTGTTCGGGCCTCTACTGCACAGTGTACAGCACCCCGCCCCGCTTTGCTCAGTCGCGCTTGAGAAGCACCTCGTCAACCAGGCCGTATTCTTTGGCCTGTTCCGCTGACATAAAGTTGTCGCGGTCGGTATCGCGCTCGACCACCGACAGATCCTGGCCGGTATGCTCGGCCAGCAGCCGGTTGAGCTTTTCCTTGATATAGAGAATTTCCTTGGCGTGGATCTGAATGTCCGACGCCTGCCCCTGAAAGCCACCCAGGGGCTGGTGAATCATCACCCGGCTGTTGGGCAGGGCAAAGCGTTTGCCCGGCGCACCGCCGGCCAGCAAAAACGCTCCCATGGAGCAGGCCTGTCCCATGCACACAGTGCTGACGTTAGGCTTGATAAACTGCATGGTATCGTAGATGGACATGCCCGCAGTCACGGAGCCACCCGGCGAATTGATATACAGATAAATGTCTTTTTCCGGATTTTCTGATTCCAGAAACAGCAGCTGGGCGCAGATCAGGTTGGCCATGTGATCTTCAACCTGACCGGTCAGAAATATCACCCGCTCCTTCAGCAGCCGCGAGTAAATATCGTAGGAACGCTCACCCTTGGCTGTCTGCTCCACCACCATGGGGATCAGGGCGGCCAGAGGGCCGTCCGTCATCGGATTCTGGTTGTTCGACATAAAATTTGTGTCCCTAAAACAAAATGGCCCGAGTGCACTTACACTGGGGCCATTATACGCAAGAGCTTGATGCTTAAGTCAAATGATCTTAAGCGCCCATACCCGGCTTGTTCATCACTTCGTCAAAGGAAACCTGCTTGTCGGTCACCTTGGCCTGAGACAGCACAAACTCGATAGCCTGATCTTCTACCGCCAGGCTGCGCACGTTTTCCAGCAGCTGGGGGTTGTCGTTGTAGTAAGCCACCACTTCAGACGGATCTTCATAGGCAGACGCCATGGAGGTGATGATTTCCTGTACCTTGGCGTCGTCAGCCTTGATCTCATTGGTCTTGATCAGCTCGCCCAGCACCAGACCCACGCGCACGCGACGCTCGGCCTGATCCTTGAACAGTTCAGCAGGCAGCTCGGGCGCATTTTTTGCGTCCAGACCACCAAACCGCTGCATGGCCTGCTTGCGCAGCGTGTCTACTTCACTGTTGATCAGAGACTGGGGCACTTCTACCTGGTTCTGCTCCAGCAGACCGTCAATCACCTGCTCTTTCACGGACGCTTTCAGGGCCTGAGCCAGTTCGCGCTCCATGTTTTTGCGTACTTCGGCTTTCAGGCCGTCAACGCTGCCGTCGGCAATGCCAAAGCGCTTCACGAACTCTTCGGTCAGTTCGGGCAGCTGCTGGGCTTCTACCTTGGTCAGGGTGATGGCGAAGCTGGCCGGCTTGCCTTTCAGGTTTTCGGCGTGATATTCCTCGGGGAAGGTCACTTCAATGGTGAACTCGTCGCCGGCTCTCTTGCCCAGCAGACCGTCTTCAAAGCCCGGGATCATGCGGCCGGAGCCCAGTACCAGCACGAAGTCATCGGCCTTGCCGCCTTCAAACTCTTCACCGTCTACAGAACCCACAAAGTTCATGGTCACGCGGTCGCCGTCTTCGGCGGCACGGTCGGCTTCGGTCCAGTCGGCGTGCTGCTTGCGCAGGGTGTCGATCATATTGTCCAGATCGGCATCGGTCACTTCGGCCTGCGGCTTCTCAACGGCTACGGCGTCCAGACCTTTTACTTCTACTTCCGGATACACTTCAAAGGTAGCGGTAAAGGTGAAGTCTTCGCCGGTCTTGATCGGCGTCGGCTCCATGGTGGGCATGCCCGCCGGGTTGAGCTTTTCGCTCATTACGGCTTCAAAGAAGTTGCGCTGCATCAGCTCGCCGGCCACGTCGGCTTCAACGGACGGACCAAACATTTTCTTGATAACGGTCAGCGGGGCTTTACCGGGACGGAAGCCGTCAATACGACGGGTTTTGGCCAGCTGACGCAGACGGCTGTTCACTTCACCGCTTACCTGATCGGCGGGAACAGTAATGGTCAGGCGGCGCTCCAGGCCCTGGGTCGTCTCTACAGAAACTTGCATTCTTTTACCTCAATGTTCTTCAGCACAGCGGTGCTGACCCTGTGATATGTGAAACAGCCCGGGCTGCTCCTTGGATCCTGATGAAGACTCGGTCTTCGCTAAAAACAGACGCGGCATTATAACGGTGCTGTTTGCCAGCGTCGAGTAACGAAAACGCTCCCTGGCCAAGGAATATGGGGCTAAAATGGTGCTTTTCAAGGCGTTTGCATGTTTTTTACCATCAAGTCGCCTTAAAACAGGCCACCTTGTGTTCGGCCGCTCCCATCAGGCGAGGCATGGACTGCCCGCATGCTTCATCTGCCAGCGGACAACGGGTGCGGAACACACAACCCGACGGCGGACTGAGTGGTGAGGGCAATTCCCCTTCCAGCAACGGTACCGACTTGGCCCTTTCTGCATCGGGATCCGGCACCGGCACGGCGCTGAGCAGTGCCTGCGTATAAGGATGCTTTGGAGCCTTATAAAGGGCGTGCTTGTCGGCCAGCTCAACGCCATGGCCCAGATACATCACCAGCACTCTGGTCGAGATATGGCGCACCACCGACAGATCGTGAGCAATAAAGATCAGCGCCAGCCCCATTTCCCGCTGCAGATCTTTCAGCAGATTAATGACCTGGGCCTGCACCGACACATCCAGTGCCGAAACCGGCTCGTCACAGATAATCAGTTTGGGCTTTAATATCAGCGCCCGGGCAATGCCAATGCGCTGACACTGGCCGCCGGAAAACTCATGGGGATAGCGGTTAATCAGGTTGGGCAGCAGCCCCACCCGCGCCATCATGGCTTCTACTCGCTGGCGCACTTCGGCCTTGCCAAGTTTGGGATAATAGGTATTCAGCGGCTCGGCAATAATGTCGCCCACCGTCATGCGCGGATTAAGCGAGGCCAGCGGATCCTGAAAGATCATCTGCATGTCCCGGCGCACTTCACGCCACTGACTGTCAGACATACCGTTCAGCTCCCGCCCCAGCCAGCTCACACTGCCGCCTGTGCTGTGCACCAGACCAATAATGGCCCGGGCAAGGGTAGACTTGCCACAGCCCGACTCTCCCACTATCCCTAAGGTTTCGCCGGGAGCCACCTCCAGGCTGACGCTGTCCACCGCTTTTAATTGCTGTGGTGCCTGCCAGGGCCAGGATTTGTTGGCACGCACGGCAAAGTGCACCTTCAGATCATTCACTTGCAGCAAGGGCTCAGTCATGGCTCACCTCCAGAAAACAGGCGCAGCGGCGGCCGGCGGCGGTATTGACCAGGGGCGGTGTCTGCTCACGGCAGCGTGCAAACACATGGGGGCAACGCTGCTGAAACGGGCAGCCTGGCGGCAGCCGCAGCAGGTTGGGTGGATTGCCGGCAATGGTATGCAATGTCTCACTATTACCATCCAGTCGGGGAATGGCCTGCAGCAGCCCCTGAGTGTAAGGGTGCTCCGGCTGATAAAAGAGCTCCCGCACCGCTCCGGTTTCCATGGTGCGACCCGCATACATCACCAGTACTCGATCACAACTGCCCGCCACCACGCCCAGGTCGTGAGTAATCAGAATAATGGCGGTGTTGAACTCGGTTTTCAGCTCATTGAGCAGACTCATAATCTGGGCCTGCACCGTCACGTCCAGCGCCGTGGTGGGTTCATCGGCAATCAGCAGTTTTGGCCGGCACAAGAGTGCCATGGCAATCATCACCCGCTGGCGCATACCGCCGGAAAACTCATGAGGATAACGGCCCATGCGATCCCGCGCTTCGGGTATTTTTACCGCCTCCAGCATGCGCACCGACTCGTTAAAAGCCTGCTGCCGGCTTATCCCCTTGTGCAGCACCAGCACTTCCATCAGCTGCTCGCCCACTTTCATGTAGGGATTGAGCGAGGTCATGGGGTCCTGAAAAATCATGGCAATTTCTTCGGCGCGAATGCGGTTCAGTGCCCGCTGAGACAACCCCAGCAACTCTTTGCCCTGATAGCGCAGGCTGCCACTGGTGCGGCCGTTTTTGGCCAGCAACCCCATAATGGCAAAGGCAGTCTGACTTTTGCCTGAGCCCGATTCCCCTACAATTCCCAGGGTCTCGCCGGCGTTGAGTGAAAAACTCAGATCATTGACCGCGACCACCTGCCCTTCCGGAGTAGCAAACTCCACCCTCAGAGCATCGACATTAAGCAGTTCCATACCAGCCTCCGTCAGCGGTCGCGGGGATCCAGGGCATCACGCAGGCCATCCCCCAGAAAGTTAAAACAAAACAGGGTCACCACCATAAAACCGGCAGGGAACAGCAGCTGCCAGGGGGCCACTTCCATCGACTTGGCGCCTTCATCCAGCAGAGCCCCCCAGCTGGTCATGGGCTCCTGTACTCCCAGCCCCAGAAAGCTGAGAAACGACTCAAACAAAATCATGCCCGGCACCAGCAGGGTGGCGTAGACCACCACTATGCCCAGCACGTTGGGCACGATATGGCGCACAATAATGCGAAACCGGCTCACGCCGCACACTTCGGCGGCCTCGATAAACTCCCGGCGTTTCAGGCTCAGGGTCTGGCCGCGCACAATCCGCGCCATATCGAGCCAGCTGACCGCACCAATGGCAAAGAAAATAAGCCCGATATTACGGCCAAAAAAGGTCACCAGCAGGATCACAAAGAACATAAAGGGAAAGGAGTACAGAATTTCCAGTATGCGCATCATCACCCTGTCGGTGCGCCCGCCCACAAAGCCGGCGGTGGCCCCGTAAAGGGTGCCGATCACCACTGCCACCAGGGCACCGAGCAGGCCCACCATCAGCGAGATGCG
Source organism: Oceanimonas sp. CAM02 (assembly GCF_032842915.1). Classification (NCBI taxonomy): domain Bacteria; kingdom Pseudomonadati; phylum Pseudomonadota; class Gammaproteobacteria; order Aeromonadales; family Aeromonadaceae; genus Oceanimonas; species Oceanimonas sp. CAM02. The sequence continues at coordinate 79,542 of NZ_JAWJBK010000021.1, forward strand.
CCCGCCCACCAGGGTACGCACAAATAAATCCCGCCCCAGGGAGTCGGTCCCGAAATAGTGACCACTGGCCAGCTCAGGGGCCGCCATCATGGCCCCCCAGTCGGTGTCGTCATAGGCATAATCAGAAAAAGCAGGTCCGGCGATCACCAGTACCGTCATCAGCAATAGCATAAGCAGGCTGGCCAGCGCCGCCCGGTTTTGCAAAAAGCGACGGCGGGCATCGGCCCACAGCGAGCGGCCCTTGACCTCCAGCTCATCGGCAAACTGGAGCACGGCCACGGTTTTATCCTTGGTGGTAACCATGAATACCTCAGTAACGGATTTTGGGATCGATCAGGGCGTAAAGAATATCGACCACCGCATTAAAGGTGATGGTAAGCGCCCCCACCAGAATGGTGAGTCCCAGCACCATGGAGTAGTCCCGGTTCAGTGCGCCGTTCACAAACAGCTGACCGATACCGGGCAGACCAAAGATGGTTTCTATCACTACCGAGCCGGTAATGATGCCTACAAAGGCCGGCCCCAGATAGGACACCACCGGCAGCAGCGCCGGCCGCAGGGCATGGCGCAGCAGAATGCGCGACATGGGCAGCCCTTTTGCCCTGGCGGTACGAATAAAGGGCGCGTTCATCACTTCTATCATGGCACCGCGCATAATGCGGGCAATGGCGGCTATGTAGTGCATCATCATGGCGGTCACCGGCAGCACCAGATATTGCCAGCCACCGCCCTGCCAGCCACCCGCGGGCAGCCACTTAAGCGCGATGGAAAAGGCCAGAATAAGCAGCGGTGCCAGCACAAAGGAAGGGATCACCACCCCCAGCATGGCTCCGGACATCACCATATAATCCACCCAGCTGTTTTGCCGGAGCGCCGCTGTCATGCCGGCTGCCACACCAAATAGCACGGCCCCGGCAAAGGCAAACAGACCAATGCGGGCCGATACCGGCAGCGCCTGTGCCACCAGATCGTTTACGGTAAAGTCACGGTATTTAAAGGACGGCCCCAGATCCCCCTGCGCCAGATTGCCCAGATAAGTGAAGTACTGCTCCATCACCGGTTTGTCGAGGCCGTATTTGGCTTCGATATTGGCCATGACTTCCGGCGGCAGGGCCCGTTCCGAGCTGAACGGATTACCCGGCGCAAAACGCATCATAAAAAAGGAGATGGTGATCAGCACCAGCAGGGTGGGAATGGCTTCCAGCACCCGCCTGAGGATGAATTTAAACATGGGTTAACCTTTAGGGAAGCACCAGCAGCATGAAGAAAACGTAAGTTGGGACGAGTCCCAACCTGATTCATCAGGGCGCGATTACTTCGCCTTGATATACATATCCTTGCTGTAGAGGTTATCCAGCGGGTTATCAGGGTAGCCACCCACTGTGGGCTGCACTAGCCGCGCTTTTACATACTGATAAACCGGCGCTATGGGCATGTCTACCGCCAGAATTTCCTCGGCCTGAGCATAAAGATCGTTGCGGGCGCTTTCATCAGTGGCCAGGCGCGAGGCCGACATTAGCTTGTCGAACGCGGGGCTGCTGTATTTGCCGTCGTTATTGCCATGGCCGCTTTGCATCAGATCCAGCATGCTGGACGCCTCGTTATAGTCGGCAATCCAGCCGGCCCGGGCCACGTCAAAGTTCCCTTGAGTTTTGGTGTCGAGGTAGGTTTTCCACTCCTGATTAACCAGCTCCACTTCCACCCCCAGATGCTTTTTCCACATGGAAGCAATGGCCACCGCCACCTTGCGGTGATTGTCGTTGGTGTTATAGAGCAATTCAAAGCGCAGCGGATTGCTCTTGCCGTAGCCAGCGGCTTCGATCAGCTCACGGGCTTTTTCATCCCGTTGTTGCTGGCTCCAGCCGGCCCAGTCCAGTGCCGGCGGGGTAAAACCGTCGACTACCTCTGGGGCCAGGGTGTAGGCGGGAATTTCCCCCTGCCCCATTACCTTATGGGCAATAATGTCACGGTCGATGGTATAAGACAGCGCATTGCGCACCCGGGCATCATCAAAGGGCGGTTTCTGGGTATTGAACACATAGTAGTAAGTGCCTACATAGCCGCCCACGCGAATAGCATCGGGGTGGCTGGCCTGCAGCCGCTTGAAGTGCTCCAGCGGAATTTCATAGGTCATGTCCAGCTCGCCGGACAAAAACCGGTTCATTTCGGCGTTCTGGGACGCGATGGGCAAAAAGGTGACTTCTTCCACCACGGTGGCGTTGTTATTCCAGTAATGAGGGTTGCGCTTCAGCTCTATGCGCTCGTTCACCACCCAGTTTTTCAGCTGGTAGGCACCGTTGGATACCATATTGCCCACCCGGGTCCATTCATCACCGTATTTTTCTACTGTGGCCCTGTGCACCGGATAGGTGGAAGTGTGAGACAGCATGGACACAAAATAAGGCACCGGACTGGCCAGGGTGATTTGCAGCGTGTGCTCATCCAAGGCTTTTACGCCCAGCTCACTGGCGGGCTTGTCGCCGTTGACCACCTCAGTGGCGTTAACAATGGTGGCTTTTTCCAGATACCAGGAATAGGGGGACGCGGTATTGGGATCCACTGCCCGCTTGAAGGCATATTCAAAGTCGGCGGCAGTGACGGCATCACCGTTGGACCATCTGGCATCCTTGCGCAAATGGAACAGATATACCAGGTTGTCGTCGGTTTCCCAGCGCTCGGCTACGCCGGGCACCACTTCGCCGTTGGGGCCGGAATTGACCAATGCTTCAAACAGGTCTCTCAGTACATTGGCCTCGGGTACGCCTTCCACTTTATGCGGGTCAAGGGATGCAGGCTCGGAGCCATTGCCTCGTACCAGTTGCTGAATATCGGCAAGCTGAGTGCCTTCGGGCACAACGGCAGCATAAGCAGGCAATGCCGGCAGGGTGGCAAGCGACAGGGCAAGCAGGGATGTTTTCAGCGTCATGATTCTCTCCTTGAGTGAGCGCAACAGGCTCAGTGGTCCTGATTTCAATTCGGTTATAGCATGACAAAATTCCAAAATAAACGAAACAACTAGTTTACATCACCAATATGCTGGCCATATCCAGAATGAATAAGAGCCAGAGGTAAACAAAAAAGGCATGCCGAAGCATGCCTTTTCACCGTTATTCAATATAAGCCGGCGTGATCAGAAAGAAACGCGGCGATACTGGCGGTATTCCGGAGTCCAGTAGTTGAACTCAATGGCCTTATCCAGCTGCTCATCGGAAATCTGCAGCGCATGGCCCTGCAACTGAGCGGTTTTGGCAACCATTTTGGCAATCTGGCGGCTTACCTGCTGAATCTCGCCCAGCGGCGGCAGCAAGGCACCTTCACCATTTTTCGCCAGCGGCGAGCAGGCGGCCAGAGCACGGCTGGATGCCATCAGCATGGCATCGGTCACCCGCTTGGCACCACAGGCCAGTACTCCCAGACCAATGCCGGGGAAGATGTAGGAGTTATTGCACTGGGCAATCTCGTACAGAGTCCCTTTGTACTCTACCGGTGCAAAGGGACTGCCGGTGGCGACCAGCGCCTTGCCGTCGGTCCAGTTAATGATCTCTTCCGGCGTGGCCTCAACCCGGGAAGTGGGGTTGGACAACGGGAAGATAATGGGACGCTCACAGTGGGCGTGCATGGTCTGCACCACTTCCTTGGTAAACAGACCCGGCTGGCCGGAAACACCAATCAGAATATCGGGCTTGGCGTTCTGCATCACTTCCAGCAGCGAGATATTGTCACCGGCCACGGTCCAGTCCTGCAAGTTCTCCGCAGACTGGGCCAGCGGGCGCTGAAAGTCCACCAGGTTAGGCATGTTGTCGGTGAGCAGACCAAAACGATCTACCATGTAGACCCGCTCACGGGCCTTGGCATCAGACAGGCCTTCGGCCTTCATCTGCGCCACTATCTGCTCGGCAATACCACAACCGGCGGAGCCGGCACCCAGGAAGGCAACCTTTTTATCGGACAGTTTGCTGCCGCTGGCCTGACAGGCAGCAATCAGTGAACCCAGGGTCACGGCGGCAGTGCCCTGAATGTCATCATTAAAACAGCACAGCTCGTCTTTATAACGGTTCAGCACCGGCATGGCGTTCTTCTGGGCAAAGTCTTCAAACTGCAGCAGTACGTTCGGCCAGCGACGTTTCACTGCCTGAATAAAGGCATCGACAAATTCTTCGTATTCCTCGCCGGTGACCCGCGGGTTGCGCCAGCCCATGTACATGGGATCTTTCAGCAGCTGCGGGTTATTGGTACCCGGATCCAGCACCACCGGCAGGGTATAAGCCGGAGAAATGCCGCCACAGGCCACATACAAAGACAGCTTGCCAATGGGAATGCCCATGCCGCCAATGCCCTGGTCACCCAGGCCCAGAATGCGCTCGCCATCGGTAACCACAATCACCTTAACGTTACGCTTGGTGGCGTTTTGCAGAATGTCGTCGATATGGTCTTTATCGGCATAAGAGATAAACAGACCCCGGGCGCGACGATAGATATTGGAGAACTCCTCACAGGCCTGACCCACAGTCGGGGTATAGATGATGGGCATCATCTCGGTGAGGTGATCTTCTACCAGACGATAAAACAGGGTTTCGTTGGTATCCTGAATATTGCGCAGATAGATGTGTTTATCGAGATTATTCTGAAACCCGCAGTACTGCTTGTAGGCCCGCTCGACCTGCTCTTCGATGGTTTCAATATTATTAGGAAGAAGACCGTCCAGGTTAAATGCCAGCCGTTCTTCCTTGGTGAACGCACTGCCCTTGTTCAGCAAGGGAGTTTCAAGCAGCGCAGGGCCAGCATAGGGGATGTAAAGGGCACGTTTGTCCTGATGGTCTTGGGGCATAGACATCTCGCTTAGTTATTTTTCCGCAGGAAAGTCATGAGTGGTAATTACAGTACGGGGGCTTGGCAAGCAGTATAAGCCAAGCCTCGTATACAAACCACCACTCAAAGGGCTTATTAATCACGCCGCCGCTTGTATACAGTTACGACCACTGCGTTTAGCCTCATACAACGCCTCATCGGCCCGGTTCAGCAACTGCTGCAGTTCACTGTGATGATCGCCCTGCACCACACCGGCACTGAGAGTCACGGTAATTTCTTCCTCACCCAGCGGATTTTCTACCGGCTGGGATTCGACTGCCAGGCGTAATGTTTCGGCCTGGCGTAATCCTTGCTCCAGCGGTGTATCGGGCAGCAGCACCATAAACTCTTCCCCGCCATAGCGGGCCATGATGGCCTCTGAGCCAAAAATATCTCCCAGGGTGTTGGCTACTCTTACCAGCACTTCATCACCCATCAGGTGGCCATATTCATCGTTGATGCGCTTGAATTTATCCAGATCGAACAGAATAAGCGTAAATGGCTTGCCCGGCTGCTCCTGCTGAACCTGCTCCAGCTGACGAAGAAACAGCCGCCGGTTCATTAAGCGGGTCAGCGGATCCCGGGTAGACTCCCGGTATAAATCCAGCAACATGCGTAACTGGCCGGCCTGCACCCAGATCATGGCCAGACTGAAACAAATCAGCAGCCATAATCGATCCAGTAGTGCACCGTTATTCAGACTGCGGGAATCCAGCCAGTAATCCGTTGCCAGTACACAGACAATCACCATCAGTGCCACTCTCAGACCGGACTTGACCGGCAGCGGCAGCACACTCAGCAGTGCCAGCAGAAAATAAGGAAAAGCAATATAACCGATGGGAATGGGCGTGCCGTCGCGAAAGCTCCACAAGCTGACAAAGTTAAAAATCAGCAACACGCCCAGCAGAAAATAAAGGGAAGCAAACATCCAGCGCCGGTTCAGCTTGCATAAATAGCTGAGGGGCAGCAAAGGGGTCAGCATGGCACCGGTGATCAGCCTGATTTTCCAGATCAGCTGAAAGTGTGCCGAATCCAGTACCCACCAGTCCACCGCAATCCAGCCGGCAATGCCACCAATCAATAACATCACCAGCCAGCGAAAACGAATGGCCACAAAGCCGATACGCGTCAGTTTAAAATCACCGGAGTGATAGCTGTCGCTCCAGTATTCCTTGAGTTCCAAGCCTTTCCCCTCTTTTGTTAAGGCAAAGCGAATGAAAAGCCATGCAAGACAATATCAGCCTTACTGATATTGCAGCGGCGGTGACGGAATTCGAAAAAACGCTAACACTACCCAAAGCAGCCGCCATGCGCCAGCGGATTTTCACCATTATCCGGCCCGGTTGCAGCCTTGGGTGTTAAGTGACAAAATTCCGTTCACCCTTTCAGGAAGACAACATCATGACCGTGATTCTTTACGGCATCAAAAACTGCGATACCGTCAAAAAAGCTCGCAAGTGGCTGGAACAGGCCGGCGTAGACTACCACTTTAAAGACCATCGTGCTGACGGGCTGGATCCGGCACAACTGGACCACTGGCTGAGTGTGCTGGGTCATGAGGCGCTGGTCAACAAGCGCGGCACCACCTGGCGGGCGCTGAGCGATGAACAAAAAGCCATGCTTGGCCCAGATACCGCAGCCGCCCTGCTGCTGGCCAACCCTGCCATGATCAAACGCCCGCTGCTGAACATTGACGGCGAGCTTCATCTTGGTTTTAAACCTGAGCTGTATGCCAGCTTGTTCAACCAATAATACGTTAAGGAAAAACATGACTGACTCTGCCGTGCTGGCACTCACCAAAGATCTGATTAATCGCCCTTCGGTCACGCCTGAAGACGAAGGCTGCCAGGAACTGATGGGAGAGCGCCTGGTCAAGCTTGGCTTTAATCTGGAAACCATGGTGTTTGAAGACACCACCAACCTGTGGGCCCGCCGCGGCACCGAAGGCCCGCTGTTCTGCTTTGCCGGCCACACCGATGTGGTGCCGCCGGGACCGCTGGATCAGTGGCACACGCCTCCCTTTGACGCCACTGAAATTGAAGGCTATCTGCATGGCCGGGGTGCCGCCGACATGAAAGGCTCACTGGCCGCCATGGTGGTGGCTACCGAGCGCTTTGTGGCCCGCTTTCCCGATCACAAGGGCTCCATTGCCTTTTTGATCACCAGTGATGAAGAAGGCCCCTTTATTAACGGCACCACCCGGGTGGTAGACACCCTGGAAGCCCGTAACGAAAAAATTACCTGGTGTCTGGTGGGCGAGCCTTCCTCCACTCACGAAGTGGGTGATGTGGTGAAAAACGGCCGCCGCGGCTCCCTGACCGGCGATCTGACCATTAAAGGGGTGCAGGGTCATGTGGCCTACCCGCACCTGGCCGACAACCCGGTGCACAAAGGCTCACCGGCGCTGGCTGAACTGGCTGCCATTGAGTGGGACAAAGGCAACGATTACTTTCCGCCCACCAGCTTTCAGATTGCCAACATTCACGCCGGCACAGGGGCGTCAAATGTGATTCCGGGCGAGATGAAGGTACAGTTCAACTTCCGCTTCAGCACCGAGCTCGACGAAGACAAGATCAAGGCGCGGGTGCACAGCATTCTGGACGCTCATGGCCTGAATTATCACATTGACTGGTTGCTGAACGGCAAGCCGTTCCTGACCGACACCGGCGATCTGCTCACCGCCACCGTGGGTGCCGTGCAGGCAGTGCGCCATCAGGCACCGGCACTGCTGACCACAGGCGGCACCTCAGACGGCCGCTTTATTGCCCAGACCGGCGCGCAGGTGATTGAGCTGGGTCCGGTCAATGCCACCATTCACAAGCTCAACGAATGCGTGAAAATTGCCGATCTGGAGCAGCTCACCGATATGTATGAAGGCATTCTGGAGCGCCTGCTGGCATGATCAGCGACTGCCTGCTGGGCCTGAATGAAAGCCATCTGGTGCCCCTTGCCGAGCCGGGCCACCGGCTGCAACCGCAAGCCAGAGACGCCTTTGTGGCCATGCAGGCAGCGGCGGCCGGTGCCGGCTTTACCCTGGTGCCGGCGTCCAGCTTTCGTGGCTTTGCGCGCCAGCTTGCCATCTGGAACGGCAAGTTTGACGGCAGCCGGCCACTGCTGGATGAAGACAGCCGCCCGCTCAATGCCCTTGCGTTATCAGAGCCTGAGCGTATTCATGCTATCTTACGCTGGAGTGCCCTGCCCGGCACCAGCCGGCATCATTGGGGCACGGATCTGGATATTTACGATCCGACCCTGTTGCCTGCCGGCGGTAAACTGCAACTGGAGCCCTGGGAATATGCGCCGAATGGCTATTTTTATCCCCTCAGCCAATGGCTGAATGCCAATATGTACCGTTTTGGCTTTTATCTGCCTTATGCAGTGGCCGGCAGTATCGGGGCCGAGCCCTGGCACTTAAGCTATCAACCGTTGTCTCAGCGTTATCAGCAACAGCTGACTCCTGCTCTGCTGGCACCGGCATTAGCGGCTCAGCCCATCAAGGGCAAGCCGCATATTCTTAATATGCTGGACGAACTTTTCGCCCGTTACATTTATCAATGAGGAATTCACCATGAGCACCTGGCTCTGGATTACCCTGCCCCTGCTATTCGTGGTGGGCCTGTTTGTCAGCGCCCTCAAGGACACCAAACAGGTAGAGAAAAGCGTGCAGAAAAACCGCGACAAAATGAAACTGCGCGAATGGAAAGACGAAGACGAGCAAGACGAAGACTGGGGCGTGCCTCCGGGGGAATATCATCCTGAAGATAAAAAAGACAGGGACTAGGGACTGGGGACTAATCCCTGCACGTTCAGAACAGCCCCAGCTGGCGGCCGGTAATGCCTTCAAAACTAAGGCCCACAAAAGGCAGAATGGCATCGGCTACCGGCTTGAGTTGTTTGTCCACATAGTGCTGATAATCAATGGCCGACTGCCGGTATTCTGCCGGCTCCGGGCCATTAACCGTGATCACATAAGCCACCACACCCGCACGCTGATAGCGTAACGGCCTTCCCAGCCTGGCATTATGCTCGTCTGCCAGCCGGGCGGCGCGTATCTGAGGCGGCTGGGATTTCACATACTGCGCCAGGGGCCGGCGCAGCCGCTTGCGATACACCAGCTCTTCGTCACGCTCTCCGCTCAGTATCTCGCTCAGAGTGCGTTGTACAAGATCGCCCGGGTTTTCATCATTGAATACCAGCCGGAATAGTTCGGTCTGAAACGCCCGTGCAAGTGGCGTCCAGTCGGAGCGCACTGTTTCCAGCCCCTTGAACACCAGTCCCGCTGCACCCTGTTGCAGCCGCAGCCCGGCATAACGCTTTTTGGAACCTTCTTCCCGCCCGCGAATGGTGGGCATAAAAAAGCGGGAAAAATAACTTTCAAACTGCAGCTCCAGATAACTGTCCAGCTGCAGCTCCTGTTGCAGCCAGCCCTGCCAGTGCGCATTCACCAGCGCCGCCAGACGTGTTCCTTCACGACTGGCCGAGGCTTCATCATGGTCCCCCTGCAGCCACACAAACACAGAGTCAGTATCTCCATATATAACCTTATGGCCTTGCTGCTCAATGCAGTGAGCACTTTGCTGCATAATCTCATGGCCGCGCAAGGTAATGGATGAGGCCAGCCGGGTATCATAAAAACGGCAGCCACCGGAGCCGAGCACGCCGTAAAAGGAGTTCATCAATATTTTAATAGCCTGGGAGCGGGGCTCATCTTTACTGCGTTTGGCCTGATCACGCTCATGCCATAGACCGGCAATAATGTCGGGCAAAAAATGATGAGTACGGGAAAAGCGTGCTCCCCGAAAACCCGGAATGGCATCGTGTTCGGTCAGACCGGTGATCAGCCCCAGCGGATCAATACGAAAGGTACGAATAATGGACGGATACAGGCTTTTAAAGTCGAGCACCAGCACATGACGATAAAGTCCGGGGTGTGAGTCCATCACATAACCGCCGGGGCTGGCCAGCCCGCCGCCTGCCGGCAGATTGGGGGCGGCAAAACCGGCCCGGTGCAAGTGGGGCAGATACACCTGCACAAAGGCCGCCACCGAGCCACCGACGCGGTCCAGCTCAAGGCCGGTCAGCCGGCTGCGCAGGCGCAAGAAGTCGAGCACTTGCGTGTGTTCAAAAATATCCCACACCAGGCGGCAGTCTTCCAGGTTGTAGGCGGCAAGTTTGGGCTTGTTGTGGCGAAAGTCACGCATTATGGTGCCAAGGCGGTCGGCCACATTCTCGGTTTGCTTGCCACGACCCAGCAGGGCTTGCGCTACCGACTCCAGACTGAAGCTGTCAAACTGATAACAGGCGGTTTTAAGGGCTTCTATGCCGTCGATGGCCACCCTGCCCGGCAGAGTGATAAATACCTGACCGGTATGGGCGCGCTCCCGCACAAAGGCGGTTTCTCCGCCCCGCCCCAGCCTGAGCCGAAGGCCATGCAGAGCCGCCCGCTTTAACAGCAGCCGAAGATCAAAGGCGACCAGGTTCCAGCCGATGAGAATATCGGGATCGTAACGATTCAGCTCCTCTTCAAGGGCCTGCAGCAGGGTCCGCTCATCCTGTACCCAGCGTATATCGGTTCCGGTATCGGTTGTGGCGGGCTCGGACGCACCAATCATGATCACACGGGCAAGCCCGCCGCCATACAGGCCCACGGAATAGAGTTCTCCCTTACCCGAGCACTCCACATCCAGCGATAACACCCGAAAACGCGGTTGCCAGCTGCCGGCGCGAAGCCGGGCATTATCCACCTGCTGTATGCCCTGATGCTGACGGACCTGGCCGGTAAATTCCACACTGCCGCGAATAAACCGGCTGAAAAGGTAGCGCTCATGAGGCCTGAAATCGTACTCCAGCACCTCTGTGCCGGCGGCCTGCAGCCGTTGCACAGCCTGAGCCTGGCTGCTTATGGTATTGAAATAAAGGACTGCCAGCGGCTGGTGGGCAAAGTTTTTCAGACCGGGTTCAGCCCATTCATACTCAACCCCTGCCAGTGCCGTTTCTGCTTGATTCCGTTCCGCTACCGGCACCATCAGCAACGCCCGCTCGCCACGCACCGTCAGCCGTGCCGGCCCGTCTGGTGTGCACAGCCAGTAGTAAAGTTCGGTATGGCCATGGCGATCCCGACTGTGGCGGGTCAGCACAAAGCCTTGCTTAATGGGGTTCATTCTGTTGAGGGATTGGGGAATAGTGACTGGGGAATGGGAGAACAGCGGCATCACATTCAACACCGCTGCCCGTTTTTTAAGCCTTGGCTTTCAGGCAACACCACTTACAGCTGACAGCTTACGGCTGACAGCTCCCCGAAGGGGTTATCGTGCCAGATCCGCCCGTTCAAAGGCGGGCATCAGCGTGGCAGCCAGCTCGCTCAGCACCTCGGCAGCGACCGGCTCGCGATCTTTGTTACTCAGGCTCAGGCTGGTGCGGTTACCCAGATCCCCCAGCTGAATGCGGTATTCCTGTTCAGGAATATTCAGGGCCGGCAGGTTAAGATCCTGCCAGTCTCCCTTGCTCAGACCGTCAAACTCCACATCCACATAACCCAGCGCCTGCTGGCGGTTACTGATATCAAAACCCAGCTTGGGCAGCAGTACTATCAGTCGCTTCCAGGTACGGTCGTAGCTCTGCACCGACACCAGGCGCTGCTGCTCACTGTCCAGAGTCAGGCTGATGGGGCTTTGATCCAGCAGCTCCTGCTGGCGGCTCAATGACTGCTGATAAGACAGCGAGAAGGCATTGAGCATGGAGGCCTCGGCACGCTGACGGTCTTGTAACAACGCATCGGCACCCTCGGTGGCCTGCACCTGCACGGCCACGGCCCGGCGCACCGGATCCGGCATCAGCTGCCAGCTGAATTGCTGCTCGGGTGCACCTATCACCTTACCACTGCTGGTAAAGCCATTGTTCACGCGGCTGTGTTTAGCATCGGTGGCATCAAAAAAGTCGGCCAGCGCCTGACTGAGCTGCTGCTCCAGCGGCTGATCCAGCTGCTGCTGATAAAACCAGAGGCCTGTGCCGTCTGCCATGATTTCAGAGCCTCTCACCAGCGGCAGCACCTGAGTGGGGGGACGTATATCCAGGCTCTTGCCGGTGGCGCCGGAGGTGCCGTTTTCGGGAATCACATATTCGGTATTGAAGCGTGGCGCTTCCAGCCCCTGAGGAATCATTAACGGAGCACTGCGTAAGGTCTCGCTTTCATAATCAAAGTCACGGTTAGCCTGGCTGCGGGTTTCCGGGTTACTGCAGCCGGCCAGCACGGTTACGGCCAGCAGGCTTATCATCATTGTTGGTGCTTTCACGCTTGATCCATGCCCTTAAGTTTACTTGGTTCGGCCCTACCCTAATACAAGACGGGCACTGGAGCCAACCGGCTTTTATGCTAACATGCCGAATCTTACCATTCTCATGATTCCCGGACAGCCGATGACCCATCATCTTGTGGTGACCGCCATAGGCGAAAACAGAGCAGGCATTGTTAATGAAGTGGCCCGCCATGTTTCCGATTGTGGCTGTAATATCGTAGACAGCCGGCTGGGTATCTTCGGCAATGAGTTTACCTTTATTCTGCTGCTGTCGGGCAGCTGGAATGAGATCACCCGGCTAGAAACCACATTGCCGCTGTTTGGGCAGAGCCAGCAGCTGATCACCATGATGAAACGTACTCAGGTGCTGAGCCAGCCCAGTTATGTACTGAGCGCCGATGCTGAAATCATGCTGGCCGATCGTCCGGGCATAGTGAATCGCTGTACTCAGTTTTTCAGTGATATCGGCTGGGATATTCAGGCCATGCAGAACCGAACACTTACCGGAGAGCTAAGCGGCCTGTTTCAGGCCCATTTTCAGCTCAATCTGCCAGAGCAGCTGAATGATGAACAGGCCACCACGACTTTCAACTCGCTGTGCACAGAGCTGGAATGCAAGCAGCACAGTTTTCGTTTAAAACGCAAACCAACCACAGGAAGCAGCAAATGACTTATCTGCAGGAAGGCTCGCAGGCACCGGCCTTTACCCTTTGTGATCAAAACGGCCAGAACGTAAGCCTGAGCGATTTCAGTGGCAAGAAAGTTCTGGTGTATTTTTATCCTAAAGCCATGACGCCGGGCTGCAAGGTGCAGGCTTGCGGCCTGCGCGACAGCCGTGCCGAGCTTGAGAAGCTGGGCGTGGTGGTACTGGGCATCAGCCCCGATCCGGTGGCCCGGCTGAAGAAGTTTGAAGAAAAGGACGAGCTTAACTTTACTCTGCTGTCTGATGAAGATCACGCCGTGGCCGACGCCTTTGGCGTCTGGGGGCCCAAGAAGTTTATGGGCAAGGAATATGATGGTATTCACCGCATCAGCTTTTTAATTGATGAAACCGGCACCGTGGCCAGGGTGTTCAACAAGTTCAAAACCAAGGATCACCACGAGGTGGTACTGGAGCACCTGAAACACCTGTAGGCCGCGCTTTACGCGCGGCAACGGCATCACATTCAACACCGCTGCCGGAAATAAATTCCGGCCTACAAAACCAAGCTCGGCAAATGAATCGTCGGTTAACCCCTTGCCGAAGGTTGCAGCCGGCCAACAATAAAGAAGCCGGCAATCATGGCAGCAACAAACAGGCCAGCTTGCCATTGCAGGCTGCCGAGCATGCCCATGGCAGGCCCCGGGCAAATGCCGGCCACTCCCCAGCCAATGCCAAACAAGAGTGCGCCCAGCACCAGTTTGAAATCAAAACGCGCCGCCGGCACTTTGGGCAGTGGCTCGCCCAGCACACACTCAGTGCGGCCCTGCTTTCGCCACCACCAGTAGCCGGGCGCAAATACCGCCAGGGCTCCGCCCATCACCAGTGCCAGGCTGGGATCCCACTGGCCGAACACATTCAGAAAGCCCAGCACCTTGTCCGGGTTCATCATGCCCGATAACAACAAACCCGCACCAAACAGCGCGCCCGACAGCAATGCAACCAGATGCAACATATTTATCCTCCCAGACCAAGCAGGGTCACGGTAGCAATGCCCGCGGCCATAAATACCAGAGTGGCAACCACAGAGCGGGGTGATAACCGGCCCATGCCACAAATGCCATGGCCACTGGTGCAGCCATTCCCCAGACGAGTGCCAATGCCCACCAGCAAGCCCGCCAGCAGCAGTCGCCAGGGAGAATATTCCTGCAGTGAGTAGGCCTCGGCCAAATCAACACCAAATACCAGCAAAGGCGCTGCAATCAGGCCGGCTACAAAGGCCAGCCGCCAGCCTTTATCGGGCTGTGATCCAATGCCGGCCACGATGCCACTGATGCCGGCAATGCGTCCGCCCACCAGCAGCAATATCAGCGCTGCCGCACCGATTAACAAACCACCCGCCAAGGCACTGAAGGGCGTAAAATTGACAATGGTCATGACACTTTCCCGATGTTCAACATAAGCCCGATAATACAAGAACCCGTTAAATTAGCAAAGCCTTATTTAATATAAGAAAGTGCTGTTTGAGTAATGCTTTACAATTATTTCAATCGGTTACACCATAAAGGCTTCTCGCCGGCTTTTTCGTACAAGGACGCAATACCATGCCATTGCCTGCGTTACCTCAGGCCCAGCACGACTCGTGCTTTTTCAGGCTGGACGCTCGCTGTCAGCTCTATCCGCTTTCTCCTCTTCCGGCCGGATTGCGCTGGCATTCTGCGGCTTCGCTGGCAGAGCAGCTGAACCAGCAGGATGCCAGACGGCTGCAGCACATACTGACTCAGAGACAGGCAAGCCGGCTCACGCTCACCGTGTCAGGGCAACGCTGGCTGTGTCATCTGGCACCCGTTGATACCGAACACTGGCTGCTCAGTGTCAGCATGACTCAGGCAGAACAAGCAGACCGGTTGGGCGTGCTGGAGTGGCAGCTGCAGCATCAGTGGCGCACCACTCAGGATGGAGCCATAGAGCAACTGCCCGAGCTGCTGGAACTGCTTACCGGCGAGCTGCAGCCTGACCGCATTATTTTATGGCGTCATTACGAAGCAGAAGAGCTGCTGCGCCCGCTCTACAGCCAGGGCCTGCCCTTTGCTCTGCAGCCGGTGCGGGCCGATCGCCGTTACTGGCGCACCCTGCACCAGCGCGGCGGCCTCAGTTTCAGCAACTGCGCCGAACAGCCACTGCTGGGCGCTTTTGATTATCTGGCCACCGACGGCATTCGCCACCGGCTGGATGTGCCCCTGCCCTTTCAGTCTGGTCCCGGCGGCCTGCTCAGCCTGGAGTTCACTCAGCCCCATGCCGGTATTCCCGCCGCCACCATGCAGTTTGTAGCGGCTCTTGCCGGACGCATTGCCGCCGTGCTGGAACAAAGCCTCGCCCTGCCTGCCTCAGCCGCCTGTGCCGATGACATCATGACCCGGCTGATGCCGCTGCTGTGCCAATATACGGGTCAGGACTTTTTCAACCAGCTGATGCTGCAGCTGGCCAGCCTGACCGGTGCCGGCATGGTGCTGGCCGGCTTGCAGCACCCTGCCGCCGAGCGGGTGCATGCCATTGCCTGTTATCGCCAGAAGCAACTGCAGCCGGCCTTTCATTACAAACTTGAGGGCACTCCCTGCGCCTTCAGCCGCCGGGGCGGCGATGATATCTGCATTTATACCAAAGACGTGGCGCAGCGCTTTCCCGAAGACAAAATGCTTGCCGAGCTGGGGCTGGAGGCTTATGCCGGCCTGTCGGTCAGCGATCAGCATACTCAGCCTCTGGGCATTCTGGTGCTGTTGTTTGAGCAGCCCCTGCAGGATCAAGACTGGCTGAATGCCCTGCTCACCCGGCTCAAACCCCGTATTACCGCCGAGTTTCGCCACCGCAGGGATCAGGAAAACCTGATGGTGGCTGCGGCTGCTTTTGAAACCCGGGAAGGCATTTTTATTGCCAGTGCCAATATGCTGGTACAACAGGCCAATCAGGCGTTTGGCCGTATGTGCGGCACCGAGCCGGAAAGCCTGGTAGGCACTCCTGTGCTGTCGTTGCGTCACAACACTCCGGGCATGACCGATACCAGCATCATTATGGAGACACTGCGCAGCCAGGGCTGGTGGCAGGGTGAGCAATGTCTGGCACGTACCGACGGCCACTCATTGCCGGTTATTCTGCGCATTTGCCAAATGCAGGACGGCCTCGGCATTACCCATTATGTCTGTCACATTGATGATATTTCCGAGCAAAAAGCCAACCGCGACCGCATTGAAAAAATGGCCTATTTCGATGAACTGACCGGCCTGCATAACCGGCGCTTTATGGTTGAGCACATCAGCCATACCGTGGCACTGGCCGAGCACGAGTCCAGCCGAGGTGCCCTACTACTGCTGGATATTGATGATTTCAAGAACATCAATGACTCACTCGGCTACCTGATTGGCGATCAGTTGTTGCTCAGGGTGGCCGAGCGACTACAAGGCTTCAGTGAAAAATATGACGATGTCAGCCTGGCGCGCATGGCCAGCGACGAGTTTGTGCTGTTGCTGCCCCGGCTGGGCCATGGCTTTTCTGCCACCAAAACCCGGGCCGAGCAGCTGGCCAATGCCCTGCAGGAGCTGTTTGCCATTCCCTTTGAGCTGAACGGGCTGCGCCTGCATGTCAGCATCAGTGCCGGTATCAGTCTGTTTCCGGCCACCGGTGTAGGGCTGGAGGAATATCTGCGCCAGGCCGACACTGCCACTCACATGGCCAAACGCATTGCCAAGGGCAGCCATGTGTTTTTCAGTCCGGAAATGGCAGAAGAGGTACAGGAGCGGCTGCGGCTGACCAACGATCTGCAGCAGGCGCTAGTCAATAACGAGCTGGTGCTGCACTTTCAGCCTCAGGTGCAACTGACGGATCAGGCTGTGGTGGGGGCCGAAGCCCTGCTGCGCTGGCAACCGCCGGGCAAGCCGCTGGTGCCACCAGGGCACTTTATTCCGGTGGCAGAAGAAACCTCACTGATTTGCGATATTGGCAACTGGGTATTGCAACAGGCCTGTGAGCGGCTGCAGCACTGGCATGAACGCAAGCAGGGCCCGGAGCATCTGTCGGTAAATATCAGTGCCCGGCATTTTCACAGCCCGGATTTTGTCGCCCGGCTGGAAGGCCTGCTGCAGCAATATCCGGCCTGTCGTAACAGACTCACCCTGGAAGTCACTGAAGGAGTGATACTGGAAAGCCTGAGCGAAAGCCGTACTCGTATGATAAGGCTGAAACAGCTGGGGCTGAATTTATCCATTGACGACTTTGGTACCGGTTACTCTTCGTTTGCCTACCTCAAAGAGCTGCCGGTGGACGAGCTGAAACTGGACAGATCCTTTATTCGCAATGTAGACAGCAGCCAGCGAGACAGGGCCATTATTACCTGCATTCTGGAGCTGGCTCGCGAGCTGGACATGACAGTGGTGGCAGAAGGGGTAGAAACCGAATCCCAGCACAACCAGCTGCTGGCCATGAATTGTCCGTCCTGTCAGGGCTTTTTGCTGGCCTGCCCCATGGAAGAAGCAGACATGATGCACTGGCTGGCGCAATAACGAGCATAAAAAAACCGGCTCTCGCCGGTTTTTTTATTTATTGTCAGTGCTTAACCCAACAGGGTCTCGGCCTTCTCCACCACGTTTTCCACGGTGAAGCCAAACAGCTTGAACAGCTCACCGGCCGGGGCCGACTCACCAAAGCTGGTCATGCCGATAATGTCACCGCCAAAGCCCACATACTTGAACCAGAAGTCGCGAATGCCGGCTTCCACCGCCACCCGTTTGGTGACGGCGGCGGGCAGCACGCTTTCGCGGTATTCGGCACTTTGGGCGTCAAACACGTCGGTAGACGGCATGGACACCACGCGCACGGCGCGGCCCTTGGCAGTCAGCTGCTCGGCAGCGGACATGGCCAGCTCTACTTCAGAGCCGGTAGCAATCAGGATCAGTTCCGGCGTGCCGGCGCAGTCGCGCAGCACATAGCCACCTTTGGCCACGTCGGCCAGCTGGGCATCGGTACGCTCCATCTGACCCAGGCCCTGACGGGAGAAAATCAGCGAGGTAGGGCCATCTTTACGCTCGATGGCGTGTTTCCAGGCCACGGCAGACTCCACCTGGTCACAAGGACGCCAGGTGCTCATGTTGGGAGTCAGACGCAGAGAAGCAATTTGCTCTACCGGCTGGTGAGTGGGGCCGTCTTCACCCAGACCGATGGAGTCGTGGGTATATACAAAGATGGAGCGCTGCTTCATCAGGGCGGCCATGCGCACCGCGTTACGGGCGTATTCCACAAACATCAGGAAAGTACCGCCGTAGGGCACAAAACCGCCATGCAGTGCAATGCCGTTCATAATGGCGCTCATGCCGAACTCACGCACACCGTAGTGCAGGTAGTTACCGGAAGCGTCTTCGGCGCTGATGGCCCTGGAACCCTTGTGCATGGTCAGGTTGCTGGGTGCCAGATCGGCGCTGCCGCCCAGCAGTTCAGGCAAAATGGCACCAAAGGCGTCAAGGGCGTTCTGGGACGCTTTACGGGTGGCGATCTTGGCCGGTGCAGCCTGCAGACCCTTGATAAAGTCAGCGCTCTGCTGGGCCCAGTCGGCGGGCAGCTCGCCGTTCAGACGGCGCTTGAGCTCGGCGGCAAGCTCCGGGAACTCGGAAGCGTAGGCATCAAATTTAGCATTCCAGCCTGCTTCCAGCTCGGCACCTTTGGCCTTGGCATCCCACTCGCCATATACCTCGGCAGGGATTTCAAAGGGAGCATGGGTCCAGCCCAGCTGCTTGCGGGTGGCGGCGATTTCATCTTCACCCAGGGGAGCACCGTGGCAGTCGTGGCTGCCGCCCTTGTTGGGAGAACCAAAGCCGATCACGGTTTTGCAGCAGATCAGGGTCGGACGGGAAGTATCAGCACGGCCGGCCTCAATGGCGGCAGCCACGGCGGCGCTGTCATGGCCGTCTACGGCAGGAATGACCTGCCAGCCGTAGGCTTCAAAGCGTTTGGGAGTATCGTCGCTGAACCAGCCGTCCACGTCACCGTCAATGGAGATGCCGTTGTCATCCCAGAAGGCAATCAGTTTGCCCAATCCCAGGGTACCGGCCAGAGAGCAGGCTTCGTGAGAAATGCCTTCCATCAGGCAGCCGTCGCCCAGGAAGGTGTAGGTGAAGTGATCCACTACGTCATGGCCGGGCTTGTTGAACTGAGCCGCCAGTGCTTTTTCAGCAATCGCCATGCCCACGGCATTGGTAATACCCTGACCCAGCGGACCGGTTGTGGTTTCCACGCCCGGCGCATAACCATACTCGGGGTGACCCGGAGTCTTGGAGTGCAGCTGACGGAACTGCTTGAGATCGTCGATGGACAGCTCGTAGCCGGACAGGTGCAGCAGAGAATACAGCAGCATGGAGCCGTGGCCGTTGGACAGAATAAAGCGGTCGCGGTCAGCCCAGCTGGGGTTGGCCGGGTTGTGTTTCAGATAATCACGCCACAACACTTCGGCGATATCCGCCATGCCCATGGGAGCACCAGGGTGACCGGAATTGGCTTTTTGTACGGCATCCATACTGAGTGCGCGCACGGCATTGGCCAGCACTTGACGAGAAGGCATCGACATCTCCTGAGAAGTTCTTTATTGGAAGGATGAATAAAACGGCGGCCATTGTCCCAAAGACGGGGAAAGGGCGCAAATTATTCTCCCGCCACCGACAGCCGGCACATTTTTCTGGCAATCATGCCCTCGCCTATCTAGAATAGCCGTCCAGATGTTAATACCGCCATTTGTGCGGCTATTGGCAGCACCCAATTCATTATATTTTCAGGAAGCGAAGTAACATGGCCAGACTGTTTACCTCCGAGTCCGTGTCCGAAGGTCATCCCGACAAGATTGCCGACCAGATCTCCGATGCGGTCCTCGACGCCATCATCAAGCAGGATCCCAAAGCCCGCGTGGCCTGCGAAACGTTTGTCAAAACCGGCATGGTGATTGTGGGTGGTGAAATCTCCACCAGCGCCTGGGTTGATATTGAAGAGCTGGTGCGCCGCACCGTGCGCGATATTGGCTACACCAGCTCGGAAATGGGCTTTGACGGCGAAAGCTGTGCCGTGCTCAACGCCATTGGCAAACAATCTCCCGACATCGCCATGGGCGTGGATCGGGAAGACAAGGACCCCTACGCTCAGGGTGCCGGCGACCAGGGCCTGATGTTTGGCTACGCTTCCAACGAAACCGATGTGCTGATGCCCGCCCCGGTCACCTACGCTCACCGTCTGGTTAAGCGCCAGGCACATGTGCGCAAGGCCAAGGAGCTGCCCTGGCTGCGCCCTGACGCCAAGTCTCAGGTCACCTTTATCTATGACGACGGCAAGCCCGTAGGCATAGACACAGTGGTGCTGTCTACCCAGCACAGCCCGGACATTGATCAGGCCACCCTGCGCGAAGCCGTGATGGAGCTGATTATCAAGCCGGTGCTGCCCGCCGAGTGGCTGAGCAAGGACACCAAGTATCACATCAACCCCACCGGCCAGTTCATTATCGGCGGCCCCATGGGTGACTGTGGTCTGACCGGTCGCAAGATCATCGTGGACACCTACGGCGGCATGGCCCGTCACGGTGGCGGAGCCTTCTCCGGCAAGGATCCGTCCAAGGTAGACCGTTCTGCCGCCTACGCTGCCCGCTATGTGGCCAAAAACATCGTCGCTGCCGGCCTGGCCGACCGCTGTGAAATTCAGGTGTCTTACGCCATCGGCGTGGCCGAGCCTACCTCCATCAGCGTGGAAACCTTCGGCACCGGCAAGGTATCGGAAGAGGTGCTGGACGCGCTGGTGCGCGAACACTTCGACCTGCGCCCCTACGGTCTGATTCAGATGCTGGACCTGAACCGTCCCATCTACCAGGCCACCGCCGCCTACGGTCACTTCGGCCGGGACGAGTTCCCCTGGGAAGCCACCGACAAGGCCGCCCTGCTGCGCGACGCCGCCGGCCTGAAGTAAGCATCAAGGGGAAGCATTCGCTTCCCCTTTTTTATTCGCTTGCAGAGCCATGCACCATCGTCGGTCAAAGCGCACTGCTTCGCCGGCACGCCGTGAATACCTCCATGTAGGCTCCGTTGCGCCATCCATGGCGCAAAGGGCACGGCGAAGCAGACACCCTTTGCCCTCCTATCTTCACTCGGAGCTAACTGACTGTAAACAGACAGCGCCGATGTTGCACGAAGCAGCAGTGGGGATTGCCGTAGCCGACCATAAAATGCCATGGATGGCATTTTCGAGCGTTACATGGAGGTACTTGAAGCGTGTCGGCGGAGCGCAACCTCGCTGATGTTTCGCAGTGCGATCCCTTTTGGCAACGTGTGTAAGCTCGGAGCCAATTTATGGCTTACTGTTATACAAATATGAAACTCGACGATTCTCTTTTTCAGCAAGTTCAAGACAAAGTCACCGAGTGCCTGACCCTGGCCGCCCGCCACACCGGCCGGGAATTTGATCCGCCACAGGTGAGATTCAATCAGCGCGGCCGTATTGCCGGATCCGCCTGGCTGGAGCGCTGGGAGCTGCGTTTTAATCCGGTATTACTGGCCGACAACGCCGAGGCGTTTCTCGCGGAAATCGTGCCCCACGAGGTGGCTCACCTGGTGGCCTTTGCCCTGCACGGCAAGGTGAAGCCCCATGGCCGGGAATGGCAAGGCATCATGACCAACGTGTTTGGCCTGGAACCCCGCACCCGGCACAAGCTTAATACTGAAAAAGCTTCACCGGTTTTTACCTACCAATGCAGCTGCCGCATTCACAAGCTCAGTTTGCGCCGGCACAATAGTGTCAGACGCGGCCAAAAACGCTATCAGTGCATTCACTGCAACCAGCCGCTGGCCCCTGTGACATCAAAAGTAAAAGGAAAATCCCATGATTAAACCCGGCGATACCCTGCCCGATCACGACTTCACTTTCGTTACCGACAGCGGCAAAAGCACCACCAGTCTGCACGCTCTGCTGGCAAATAAAAAAGCGGTCATCTTTGCCGTGCCCGGGGCCTTCACCCCCACCTGCTCGCAGGCTCACTTACCGGGCTATGTTACTCTGGCAGATGAATTTCAGGCCAGAGGCGTGGCGCTGCTCTGCCTGTCGGTGAACGATGCCTTTGTGATGCGCGCCTGGCAACAAAGCCAGAACGCAGAAGCTATCACCATGCTGGCGGACGGCGACGGTGCCTTTACGCAAGCGCTGGGTCTTGCCAAAGACACCGGCGGCTTTGGCGGCCTGCGCGCCCAGCGCTTTGCCCTGCTGGCGGAGAACGGCGTAGTCACCCAAGTGTGCGTGGAAGCCCCCGGCAAGCTCGACGTCTCTTCCGCCGACGCCATGCTCAGGCTGGTTTAATCCCCTTTTCCCGGCCCCGCCGCCGGTGGTAAGCTTGCGCGCACAAACAACATAACAATACTGAGTCGTGCGCTATTTTATTCTGTTTCTGAGCCTGTGCTCCTCACTGGCTTATGGCGAAGCCTTGTCGTTTCGCCAGGCCAAAAAAGTGGCACCGGAAATATACAAGGATCACCCCACCACCTTTTACTGCGGGTGCAACATTCAAACACAAGGCAAAAAACTGGTGCCGGATCTGGCCAGCTGCGGCTATCAGGTACGTAAACAGGAGCGCCGGGCCAACCGCATTGAGTGGGAGCACGTGGTGCCCGCCTGGGAATTTGGCCATCAGCGTCAGTGCTGGCAGCAGGGCGGTCGCAAAAACTGCACCCGCAAGGATGAGCTGTTCAAGCAAATGGAAGGCGATCTGCATAATCTGGTGCCGGCCATCGGTGAAGTGAACGGTGATCGCTCCAACTACCGCTTTTCTGAATGGAACGGCAAGCCGGTGCAATATGGCCGCTGCCAAATGCTGGTAGACTTCAAGGGGCGCAAAGTACAACCGCCGCCCGGTGAAAGCCGCGGTGCCATTGCCCGCACCTATCTCTATATGCAGCAGCAATACCGGCTGAAAATTGCTTCGCAGCAGCTTAAGCTGTTTGAAGCCTGGAACCGGCAATATCCCGCCAGCAACTGGGAATGTGAACGGGATCACCGTATTAACCGGGTTCAGGGCAACCATAATCCCTTTGTTCAGGAGCAATGCAAACACTATGCGTATACCCCGAATCCATGAGCCGGGTGAGCTTGTCAGCGGACGAGAGCTGAGCCTGTCTGAAGACGGTGCCAACCATGTGGGCCGGGTACTGCGTATGCAGCCCGGCCAGGCACTGGTGCTGTTCAACGGGCAAGGTGGCCAGTATGCCGCCGAGATTATCGAGGCCGGTAAAAAAACCGTGCGAGTGCGCATTGGTGAGTTCAGCGCCGACGACGTGGAATCGCCGCTGCATTTTCATCTGGGTCAGGTGATCAGCCGCGGTGACAAAATGGAATTCACCATTCAGAAGTCAGTGGAGCTGGGCGTGAATGTGATCACGCCGCTGTTTTCCAGCCGCTGTGGTGTCAAACTGGGCGGCGAACGTCTTGAAAAGAAAATTCAGCAATGGCAAAAAATCGCCATTGCTGCCTGCGAACAGTGCGGCCGCAACCGCATTCCCGTCATACGCCCGGCCATGGCGCTGGAACACTGGCTGGCAGAAAATACTGATGAGCTCAAGCTCAACCTGCATCCGCGTGCCGAATACAGCGTCAACACCCTGCCCGCTCCCGAGCACGGTGTGCGCCTGCTGATTGGCCCAGAAGGCGGGCTGTCGGACGAAGAAATTGTCGCCGCCCGCGATCACCACTTTATTGATATACTCCTTGGCCCCCGGGTGCTGCGCACCGAAACTGCCGCACTCACTGCCATTACTGCCCTGCAATGCCGATTTGGAGATCTCGCATGACCATTAAACTGGGAATCGTGATGGACCCTATCCAGTCCATTACCATCAAAAAAGACACCAGCTTTGCCATGTTACTGGAGGCCCAGCGCCGGGGCTATGAACTCTGGTATATGGAAATGAGCGATCTCAGTCTGCGCGACGGCGAAGCCTATGGCCGTATGGCACCGCTTACCGTAAAAGAAGATGCCAGTCAGTGGTACACCCTGGAAGCGCCCACACTGGCCCCGCTGCACAGCCTGGATGTGATCCTGATGCGCAAGGATCCGCCCTTTGATACCGAGTTTATCTACGCCACCTATCTGCTGGAGCGGGCAGAAAGCGAAGGAACGCTTATCGTCAACAAGCCCCAGAGCCTGCGTGACGCCAATGAAAAGCTCTACACCGCCTGGTTTGCCGAGCACACGCCCAGCACCTTGGTCACCCGCAGTGCTGCCGACATTCGCGTCTTTCACGCCGAGCACAAAGACATCATCATGAAGCCCCTCGACGGCATGGGCGGTGCCTCCATCTTTCGCGTAAAACAAGACGATCCCAACCTGGGCGTGATCATTGAAACCCTCACCGAGCACGGCAGCCGCTATTGCATGGTGCAGACCTAC
This sequence comes from Oceanimonas sp. CAM02, assembly GCF_032842915.1. NCBI lineage: Bacteria > Pseudomonadati > Pseudomonadota > Gammaproteobacteria > Aeromonadales > Aeromonadaceae > Oceanimonas > Oceanimonas sp. CAM02. The sequence goes on from NZ_JAWJBK010000021.1 coordinate 103,771, forward strand.
CTGCCCGCCATTAAAGACGGCGACAAACGGGTACTGGTGGTGGATGGCGAGCCGGTGCCCTATTGCCTGGCGCGCATTCCGCAGGGCGGCGAGACCCGTGGCAACCTGGCCGCTGGCGGCCGGGGCGAAGCCCGCCCCTTAAGTGACAGCGACCGTCGCATTGCCGAGGCGCTGGGCCCGGTACTCAAGGCCAAAGGGCTTATCTTTGTGGGGCTTGATATTATCGGCGACAAGCTCACCGAGGTGAACGTCACCAGCCCCACCTGTGTACGGGAGATAGAGGCCGCTTATCCGGTCAACATTACCGGCATGCTGATGGACGCCATTGAAAAACGGCTATCCTGACAGTAACACTCACTGCGCCGAGGCAGGTAACCGCTTCGGCCTGAACCAAACAGAGAGATCATGGATTCACTGGAACACCATTTTCTGATTGCCATGCCCAGCCTCAGGGATCCTTTTTTTGCCGGCTCGGTCACTTATGTTTGCGAGCACAATGAAGAAGGTGCCATGGGGCTGGTGATAAATATTCCGGTTGATATGCAGCTGCACGAGTTGCTGCATCAGCTGGAGCTGACGCCCGAGGATATACCCGAACTGGATCAGCCTGTATTGCAGGGCGGTCCTGTGGCTGCTGACCGGGGCTTTGTGCTGCATACGCCGGTGGAAGGGTTTAATTCCAGTCAAATGCTGGCCGACGACCTGATGGTCACCACGTCACGGGATGTACTGGAAACCCTGGGCACCGACGATGCACCGGAGAAATATCTGGTGACCCTGGGGTATGCCGGCTGGACCCCGGGCCAGCTGGAGCAGGAGCTGGTAGAAAACAGCTGGCTGACGGTGCCCGCCGACAGCAGCCTGATTTTTGATACTCCCCTCGGCCAGCGCTGGCATCAGGCCATTGGCCGCCTCGGCATCGACTCGCGCCAGCTGTCTTCTCAGGTGGGCCACGCATGAGCCGGACTCTGCTGGGCTTTGACTATGGCCTGAAAAGCATCGGCGTGGCGGTGGGTCAGGAGCTGACCGCCAGCGCCCGTCCTTTGCTGGCACTGAAGGCCAGTGATGGTGTACCCAACTGGCAGCAGATTGAAAACCTGCTGAAGGAATGGCAACCGGCGCTGCTGGTGGTGGGGCTGCCGCTGAACATGGACGGCACCGAGCAGGACATCAGCCGGCGCGCGCGCAAGTTCGCCAACCGGCTGCACGGCCGCTTTGGCCTGCCGGTGGAATTACAGGACGAGCGCCTGACCACCACCGACGCCCGTGCCCGCCTGTTTGAAGCCGGCGGCTACAAGGCCCTGGGCAAAGACGCCGTGGATGCGGTCTCGGCCCAATTAATTCTGGAATCCTGGATGACAGGCAAGCCATAAGCTTTCAGCTGTAAGTAGCTGCCGCTTTAGCCGGCAGGGCCTGTGTAACAGGCCTTAAACACACAGGCGTCTGCAGATTTGGTTTGTAGGCCGAGCTTTATGCTCGGCAACCCAGATTTATTTGCCGCGTATAAAACGCGGCCTACCATTCCCTCATCCCTGGTCACTATTCTCTGCCCTCGCCTATTCCCGGCCTTGCGCCAGCTGCCAGCAGTAGAGCAGCTCGGCCATATTGGCCGCTTCCAGTTTGGTCATGGCGGCGGCTCTGTGCACTTCTACCGTGCGCACGGCCACGCACAGGCTTTCGGCGATGGCCTTGTTGGTGAGCCCCTGTGCCACCAGGCTCACCACCTCATGCTCCCGGGCCGACAATCGCGCCACGCGCTGCCGGGCTTCAGCCTCGGCACTCAGATCGGCGGCGCACTTGCAGGCCCGGGCCAGCACCTCCGCCAGACGGCGCGCATCCACCGGTTTTTCCAGAAAGTCCACCGCGCCCAGCTTCATGGCTTTCACCGCCTGAGGCACATCACCATGACCGGTAAGTAATACCACTGCCACCGGACTCCGGCGACGATTCAGCTCAGCCAGTACCTCCAGCCCATCCATCTCCGGCATGGCCAAATCCAGCAACAATACCGCCTCTGTATTGTCATCCAGCTCTTCCAGAAAGCATGCCGGCTCGGTCCAGCCCTGGCTGTCATGGCCCATGGCCTTTAACAGAAAACCGTTGGCAGCCAATACCTTGGGATCATCATCCAGCAAATAAATGCGCATTATTGCTCCTTTGGCAAAAACAGTTCGGCCCGAGTGCCCTGGGCCTGATTGGCCAGTATCAGTCTGCCGCCCAGCCGGCGAGCCAGCCGGTAACTCACCATCAGGCCAATGCCCATGCCATGAATACGACTGGCGGGCAAGGTATGACCCAGTGCATCAATGACCACAGAAGAAACACCGCCGGCGTTATCCTGCACCACAAACTGCCAGCCGTCTTCTTCAGCGCTGGCCTGCAGCCGCAGCCAACCGCCCTGTTGCCGACGCTCAAACGCATCCAGACTGTTACCCAGCAGGTTGGACAATATCTGCTCCACCGCCGGCTGAACGCTCAGCAGCTGTCCGGGCTCTGCGCTGATGTCAATGCGAACGCCGGCGGCACCGGCTCTGGGAGTAATACGCTCGGCCAGCTCCCGGCACAGTGCATCGGGCGCAAAGGCTTCCGGACCGGGCAACGGCTGACTGGCCCACTGACGAAAACGCCGAATGATATCGGCTCCGCGCTCGGTTTCTTCAACAATATGGTTAAATACCTCCCGGCTGTTTTGCTCGGCGGTCATCAGCTCCCCTGCCTGGGCATAAGCCTGAATGGCCGACAGCGGCTGATTCAGCTCATGGGCCAGCCCCGTGGCCATTTCTCCCAGCAAGGTGGCCTGACGGGCCCGGGCCAGCTCCTGCTCTCTGCTCTGAATAAGACGGTGCAGCCGGTCTCGCTCATCAGTGCGTTTGATCAGCAAGCGGGTTACCCGCACATGGTGCAGCGCAATCACCAGCAATATCAGCATCAGCCCCGCCAGCCATTGCCAGTAGCCCAGCAGCACATGGCGCAGCGTGTGCCAGGGCGGATCGCTGCTTTGCCCCAGCTGCCAGCCGCGCAGCAATTGTTCTACCTCGTCCAGCCGAATGGGGGCTCCCCACAGGGCCTGCTGGTTGTGCTGCAAACTCAGCAGTGTCTGCGTTATATCACGCAGCAGCTGCTCGTCGGTCACATTCACAGCAGCAAAGCTCCAGCCCGGATACAGCGGCGTGGAGCGCGCGCAGGGCGAGCTTGCCTGTAACATCAGGACGCGAAAATCATCGGTGTTCACCAATCCTTCCTGCGCCATTTGTTCCAGTGTGCAGGCCGGCACCATGGCCGCATCCAGGGCACCATCACGCAGCAAATATATAAGCGCATCTACTGGGTAGCCGCGAAACTGCAGGTTCAGAGCCGACAGCGCCACCCCCTGACGGCGCAGTTGCTCGGCCGCCAGCAAATAGCCCCCAAAGGCCTGCTCATGCACCGCCCCCACGCGCTGACCAGCCAATTGGTGCACGGAGCCGATATCACTGCCGGCGCGCACCAGCAGGGCAGACGCCACGCTTTCCCGGGCCGAGCCAAAGCGCGGATCCAGATAAGACGCCAGCCAGTTCAGCCCCTGGCTGCGGTTCAGCACATAGTGAGCCGGGTTGGTCACCACAAAATCAAGTGCTCCTTGTATCAGCTCATCATTCAGCTGCTGCTGGGTCAGAAACACGCCGGTAAAACGGTGCGCCGGCAGAGCCCGGTTCAGACTGTCAAGCACAGGCTGCCATTCTGCGGCCGCTCTGGCTTCACCCCGGTAGGCCAGAAAGCCGATACGATAATCGTCTGCCCTGAGCGGAAAACACAGCACAAGTCCGGCCAGCAACAGACTGACTCCCTGAAAAAAATGTCTCATTCGGGCCATTACCTGGTTTCGTATCAAATATAACTTGTCCTGGATCAAGACCATGCCGTTATTGTGGAAAACCACAATAGAGCCATTGCCCCCCTCAGCAAGACAATAGCCTTAATTCCTGATTCAAGGGAGTCTGTGATGGACGCCAGCAAACGACAGTTTCTTAAACAGTTAACCGGCCTCACCGCCGGTGCCAGCCTTATTCCTGTTACTCAGGTACAGGCCACACCGGCTGGCAATGGCAAACGCTATGGCATGGTCATTGACCTGCGCAAATGTATTGGCTGCCAGGCCTGTACCGTCAGTTGCAGTATGGAGAACCTGCCGCCGGTGGGCCAGTTTCGTACCACGGTACAGCAATACGAGGTGGAGATCGAAAACCGCGATACTCCCACTCAGGTGATGCTGCCCAGGCTCTGCAACCACTGCGCCAATCCGCCCTGCATTCCGGTGTGCCCTACTCAGGCTACTTATCAGCGCGACGACGGCATTGTAGTGGTAGACAACCAGCAGTGTGTGGGCTGCGCCTACTGTGTGCAGGCCTGCCCCTACGACGCCCGCTTTATTAACCACGATACCCAGACCGCCGACAAATGCACCTTTTGCGTGCACCGGCTGGAAGTGGGCCTGCTGCCCGCCTGTGTGGAGTCCTGTGTGGGCGGTGCCCGGGTGATTGGTGATCTGAACAACCCGCACAGTCAGGCCCGCCAGCTGATGGCCGGGCACGCAGACGATATCAAGGTGCTCAAGCCCGAGCAGGGCACCAGCCCACAGGTGTATTACATCGGCCTGGGTGACGAGTTTCTGGACCGCATCGACGGTCAGCCGGGGCTCTGGTCTCCGGCTCACGCCTGACCATAAGGGGCTCACCATGATTGAACTGTTAACCACCCATGCCGAAGCGCCCTGGCTGCCCTGGGCCGTGCAGTATTTCTTTTTTATCGGCATTGCCGCCAGTGCCGCCCTGCTGCTGCCACTGGCCATGAACGCCAACAGCGTCTGGCATCCCTGGCGCGACCGGCTGGCACTGGTGCTGGGCATCAGTGCGCTCACAGGGCCGGTGGCGCTGCTGGCAGACTTGCACCAGCCCGCCCGTTTCTGGCACTTTTACACGCAACTGACTCCCAGCTCCTGGATGTGGCTGGGCGCGCTGATTTTGCCGGTGTTTGTGACGCTCGCACTGGTAGTCACCGTCAGCCTGCTGCGCACGCATCTTGAGTTTAAACAGCCCTGGATCAACCGCTGGCTGAACCTGCCGCTCTGGCCACAAGGCCGGGTGCTGACCGCACTGGCCTGGCTATGTGCCATCTCGGCACTGGGCATTCTGCTCTACACCGGTATGGAGATCATGGTGGTGCGCTCCAGGACGCTGTGGCATACCGCCTGGCTGCCGGTGAACCTGCTGCTGACCGCGCTGCTGGCGCTCACCGGCCTGCTGATGCTGCTGGAGTGTCTGTTTCCGCGCGGGCAAGACGCTGCCCTGTTGCGCCGGGCCTTGGTCGCCGTGCTGGCCGCCCTCACCGTCACCGTATTGCTGTGGGCCCTCACCGGTCAGTGGCAAAACGGCGACTCCTGGCGAGAAGCACAGCGACTGTTTGCCAACTTCCCGTTCTGGCGGCATCTGATGCTGCTGTCGGTGGCCGGCGGCATACTGCTTTGGGGGCTTGCCGCCCTGCGCCTGAACCGTCCGCTGTCTGTTTTTGACCTGCTGCCCGCAAGTCTGGCCATGCTGTGTGCCTGGGGCTTTCGCTGGGTGGTGCTGATGAACGTGCAGACAGTACCCAAATACGGGGCCGGCCTGTATCACCTCGACCCTCAACTGCTTTCTTCCGCCGGCGTGATTGTGGCCGGCACTCTGGGCCTGTGGCTGGCGCTGGCCGGCGCAGTCTGGGCCCTGCTGGATAATTCAGGAGTCCGCCATGGATAAAAAACGACGCGCCCTGTTACAGGCGGGCATGATTGCCGGTGGCACCGGTGCCTTTGCCCTTGGCTATGCCACTCCGGTGAGCAAGGCGGTAAAGGGGCTGGTTAACGGCACCAGCGGTGTGCCCACCAACGACCGGATTGCCGGCAATGCCCTAGCCCCGGAATTTATGATCGACTCCGCCGGTGAGCTGGTGATGGCCGAGCATCAGGTGGTGAGCCCGGTGCAGTGCTTTGGCTGCTGGACCCAGTGCGGCCTGCGTGCCCGGGTCGATACCGCCAATAACCGCGTGCTGCGCATTGCCGGCAACCCCTATCATCCGTTGTCCAACCCCAGACCGCCGGCGCAGGAGACGCCGGTGCGTGAGGTGTATACCGGCCTTGCCGGAGAAGCCGGCCTCGAGCAGCGCTCCACCGCCTGCGCCCGGGGCGCGGCCCTGGCCGAGCAGCTGCAAAGCCCCTACCGGGTCACTCAAATACTCAAGCGGGCCGGCAAACGCGGCGAAGGCAAATGGCAGACCATTTCCTTTGAGCAGCTGCTGCAGGAAGTAACACAAGGCGGCGATCTCTTTGGTGAAGGCCATGTGGACGGCCTGAATGCCATTCGCGATCTCGACACCCCGGTAGATGGGGCCAACCCCGAGTTTGGCCCCAAGGCCAACCAGCTGCTGGTGACCAACGCCGGCGACGAAGGCCGGGACAGCTTTCTCAAGCGCTTTGCCTTTAACAGCTTTGGCACCCGCAACTTTGGCCACCACGGCGGCTACTGCGGCTTTGGTTTTCGTGCCGGCGCCGGGGCCGTGTTCAACGATCTGAAAAAGTTCGCCCACGGCAAGCCCGACTGGGATCACACCGACTTTGTACTGTGCATCGGCACCTCGCCGGCGCAGGCCGGCAACCCTTTTAAGCGTCAGGGCCGGCAGCTGGCCGCGGCCCGCAGCGACGGCGGCCTGGACTATGTGGTGGTGGCCCCCACCCTGCCCAACAGCATCAGCCGGCTGAATGACGGCCGGGGCCGCTGGGTGCCCATCAAGCCCGCCACCGACGATGCCCTGGCCCTGGCGCTGATGCGCTGGCTGATGGAAAACGACGGTATAAATATTGACTATCTGGCGCAGCCCGGTCCCGAAGCCCAGGCTAAAGCCGGTCAACCCAGCCACAGCAATGCCACCCATCTGGTGCTGCAGGCACCTCACCCACAGGCCGGCCGCTTTCTCACCGCCGCCGATCTGAACATGGGCGATGCCGAGACGCTGCTGGTGGTGAATGCCGACAACGGTGAACTGATGGCTCACTCCAGCGGTCGTCCTGCGGCCCTGTGGGTGGATCGGGAAGTGCACATCAACGGCGAGCCGGTGCGGGTAAAATCGGCGCTGCAGTGCCTGAAGGAATCCGCTTTTGCCCATTCCATTGAAGACTACAGTGCCCGCTGCGGCGTGCCGGTCAACATTATTGAAGGGCTGGGCCAGGAGCTGAAACGCCACGGCCCCAGGGCGGTAATTGATGCTCACGGCGGCATGATGAGCGGCAACGCTTTTTATACCGCCATGGCGGTGATGACCCTGAACACCCTGCTGGGTAATGTGAACGCCAAGGGCGGTCTGGCGCTGGGTGCCGGCGGGGTGGCGGCAGTGGAAAACGGCCCCCGCTATAATCTGGCCGAGTTTGACGGCATGATGGCCCCCAAAGGGCTGTTTTTGTCCCGCAACCGCTTTGCCTATGAAAACAGCAGCGAATATCAGCGCAAGCTGGCCGCCGGTGAAGCACCTTATCCGTCCAGAGCGCCCTGGTTTTCGTTTTCCTCGCCTTTGCTCACCGAACATCTGGCGGCGGCCTTTGCGGGCTACCCTTATAAGCTCAAGGCCTGGATCAGCCATATGACCAACCCGCTCTATGGCATCGGCGGCGGCCAGGCATTTTTGGGTGAAAAACTGAAAGACCCGAAAAACCTGCCGCTGTTTATTGCCGTGGACGGTTTTATTAACGAAACAACGGCGCTGGCAGATTACATAGTGCCCGACACCCTCACCTATGAGAGCTGGGGCTTTACCAAACCCTGGAGCGGTGTACCCCAGGCCGCCACCACGGCACGCTGGCCGGTGGTAACCCCGGCCACCCCGAAACTGGCCAACGGCGATGTTCTGGGGCTGGAAGCCTTTATTATTAATCTCGGCAAAACCATGGGGCTGCCGGGTTATGGTGACAATGCCATTCGCGACCACCAGGGCAAGCTGCACGGCCTGCATACCGGTGCGGATTTTTACCTGCGCGCCGCCGCCAACCTGGCCTTTGCCGGCACGCCGGTGCCCGATGCCAGTGCCGACGATCTGGTACTGACCAACGCCGCTCGGTTAATGCCACTGATAGACAATACCCTGGCACCGGAAGAGCGGCGCAAGGTGGGCTTTGTGTTCAGCCGGGGCGGCCGTTTTGCCCCCTTTGAGTCGGGCTGGCAGGGCGAGCTGATGAACAAGCGCACCAAAGACAGTTTGTGCATCTGGAACCCCACCATCGGCACCAGCATTCATTCCATGACCGGCGAACGGCTGTCGGGCTGTGCCGCCCTGTATGAGCCGCGCTTTGCCGACGGCAGCCCCATGCGGGAACACTATTCCGAAGCCGAGTGGCCGCTGCTGGTGACCTCTTACAAATCGCACCTGATGAGCTCTTCCAGTATAGGGGCCGAGCGGCTGCGCATGATCCACCCGGAAAACCCCATCAGCATTCATCGCAAGGATGCCGAGCGCGCCGGCATTGTGCACGGTCAGGGGGTGCGGGTGAGCACGCCGGGGGGCAGTGTGGAAGGCATTGCGCTGGTGCGCGACGGCATTATGGAAGGGGCCATCGCCATTGAGCACGGCTATGGCCACACCGAGCTGGGTGCCCGGGCCCATGTGATTGACGGCGAGGCCACGCCGGTTAATCCACGGCTGGGTGCCGGCGTGAACCAGAACGCCCTAGGGCTGATGGATCCCACCCGCAAGGAAGTGGCCAACGTCTGGCTCGACTGGACTAGCGGTGCCGCCGTGCGCCAGGGCCTGCCGGCGAAAATAGAAGCGATTTAAACCAGGCGGGAACCGGAAGCCGTGCGTAACGAAGCATCAGTGGGGTTGCACTACCCCGACACGCTTCGGTGAATGCCACTCACCAGTAAAGCCTGCTGCGAACATTCACTGGATGTTCGGTCAGACTTTACTGGTTCGTCACGGCGAGCAAGCTCGCCCCATGTACGCTCGAAAATGCATCTGACCGCCATGGATGGCGGGAATGCCGAATATGCAGGAGCAACTTTTCGGCCATGGCATTTTATGGTCGGCTTCACAATCCCCACTGCTGCTTCGGGCAACGCCGGCGTTGACTGTTTCAAGCCACCTGTAGGCCCGGTTTTAACCGGGCAGCAGTGCCACATAATGCACGGTTTGCCCCAATAAATTGGGGCCTACAGGCAACACCGCCAATCCCTGTTCCCCAGTCTCTTACAAACAAGGCACCGGCAGCCAGAGCGGAGTGTGGCCGGTTTGTTCGGTAAAGTGCAATAAATCGCTGCGGCTCAGCAGCACGGTGGCGGTGTTGCGCAACGGATGGCAGTGAAAGTCGTCGCCGTCTCGCAAGTCTTCATCCAGCCACAGCTCCACCTGCTGCTGCGCATCATTCACCAGCGCCAGCACGGATACATGGCCAGGGGCCACGCCCAGATAACGGTCCAGCCGCTCGGCCGAGGCAAACCCCAGCCGCGACCAGCCCTGCTGGCGAGACAGCGCCTTGAGATCCACCTGCTTGTCAGGCGGGGTCAGCAAAAGCGCGTGTTTACGACCATAATTGTCCCGCAGAAACAGGTTTTTCAGCCGGGTGCCGGGCCGGTTCACCAGCAGGCGGTCGGCATCGTCACAGGTGTGCAGCGGCGGGTGTTCAATCAGCGGCGGGGTAATGTGCCAGTCCGCCAGCCGGGCCATGATACCCATGCACTTAACGCTCCGGGTTCACCGCCAGCACGTCGGCACGGATCACCGACTGCTCGGCAATCAGATCGGTCACTACGGCGCGGCTGGCCTTGTAGTGCGGGGTTTCCTTGTGGGCCGCCAGGGCCGCTTCGTCCTGATAGATTTCATAGAGCCAGAACAGCTCGGGATCGGCTCTGTCCTGCAGCACATCAAAGGTATGGCAGCCGGGCTCGTCGCGCACGGACGCAGCGGCGTTGGGCAGCATGGCGTCAAGAAAAGCCTGAGTGGTGCCCGGTTTCAGCTTGGTTTTGACAATAATTGAATACATTGTAAACTCCAATTGTTTAAGTAAATTCAACAAATAGTACACAAATATCAGTACGAGTTCCAAGGAGCCCAGCAATGGAAAGACCCGGTCGTTTTAACGGCATGCGCCATATCGCTTTTACCATGCCCAATCTGGAAGAGTGCGTCCAGTTCTACACCGAGATCATGGGCATGGAGATCCTGAACCGCGCCAGCGATAACCTGGTGTACCTCACCTGCGGCAACGACAATCTGTCTCTCGGCCGTTCCGACCTGCCCGCCAGCGGCGTGCAGAGCATGGATCACTTCGGCTTTATCGTCGACACCAAGGAAGAGCTGGAACAATGGTTCAAGTTCTTCAAGGCCAAGGGCGTGACCATGCTGGATCAGCCCCACGATCACAGAGACGGTGCCCGCAGCTTTCATATTACCGATCCTGCCGGCAATGTGATCCAGCCTATTTACCATCCGGCTATCTCAGGTCAGCGTTTCAGCTAAGCCCGGAAAACCCATTAATCGCATAAAATTTTAAAGCCGTGGTTTTCCCTGCCACGGCTTTTGGTTATGTTAAGGGCATTGTGCTGTTGCACGCGATTATTCAAGCAGGCCCTACCATGCCCACTCCTACCGACGAACTGCGCAGCCGCCCGCTGTCCACGCTGATCACTCCGCACCAGCTGAGCGAACGTTACCCGCTGACCGATGCCATGGCCAATACGGTCACTCGAGCCCGCGCCGAGATTGAAGCCATTCTTACCGGCCAAAGCCACAAGCTGCTGGTGATTGTCGGCCCCTGCTCCATTCACGACCCGGCGGCGGCGCTGGCTTACGCCGAGCGGCTGGCCGGGCTTAACGCCCGCTACGCCGACAAACTGTGCATTGTGATGCGTACTTATTTTGAAAAGCCACGCACCATAGTGGGCTGGAAAGGCCTGATTAACGACCCAAATCTTGACGGCAGCTTTGATGTGAACACCGGCCTGGCGCTGGCGCGCAAGCTGCTGTGCGACATTAACGCCCTGGGCCTGCCCACCGCCACCGAGTTTCTGGATATGGTGACCGGCCAGTATATTGCCGATCTGATCAGCTGGGGGGCCATAGGCGCGCGCACCACAGAGTCTCAGGTGCACCGTGAAATGGCCTCGGCGCTATCCTGCCCGGTGGGGTTCAAAAACGGCACAGACGGCAATATTCAGATTGCCCTGGATGCGGTGCGCGCTGCAGCTCATGGCCATATTTTCGGCTCTCCCGACAAGCACGGCCAAATGAGCATCTACCAGACTGACGGCAACCCCTACGGCCATGTGATTTTGCGGGGCGGCAAAACGCCCAACTATGATGCTCAGAGCATCAATGACGCCGCAAGCCAGCTCAGTGCTCTGGGTCTGCCCCCCAGGCTGGTGGTGGACTTAAGCCATGGCAACAGCCAAAAGCAGCATCAGCGCCAGATAGAGGTTGCAGAAAACATCGCCCGCCAGCTGGAAAACGGCAGCCGCCATATTGCCGGTGTCATGATTGAAAGCTTTATTGAAGCAGGCAAGCAGAACGCAGAGCCAGGCCAGCCGTTGGTATTCGGCCAAAGCATTACCGACGCCTGCCTCGGCTGGAACGACAGCGAGCAAGTGCTGGAGCGGCTGTATCAGGCGACCCCTGCGGAGAGCTGAAAGCGGGAAGCGAAAAGCTGGATGCTTGAAGTGCCCGTAGGTTGGGATGAGCAACGCGAATCCCAACGCAAAATGCACGGAAAGCGCGGTGGTTATCCAGTCCCTATTCCCGAGTCCCCAATCCCTGTCATTTCAGGTAAAAGCAACCGTTGCCCGTCCTGCTCCAGCAACCTAACTTTCACCTCAAACACTTCGGCTACCAGCGTTGGGGTGAGCACCTCGGGGCCACCGCTGGCGACCAGTTGGCCCTTGTGCAGGCACCAGATATCGTCGCCAAACTGGGCGGCCAGGTTGATATCGTGAATGGAAGCCACCACCGTCAGGCCCTGCTCCGCATAGTGGCGCAACAGCCGCAGGGTGGCCAGCTGGTGCTGCCAGTCCAGGCCCGCCAGCGGCTCATCCAGCAATAACAACTGCGCCTCCGGATTCAGCGCCGGCGACACCTGCAGCAGGGTTTTGGCGATCAGCAGGCGTTGCTGCTCACCGCCGGACAGCGCCAGCAAAGAACGACCATACAGAGTGTCCAGCTTGAGATAAGCACTCAGCCGCGCCATTTCTTCACAGGCGGCCTCGCTCACTTCGCCCTGCACCCCCAGCGCCAGCAGCTCATAACCTTTTAATCCTGCCGGCAGCACAGAGTGCTGCACCAGCATGGCCCGCCGCCGCGCCAGCTCCGCCAGATCCAGTGTGTCCAGCAGTTCGCCATTCAGCCGCACATGACCTTCAGCGGTAACAAGGCCGGCGGCGGCCAGCAACAGGCTGGACTTGCCGCTGCCATTGGGCCCCACCAGCAAGGTCAGGCGACCGGCCGCCAGCCGTCCGCTCACCGGCCCGACTCTGTGTTCAACGGTTAATTTATCAAGCGTCAGCATGGCGTTTTACCAGTAACCAGACAAAGACAGGTGCTCCCAGCGTGGAGGTCACGGCCCCGATGGGCAGCTCACCGGTGATCAGCGTCTGGCGCGCCAGCACATCCGCCAGCACCAGCAGGGCCGCGCCGGCCAGGGCCGAGGCCGGCAGCAAAAAGCGCTGGCGGCCACCGGCCAGCAAGCGCAGCAAATGCGGCACCACCAGCCCCACAAAGCCAATCACCCCCGCCATGGCCACACTGAAGGCGGTGAGCAGGCACACCGCCAGTACCAGTTTTGGCCGCAAAGCTTGAGCATTCAGCCCCAGCAAACGGGCCTGCTGTTCACCCAGCGCCAGCAGATCCAGCCGCCGGCCCTGACGCACCAGCCACAGCAGCGCCACAATAGCCGGGATCCACCAGCCCCAGGACAGCCGCTGACCATAACCCAGGCTGCCCATCATCCAGAACAGAAAGGTACGCATGGAAGCGTCGTCGGCCAGATACAGAAGCCAGGTGAGAATGGCATTGGCAAAAATGCCCACCGCCACACCAAACAGCAACAGGCCACTCTGGCCCAGCCGGCGGCGGGCCAGCAGCAACAGCAGCACAGTCACCACCAGAGCCCCGGCAAAGGCCGCCAGCGATACCCCCCAGTGGGGCAGCTGCCAGCCCAGCCAGCCCGCCAGCGACAGGGTTAACACTGCCGCCAGACTGGCACCGCTGGAAATGCCAATCAGGCCCGGCTCCGCCAGCGGGTTATGCAGCAACACCTGCAGCACCGCACCGCACAGCGCCAGACTGGCCCCTACCAGCACCGCCAGCAGGGTGCGCGGCAGGCGCAACTGCCAGAACACCTGCTGCTCCAGCGCCGACACCGGCCGCCACAGCACATCCAGCCCCACGCCCACGGCGCCGGACTGCAAACTGAGCAACACGGCTCCCAGCAGCACCAGCACCAGAGCCAGCAGCCAGCGCCGGTAGCGAAGCTGCTGGCGGCCCAGCAGTCCCTGCAGCGCTTTGCTCACCTCAGCCCACCCAGCTGAACAGCTGCGGATATTGCTGCCACAGCAGCCGCGCCGACATGATCAGTGATACCGTCACCAGCATGGGGCGAATAATGCGGGTGCCTTTGGTCACCACCATATTGGAGCCAAGACGGGCACCCAGAAACTGGCCGCCGGCCATGGCCAGACCGGCAATCCACACCACCTGGCCGCCCAGTATAAAAAACAGCAGCGAGGCAATATTGGAGGTGAAGTTCAGCACCTTGGTGTGCGCCGTGGCCTTGCCCATGCTGTAACCCGCCAGAGCGATAAAGCCCAGTGCAAAAAAGGAGCCGGTGCCCGGGCCGAAAAAGCCGTCATAAAAGCCCACACCTGTGCCCACTATCAGGGCAAAGGGAATAATGCTCAGGCGGCGGCTTCGGTCTTCATCGCCGACGCTGGGTGAAAACAGAAAATACAGGGCAAAGGCCGCCAGCAAAAACGGCAATATCTTTTCCAGTATGGAGGCATCTATGCGCTGCACCAGCAGGGTGCCCAGCATGCTGCCTACAAAGGTACAGCCAATGGCCCACTTCATATTGCCCCAGTCAATCAGGCCGCGGCGAAAATAGTAAAACGAGGCCGAAAAGGAGCCAAAGCAGCTCTGCAGCTTGTTGGTGGCCAGTGCCATGGTGGGCGGCATGCCGGTGGCCAGCAGCGCCGGCACGGTAATCAGGCCGCCGCCACCGGCAATAGCATCAATAAAGCCTGCCAGCAGCGCTGCCAGCGCCAGCAGCCCCAGGGTCAGTAAATCCAGTTCCATGATATGCAGGACTCAAAACAATAAAGGTGCCAAGATTAACAGGATGCGCGCTCACGCAACAGTGAGCCTTGCCCCGACCTTTGGCTATGGTAACGTAGACGACAGTTCAACAAGGAGAACCCCATGAGTAACGAGGTTCTGGGTCTGCTGCCCAGCGATTTTCCCGATATTGACGACAGCGCCTTTCGCAACACCGGCGAGCGCAGCATTACGCTGGCCGGCGGCTGTTTCTGGTGCACAGAGGCCGTTTACCGCCAGCTCGACGGCGTGATTGATGTGCTCTCCGGCTATGCCGGCGGTGAGGCGCAAGACGCCAACTATGACGCTGTCTGCACCGGCACCACCAAGCATGCCGAAGCCATTAAAATCAGTTATGACAGCGCCCTTATCGGTCCGGGCACCCTGCTGAAGGTCTTCTTTGGCATCGCCCACGACCCCACCCAGCTTAACCGCCAGGGCAACGACACCGGCACTCAGTATCGTTCGGCCATTTTCTGGCAGGACGAGCAGGAGCGGGATCTGGCAGAAGTCTATATTGCGCAGCTGGAGCAGGCGGGCGCTTTTAACCAGCCCATTGTTACCAGCCTGGAGCCATTGGATATTTTCTATCCGGCAGAAGACCATCATCAGGACTATGCCGCCCGCAACCCCAATCAGCCCTACATTGCCGCCGTGGCTCAGCCCAAGGTGGCCAAGGTGCATCATTACTACAAACACAGGTTGAAAAAGGACATCTGACCATGGCCCAGACTCCCAGCCCTTATGATCTTTCTCCGCCGAGCGAAACCCAGCTGCAGGCGCTGGCGGAGCAGCTCAGCCCTGAAGAGCGCCGCATTCTGCTGAGCCAGGGCACAGAGCCGCCCTTTTGCGGCGGCCTGCTCGATAATCATGAAGAAGGCAGCTATTTCTGCCGGCTGTGTGCCCTGCCGCTGTTTTCTTCCGCCTGCAAGTTCGAGTCGGGATCCGGCTGGCCCAGCTTTTATGCGCCCTACCATCCGGATCATATTCGCGAGCTGGCCGACATGAGCCACGGCATGCGCCGGGTAGAGATCCGCTGCGCCCGCTGCGACAGCCATCTGGGTCATGTGTTCCCCGACGGCCCGCCGCCCACCGGGCTGCGCTATTGCCTGAACTCCGCCTCACTGGACTTTAGTGCCAACGGCGAGCCCAAGCCGGATCCGCTCAGGCGGGGCGAAACCAGCTTTTTATAAGCCTAACGGCCGTCGCGCCGGCTTTTTCGGGCCGCGACGGCCTCTCTGTCTTTTTCAAACCGGCGCACAAAATCTTCTATTACCATGTCGTAGAGCCGGTCTTTCAGAAACACGTCTTCCACCCCATGGTCAATATTGGGGTTGTCGTTTACCTCTATTACCGCCACCCGGCCCTTGCCTTCCTTGATGTCCACGCCATAAAGACCATCGCCAATGGGCTTGACCGCCTTGAGGGCGGCGTTAATTACCATGGGCGGTGCCTCATGGGTGGGCAGAGTGACAAAGCCGCCGGAGTCGGCTTCCTTGCCGTCGTTATGACGGTAGATTTGCCAGTGCCCTTTCACCATAAAATACTTGCAGGCAAAAATGGGCTGATGGTTAAGCACGCCAATGCGCCAGTCAAACTCGGTAAAGAAATACTCCTGAGCCAGCACCAGCGCAGAAGCATTACGCAGCTTGGTCAGGGTTTCGGCCAGTTGCTCCCGATCCGCCACCCGGTACACGCCCCGTGAAAACGCCCCGTCGGGAATTTTCAGTACCAAAGGATACCCCAGCTCACTTTCAAGCCACTGGGCGGCGTCTTTCTGCTTCGGGTTTACCATCAGGGTTTTGGGCGTGGGCACCCCGTGCTTGGCAAAGCTTTCCGCCAGAAAAATCTTGTTGGCACAGCGCAATATGGAGGTAGGCGAGTCAATCACCACCAGACCTTCGTGCTCCGCCTTCTGGGCAAAGCGAAAGGTATGATGATCGATGGCGGTGGTCTCGCGAATAAAGAGGCCGTCATATTCCGCCAGCCGCTGATAGTCTTTGCGGGTGATCAGCTCCACATTCACACCGGCCCGCTCGCCGGCCCGCTCAAAGCGCTTGAGTGCGCCGGCATCGGAGGGCGGCAGGGCTTCATTGGGGTTCACCAGCACCGCCAGATCATAGCGATAGCGTTTGGCAGAGCGGGGCTTGCGCCAGATAATGCGGGAATACTTGTCGAGGGCATCGGCAAACTGATCTTCTTCCTGCCCGCTCAGCTCTGCCGGTGACAGGGTCGCCAGACCGCTCAGCTCCCAGCGGCTGCGACGCTTGAAGGTCAGCTCCAAAATAGGACAGGGCAGCCGCTCAAACAGCTCCCGGCACAGGCCTTCCAGCCCGGGCACGGCGCTTTGACCAAAACAGCTTTTTACCTTTATTTTTGTGCCGGTGCCGGGCTCACCATAATGCGCATCCAGCGCTTCCGACACACCGTTAAAGCCAAAGGCAAACAGCCCCTTGTTACGCAGGTTATTCAGGGTAGACACAGAAGGGATCACATGCTGCCCCCGGGCTTCCGCCAGCAGCGAGCAGTAATACCCGTTGGACAGATACTTGCCGGTGCGGCACAGATTAATTACCCGGGTTCGCGGCGCATTTTTTACCGGCGGCTGTTTCAGGTAGGTCTGAAAATCCACCAGGTTTTCACTGGGAAAATAAGGTGCCCAGGCGCTCAGTTCGTCTACCACCAGAACCAGTTGTGTCATTGAAAATTCCCTTGCTCTACAAACCGTTGTTATGCGTCCTACTCTAAGTTCAATCGGCCGTGAATGCAGTGAAATTTTCTCGCCGCGAGCCAAAAATTATCGTATGTTGAAGCACGCCTCTCCTGCTCCGAGTGCCTTATGTCTGCGCCTGTTATTCGCCCTGCCCTGCGTTCCGATCTCACCGCTCTGCTGGCTCTTGAATCCCGTTGTTTTGAGCAGGACAAAGTGAGCCGGCGCAGCTTTTTACGCTTTATCGACCACCCGCAAGATGTGCTGCTGGTCGCCGAGCAAGACACTGCCCTGCTGGGCTATGTACTGGTGCTGTTTCGCCGCAACACTCAGCTGGCGCGCATCTACTCCATTGCCGTCTCTCCCGATGCCAGAGGCATGGGGCTGGGCCGTGCCCTGCTTGACGCTGCCGAAGTTGCTGCCCGTGAACACAGGGCCGTCTTTATGCGGCTGGAAGTGCGTACCGACAACACAGCAGCGCAGAACCTCTATCAGCAGCTGGGCTACCGGCAGTTCGGCATTTATCACGACTATTACGAAGATCATGAAAGCGCTCTGCGTTACCAGAAGCGCATTCACCATTACCACCCGCTGACGGGCAGCCGCACCGTGCCCTATTACCGCCAGACCACGGAATTCACCTGCGGGCCCGCCTCCCTGATGATGGCACTGAGCAGTCTGGATCCGAGCCATAAGGCAGAGCCGGATCTGGAGTTACAACTGTGGCGCGAGGCCACCACCATTTTCATGACTCAGGGTCACGGCGGCTGCGGCCCTCACGGTCTGGCGCTGGCGGCCCACAAACGTGGCTTTGCGGTGGAGCTGATGCTGAACCAGGACGGCCCCCTGTTCGTCAACAGTGTGCGCAGCCTCGAGAAAAAACAGGTGCTGGAGCGGGTGCACCGGCAGTTTCTGGCCAATCTGGCCGAAGCAGGCATTGCGCCCCGCTATGAGCACTTTACTATTGAGCAGCTGGAGCAGGGCCTGAGTGAGGGCCGGCTGCCGCTGGTGCTGATCAGCACCTATCATCTGGACGGGCGCAAGGCACCGCACTGGGTGCTGGTGTGCGACATGGACAAAGAGTTTGTTTATATTCACGACCCGGATATTGACGAATCCGCCGGTGAAAGTCCGGTAGACAAACAATATCTGCCCATTGCCCGCACCCGCTTTGACAGGCTGGCCCGCTACGGTCAGAACGCCCTGCGCGCCCTGGTGTGGGTAGCCAACCGGTAAGCATGGGTCAGGACCTGTCGGTCAGCTTTGGTCGCCACCTCAGCAGAAAAATACAAAAATAGCTAATAAATACAAATACTTAAACAGAAATAAAACTCAAACGATACCAGCCCCGGTCTTGCCGGCACACCTTCCCTTCCTACAAAAAGCCGCTATCTTGCTTATCAGTTTTAACTGCTGAGTGAGACAGCCATGCTTAAAAAGACCTGTGCAATCATGATGTTGCCGATGCTGATTGGCATCAATACGGCCACGGCCGGCGAGTCGCTCAATACCATTATTGGTGGTGGTGCCGGCGGTGTAGCTGGTGCCCTGCTGGGCAAACAGATGGGTGGTGACACCGGTGCCCTGGTGGGTGCTGCATTGGGTGGGGCTGCCGGCGGTGCCGCCACTGCCAACCGGGGCAACAAGAACGAAGCCGCCCTGGGCGGTGCCGTGGGTGCCCTTGGTGGTGCCGCTCTTGGTAAAAATGTCGGTGGTGACAGCGGCCAGCTGATCGGTGCCGGTGTAGGCGGTGCGGCAGGCTCGGCTCTGGGTGCCCGCTCCGGTGACGGCCACCGCGAGGTGCATCATCACTATCATGGCAAGCGCAAGCACTACTATAAGCATAAGCGCAAGCACCGCCGTGACTGGGATGACGATGACTGGGACGATTAAGCACACGCAAAGGGCTGCCATTCGGCAGCCCTTTTTGCATTACACGTCACCACACTGTCATATTATTGTTATCACACTGTCACCACGGCTCGTCAGCATACTCGGTAATATTATTAACCTGCTGTGAGCAAAGGAAAAATACAATGTCGAGTCACTCCCGTGAGCAAACACCCGAATTTACTCAACTGGTAGAAAAAAGCCTGAGCCGCCGTCGCTTTCTGGGCGGTGCCGCGGCGTTGAGTGCCGCCGCCTTCTTTACCGTCTCGCCCTTGTCCCGGGCGGTCGCCGCCGCTACTCAAAGCAGCCCCCTGATGGGCTTTGAGCCGGTTGCCGCCAGCACCGAAGACGCCTTTATTGTGCCCAAAGGCTATAAGGCAGAACGACTGATCTCCTGGGGTGACACCCTGTTTGGCTCTGTGCCCGAGTTCAGCGATAGCGATAATAACGCTCAGGCCCAGACCGGTCAGTTTGGTGACAACAACGACGGCATGAGCTTCTTTGCCATCGACGATAACAACGCCATTCTGGCGGTAAATAACGAATACTGTAATTACGAAATCATGTTCCCCCATCAGGGCGACAACATGAGCGCCGAAGATGTTAAGTATGCTCAGGCGGCCCATGGCGTGTCTGTGCTGACCCTGAAAAAAGAAGACGGCCGCTGGCAGCTGGTAAAAGACGGCAAATACAACCGCCGTATCGATGCCAACACGCCCATGGCCATCAGTGGCCCTGCCAGCGGCCACGCGCTGCTGAAAACCGCCGCCGATGCCAAGGGCAAGCAGGCTCTGGGCACCTTTAACAACTGTGCCAACGGCATGACCCCCTGGGGCACCTACCTCACCTGTGAAGAAAACTTTCACGGCTATTTCGGCCATACCGGCAACGGCGAGATTCCGGCCGCCATGGCCCGCTACGGCATCAGTGCCGAGGGTGGCCGCTGGCAGTGGCATCAGCACGATGCCCGCTTTGATCTGGCCGAAAATCCCAATGAGCCCAACCGCTTTGGCTGGATAGTGGAAATTGATCCGCACAATCCCGAATCCATGCCGGTGAAGCGCACCGCTCTGGGCCGTTTCAAGCACGAAAACGCCGAGCTGGTGGTGGCCGACAGCGGCCACCTGGTGGTGTATATGGGCGATGATGAGCGCGGCGAGCACCTGTACCGTTTTGTCAGCAAAGGCAAATATAACCCTGACGATATGGCGGCCAACCGCAATCTGCTGGATGAAGGCACCCTGTATGTGGCCAAATTTCATGAAGGTGAAGGCGGTGAGCTCAAGGGCAAAGGCGAGTGGCTTGAGCTGAGCTTTGGCAAAAACGGTCTGACGCCGGAAAACGGCTTTGCCAGCCAGGCCGAGGTGCTGATCCATGCCCGCCTGGCTGCCACTCAGGTGGGTGGCTGCTCACCCCAGCGAGCCGGTGGTGTTCTGTACTCTGACCAACAACAAGAACCGCGGTATCAAAGACAATCAGCCGGTTGACGGCCCCAACCCCCGTGCCGAAAACCACTATGGCCAGATAGTGCGCTGGCGTCCGGAAAACGGCCAGCACACCGCTGCCGGCTTTGACTGGGATCTGTTTGTGCTGGCGGGCAATCCCACAGTACACCAGGGCAACCTCTATGCCGGCTCGGCCAATATTACCGCCGACAATATGTTCAACAGCCCAGACGGCATCGGCTTTGATAAAGGCGGCCGGCTGTGGATCCAGACAGACGGCAACTACTCCAACAGCGGTGATTTTGCCGGTCAGGGCAATAACCAGATGCTGTGCGCCGACCCCGACACCGGCGAAATCCGGCGCTTTCTTACCGGCCCGGTGGCCTGCGAGATCACCGGCCTGGCCTTTACTCCGGATCAGCGCACCCTGTTTGTGGGCGTACAGCACCCGGGTGAAAAGCTGGCCAAATCGCACTTCCCCTTTGGCGGTAACCGCACTCCCCGCTCCAGCGTGATGGTCATCACCCGCGAAGACGGCGGTGTTATTGGGGCTTAAGAGCAAGGGAATAGGGACTGGGAAGCAGGAAGCATCAGTGCGGTTGCACTCCGCCGACACGCTTCAAGCACATCCATGTGACGCTCGGCAAATGTCATCCATGACATTTGACGGTCGGCTCCGGCAATCCCCACTGCTGCTTCGAGCAACACTGGTACCGTCTGAAAGCAGGTAGTTTGCAGGCCCGGGTTTATCCCGGGCAATTCGCTCCCCGAAGGGGGGCCGTGATCTTCCGCACATTTTGCTGGTATCCTGTTGCCAAAACAGAAGCAAACTGTGGGGAGCGCAATGCAGTACAGAAAACTGGGTAACACCGATATTGATGTCAGCCTGATTGGCCTGGGCACCATGACCTGGGGCGAACAGAACAATGAGCCCGAGGCGCATGCTCAGCTCGACATGGCACTGGATCATGGCGTCAATCTTATCGACACCGCCGAGCTCTATCCCATTCCGCCCCGTGAACACACCCAGGGCGCCACCGAAACCATGATAGGAAACTGGCTGGCCGCCCGGGGCAACCGCGACAAGGTGGTGCTGGCCACCAAGGTGGTGGGCCGGGCCCACGATCCCAAGCGCCCATCCTACTTTCGTGACGGCAAGCCCATGCTTGACCGGGCCAATATTGTCAGTGCCCTAGACGACAGCCTGCGCCGGCTGCAAACCGATTATATCGACTTCTATCAGCTGCACTGGCCCGACCGTCAGACCAATATGTTTGGTCAGCTCGGCTTTGAGCAGCTGAGTGAAAGTGATGCCGATACCGTGCCCATTGCCGAGACTCTGGCGGTGCTGGATGAGCTGGTAAAAGCGGGCAAAATCCGCCATATCGGCCTCTCTAACGAAACGCCCTGGGGCGTGCATCGGTTTCTGCTGGAAGCCGAGCGCCACGGTTATCCGCGCATTCAGGGCATTCAGAATCCCTACAACCTGCTTAACCGCACCTATGAAGTGGGCCTGTCGGAGTTTTCCCTGCGTGAGCAGGTAGGACTGCTGGCTTACTCGCCGCTGGCCTTTGGCATGCTCACCGGAAAATATGAACACGGTGCTCAGCCCGAAGGAGCCCGGCTGACCCGTTACAGCCGCTTTCAGCGCTACAACGGTGCCAGCTCACGGGCCGCCACCAGTGCCTATGTGGCCCTGGCCAAAGAACATGGCCTTACCCCCACACAGCTGGCTCAGGCTTTTGTGAATACCCGGCCCTTTGTTACCAGCAATCTGATTGGTGCCACCAGCCTGGAGCAGCTCAAGGAAAATATCGACAGCGTTCACGTCGAGCTTACCGATGAGTTGCGACAGGGCATTGCCGATATTCATCAGCAATACCCCAATCCGGCCCCCTGAGCCATCAGACCGGCAGGTAACCTGAGGCCACCTGCCGGCATAAAATTATTACGCCCGCCCTGCGCCTCTTTTGCTGCCGCTTGCTAATCTTTAGAAACATTCATAAATCAATCACCAGCAGCGACCATGTCACGACTCAGCACCTTTGCACTGCATTCCCTTTCATGGCTTGTACTGGCCGCAGGGCTGGCTTTTACCTCTGTCGTGGCCCTTAACCTGAAACAGCATCAGGATGAAAATACCAGACAGGCATTTTCCGCACTGGCCGGTCACATTACCCTGGAGCTGCAAAAACGCATAGAAAGCGTTGCTGTCGTAACCCGCAGCAGCGCGGCTCTGTTTCACGCCTCAACCAGGGTAACACCTGCAGACTGGCAGCAATTTACCAGCCGGTTACAATCTGGCAAGTCACTTGATGGCATCAATACACTGGGGTTTGCACGCTTTATTCAGGATAAAGATCCTGATATTACCAACGTCTCCATCACACCCGCTGGCAGGCGAAATCACTATGGCTATGTGCTCTATCAAAGTCAGCTGGATAACCTGCAGCAGTTCAGGGCAGGCCAGGATCTGCTGACTAAGGTGCCGCTGCGGCTGGCCATGGAGCGGGCAGCAGATACGGGAAAAACCATTCTTTCCAGCCCGTTTGGCAACAATGCCGCCATTATGCTGACCGATGCGGTTTTTAATAAAGCATCCTCTCCCGCTGCAGGTTTGTATGGCTGGGCTTTTGCGACCATTAATATCAGTAGTTTGATCAGCAACATCATGGATTCCCTGACCGCTGAAGACACCCGATGGTTAAGGCTGCAGCTGTATGATGGCAACTCGGCATCCCCTGCATCGCTGATTTATCAGCAAGGTGAAGTATCAGCACCTGAGGCTTTGTTACAGCAACAGCGCGTTATCGACCTGCACGGACATCAGTGGCTGTTGATACTGGAGCAGCAAGGGCCAGTGGCTGCCGGCAACTATCTTGCAGCCATCATCACACTGGCTGCCGGCCTGACATTAACCCTGCTACTGGTCCTGTTGCTGCGCTCTTCGCTCAACAGCCGCTTGCAGGCCACCGAGCTGGCAGAGCAGCTGTCAAAGGATATTCGGCATCGCGAAGTCAGGTTCAGCAAACTGGAAAACCGCCTTAACACCATTGCCAGCCGTGTTCCCGGCATGATCTTTGAGTTCAGCCTGCACAACGGCCATACCCGTTTTCCCTATGCCAGCGATGGTATTCGCGAGCTCTTCGGGGTGCACCCTGAACAAGCAGAAAAGAATGCCGGCCCTGTCTTTGATGCCATTCACCCTGATGATGTTGAAAAAATGGCCAGCAGCATGCATGCGTCTGCCAGCACACTCACTCCCTGGCGTCACGAATTCAGAATTAAAAACAAGGACGGACGCATCCGCTGGTTACAGGGTGACGCCCTGCCCCAGCGTGAAGCAAACGGTGGCACCAGTTGGTGTGGCGTGATCACCGATATCAGTTATCGCAAAGAAGCAGAGCTGGCACTTAAGGCTGCTAACAATCAAAGCCGCCACTTTCGTGAGGCGCTGGAGCATGTCTCTTCATTTATCTATATGAAAGACAGCCGCTTTCGCTATATTTATGCCAACCGAGCGGCGCTGGAGCAGTTTGGCTGCAACAATAACACGCTGCTTGGCGGTCAGGATGATCAGTTCTTTTCGGCTGAGATGGCACAGCTGCTGCGTGAGTCCGACAACCGGGTGCTGGCCGGTGAGTCGATCTCGGAAGAAGTAGAAGTCACCGGTAAAGATGGCCGGCACATTGTGTATATGGACGTCAAAACGCCCATCTATGACGATATAAACCAAAAAGAGATCATTGGCCTTATTGGCATTCGCACCGATATCACCCTGCTGAAAAACAGCGAGCAACAGCTGCGACAGCTGGCCCACTTTGATCCGCTCACCAAACTGCACAACCGCGTATTGCTGTCGGACCGGCTGAGTCAGGCCATGAGCCAGGCACGCCGGCATCAGCAATGCCTGGCCATTGCCTACCTGGATCTCGATGGTTTCAAGGCCATTAATGATACCCATGGCCACGATGCCGGCGACCATCTGCTGATGACAGTGGCGGCGCGTATGAAAGAGGTAATTCGGGAAGGCGACACGCTGGCCCGGGTTGGAGGTGATGAGTTTGTGGCCATTCTGCTCGATCTCAAGGACTCTCACCACTGCAAGCCCCAGCTTAACCGCCTGCTGCAGGCGGCAGCCACACCCGTCAACATGAACGGGCTGGAGCTGAACGTCACCGCCAGTCTGGGGGTCACTTTTTATCCACAACCTGAGGAGCTGGAACCAGAGCAACTGTTACGTCAGGCTGACCAGGCCATGTATCAGGCCAAGCTGTCGGGTAAAAACCGCTATTATCTCTTTGATACCGAACAAGACAGAGACATGCGCACCCATCACGAAAACCTGGATCATGTGCGCCATGCACTTCACCATGGCGAGTTTGTGCTCTATTACCAGCCCAAGGTCAACATGCGCAATGGTACCGTAGTGGGCGTTGAAGCCCTGATTCGCTGGCAGCATCCTGCCAGAGGGCTCTTGTCTCCGGCACACTTTTTGCCAGCCATTGAAGAACATCCGCTGGCCATTGAACTGGGCAACTGGGTCATTGATGCCGCGTTGCAGCAAATCAGGGAATGGATTAATCAGGGGCTGACTCTGCCTGTCAGTGTTAATATCAGCGCCCGTCAGCTGCGACAAAGCCACTTTGTAGATCAACTGCAAAATCTGCTGGGACACTATCCCGATATAAATCCGGCCTTGCTGGAGCTGGAGATACTGGAAACCAGTGCCCTGGGCGATCTGGCACAGATATCGGAACGGCTGCATCAGTGCCGCCGGCTTGGCATTGGTATATCACTGGATGACTTTGGGACCGGTTACTCTTCACTGACCTACCTCAAACAGCTGCCGGCGGGCATGGTCAAAATAGATCAGAGTTTTGTACGTGATATTCTTGAAGATCCGGAAGACCTGACCATTCTCGATGGTGTTATCAGTCTGGCCCGGGCCTTTAATCGCGACGTGATTGCCGAGGGCGTGGAAACCATACAACATGGCGACATGTTATTGCGCATTGGCTGTGATCTGGCACAGGGCTATGGTATTGCCCGTCCCATGCCTGCCGCCGGACTTGCCGCCTGGGTAAACAGCTGGCAGCCGCCTTCACACTGGGCTAACCTTCCCGGAACCGACAGAAACCGGCTGCCTCTGCTCTACGCCAGCATTGAACACACCGCATGGATTGAAAATATTCGTATCGCATTACACCAGCCAGGTACTCCATGGCCAACGCTGTCAGCAGAGCAATGTCGTTTTGCAGCCTGGTACCGGCAATGCTCAGCGGCAGAGCAGCAGCCGCTGAGTTACCTTGAGGAGCTGCACCAACAAGTGCACGAACTGGCCGGCCGGCTGCATGCAACTCATCAGGCCGGTCATACGCAGCAGGCATCAGAGCAGCTTCAGCAACTGTGTCAGTTGTGCCAGCAGCTGAACACTGAGCTGGAGCGGGCATTAACACCTGCAAGCCACACCCGGCACCCGGCCGGCACACGCCCCAGATTAAGAACCGTCTGAGCTGCTGCCTCAGGGAGCAAGAAAGCGGCTGTCGGTACGCACCTGATACCGCTCAGTGGAAGCCACAAACACCAGAGTGCGTGCAGGTATACTCGGCACAGGTGCCGCCAGAGACAGGGTGATCGGGATTTCCATGACGTTTCCCGGAACCAGAGTCACCCGCTGGGGGCCGTGCCAGACCGGATTATTCAGCCCTTCCACCGCCAGTACCACCTGCTGCTCATACTGACTCTTGTTGGCAAGTTTCAGCGTAAAGGTATTTTCAATACGGCCATCCAGTGCTTCACGATAGAGCTGCTGCCGGTCACGAACCACCTCCAGAGCCAGGGGCGTGCGGCTGGCCACTGTCAGTACCAGCAGCGCCAGTAATGCCACCGTAAACGCACCATATCCCAGTATTTTGAGCCGGGAGCGTGCGGCTTTGCGTCCTGCCAGCTCATTCTCGCTGGCATATCCGACCAGTCCGGGTTCATACCCCATTCTGGTCATGGTCTGATCGCAGGCATCAATACAGGCACCGCAATTAATACACTCATATTGCAGGCCGTCACGAATATCGATACCGGCCGGACACACCTGCACACACAAGCCGCAATCAATGCAGTCACCCAGCCCCTGCGCCCGGTGATCACTTTTGCGCGCACGGGGTCCCCGCTGCTCTCCCCGCGCAGCGTGATAGCTTGCCGTCAGCGTATCGGCATCGAACATGGCAGACTGAAAGCGCGAATAAGGGCACATATGAGTGCACATTATGGTTCGCATCCACCCTGCATTAAGGTAAGTACAGAGCGCAAACAAGGTCACCCAGAATACCGGCCAGGGCGCGGCTGACAGCGTCAGCAGCCCTTTTGCGAGTTCACCGGCAGGCGTGAAGTACGCCACAAAGGTAAAACCACTCAGAAATGCAATCAGCAGCCAGACAAGATGTTTGCTGCCTTTACGCAAACATGAATCAAGCGTGGCCGGCTGCTGATCCCGGTGCCGGCGCTGATTGGCACTGCCTTCCAGTTTTTCTTCCACCCATATAAACCAGAACGTCCAGACCGTTTGCGGGCACAGGAAACCACACCATACCCGGCCCAGCCAGGCCGTCACAAAAAATAAGGCAAAGGCTGCCACCATCAGCAGCAGCGCCAGCAATGTCAGATCCTGTGGCCAGATGGTCATGGCGAACAGATAAAAACGCTGGGCTTCCCAGTCAAGCAATATGGCCTGCTGACCATTCCATTGTAACCAGGGGCCGAGCAAAAACAGTAACATCAGGCCCCAGCCAAGCCGACGCCGCAATCGCTGCCAGCGGCCCTGCTGCGCGCGCACATAAATATGGCCCTGATCACGAGGACGAGGACGAGGCGTTTCGGTACATACTCTGACGTCAATGCGGGAAGAGGAAGTGTCGTTCATAAAGCTCACTTGCGTTGTGGTTTACGGCCCTGATGCGGCCGGTCAATAACGCAGTAAAACATGGCTGACAGATGCCTGACATAAACAGTCACAGCCACAAAAACGATAACAGTTCATGCCGGGCAACCGGCCAAAACCATAACAGTATGCGGTCAGCAGCCTGAAATAAGCGCTCTGATCAAGACAGACAAACGGCCAACGGCCGCTTCTGTACGGGAGTTCCAGGGCAGCGACACATTCAGCCTGAAACAATGCCGGAACTGCTCACCGGCGGCGAACATACGGCCGGGAGCAATGGTAATCCCTTCCGCCAGGGCAAGGTGATAAAGACGGGTTGCATCCATACTCTCCGGCAGGCTCAGCCATAAAAAGTAGCCGCCAGTGCCGGGATCTACTCTGACCTGCGCCGGCAGCAGCTGACACAGGGCCTCATAAAACCGTTGCTTACGCTGTTGCAGCACTCTGCGTAACGTACGCAGATGCCGGTCGTAATGGTGGGATGCAAGATAGTCAGCCAGAGCCAGCTGCATGGGCGCGCTGGTAGACAGGGTACTCATCAGTTGCAGCCGCTGAATATCCGGAGCCCGTTTTCCTGCCGATACCCAGCCAATACGCAGCCCCGTGGCAAGGGTCTTGGAAAACGAAGAGCAGTGCAGCACACCCGGGTCCTGCGCCCGCAGGGGTAATGGTGCTCGCTCGCCATCATAGAGCTCCATATATACATCATCTTCAATCAGCGGCACCTGATGCTCACGCAGCAGTGCCAGCAGCCGGGAGCGGGATTGTACCCCCAGACTGACACCCAGCGGATTCTGACAATGGCTCATCAGCCAGCAGGCTTTTACCGGATAACGGCCAAGGGCATCGGCAAGGGCATCAAGATCCAGGCCGGCAGTCACGTCTGCCGGCACCGCCAGCGCCTTCAGCTGCAAACGCTCAATGGCCTGCAGAGCACCATAAAAGGCCGGTGCTTCTACCACCACCCAGTCTCCCGGCCGGGTGAGTGTCTGCAGGCTGAGGTTCAGCGCTTCCAGCGCACCGGACGTAATCACTATCTCTTCCGGCGTTACCTCCATGCCACGGGCGGCATAGCGGCGCGCAATGGCCCGGCGCAGTTCAGCACAACCCGGCGGCAGCACCAATTGCTGATCCGGTGTCAGATGCCGGGCAACCCGGCCGAGAGAGCGGGCCAGCTGCTCCTGAGGAAACAGTGACGCATCGGGAAACGCCGAACCAAAGGCCACACAGTCCGGTCGTTGGCCGGATTGTAAGACATTGAAAATGAAAGCATTAACATCCACCGCCTCGGCGGCATGCAGCGCCGGACGGGCCAGGTTGGCAGGGCTGTGCTGGCACGGAGCAACCCGGTAACCGGACTGGGGCTGCGCCAGGATCCAGCCCTGACTTTCCAGCAGCTGATACGCATTTAATACCGTCATCAGACTGAAGCCGGATTGCTTCACTGTCTCCCTGAGCGACGGCAGCTTATCACCGGGCTGCCAGACGCCGTTTTCAATCTGTCCCTGCAACTGCCGGGCAAGACGGCGGTACTTGCTGGTCACTTCACAGCGCCAGCCGGCAGTTTTCACCTTCCAGCTCAGCCATTTCCTGATCCAGACTTAGCGACTGGCGCAAATCAGCCACTTCCTGCTGATGGGCACGGCGCAGTTTTTTACGCAGTTTACCCATCACAAAGCGACGTATTTCCTGCTCGTCTTCCAGCACCAGGCCCGGCACAGCACTGGGCTTGCGGGTCTTTTCATCCAGCGCCACCATGGTGAAATAAGAGGTGTTGGTATGCTTGACGATACCCTGCTTAAAGTCTTCCGATACGACCTTGATGCCCACTTCCATCGAGCTTTTGCCCACATAGTTAACCGAGGCATACAGCGTCAGTAACTCGCCCACTTCCACCGGATTTAAAAAGTCCACCGAGTCGACCGAGGCCGTCACGCAATAGCCCTTGGCATGGCTGGCAGCACAGGTATAGGCGATTTTGTCCATCAGTGACAGAATAATGCCTCCGTGAACCTTGCCGCCAAAGTTGGCGTAAGAAGGCACCATCAACTCCTTGAGGATCACCTGGGACGACTTGACCGTAGAAAAAACCGCTTCACTCATTACTTCACCTGACATACTGACTGTTTTTTATTAAGAATACGTGCCACCGGCGCGCAGGATGGCAAGCATGGACGAGCCAGCCCCTCAGGTAAACCACACAAGCCGCTAAAAAACGGATTAATCACGTTTTACTACGACTTTAGTCGCTTGCAACAACAAGTGTAAGGTATTATTTACACCTATTGCCTCTTTACCGGTATAACGCATGCGCCTGAAAGTAAACTGTGAAGACCGCCTGGGCCTGACCCGGGAGCTGCTGAATATTCTGGTGGAGCACCGCATTGATTTGCGCGGCATCGAAATAGACATCAGTGGCATCATCTATCTTAACTTTCCCGCTCTCGACTTTGCCGAGCTGCAACATTTGATGCCGGCCATTCGGCGTCTGCCCGGGGTGCACGATGTGCAGACCATTACCTGCATGCCTTCAGAGCAGGAGCACAATGCCATTTCTGCCCTGCTTAAAGTGCTGCCCGATGCCGTGGTGGCGGTGGATATCAAGGGTCGTATTACCCTGGCCAACGACGCCGCCTGCACTTTGCTCAACGCCCCCCAGGCCGAGCTGTTGCAGCAACCCCTGGGGCCGCGTCTGAAAGGCGTTTTTGTCAGCCGCTGGCTGGAGCAGGACAAGCCTCTGCCCCTGAGTGAGCGGGTCACCATTGACGGTGAACCCTGGCTGGCAGATTTTCTGCCCATTTGGGTGAAGGAAGAATCTGGCGGGCAAAGTCTGGCCGGTGCTGTGGTGGTGTTCAAATCTGCCTGGCGCATCGGTCAGCACTTCAAGGCCATGCGCCACCGTGAAACCGGTCACTTTGACGATTTTATTGCGCACAGCCCGGCCATGAGTGAACTGTTAAACGAAGCCCGCCGGCTGGCGGTGCTGGACGCCCCCCTGCTGATCTTGGGGGAAACCGGCACCGGCAAGGAGCAGCTGGCCCGCGCCTGCCACAAGGCCAGCCTGCGCGGCGAGGGCCCCTTTATTTTGCTCAACTGTGCTGCCATTCCCGATGACGCTGCCGAAAACGAGCTGTTCGGTTATGCGCCCGGTGCCTTTGGCAATAACACCAAAGGCAAGCGTGGTGTGCTGGAGCAGGCCAACGGCGGTACTCTGCTGCTGGATGAGATTGGTGAAATGTCACCGTTACAGCAACGCAAGCTGCTGCGTGTGCTGCAGGACGGCGTATTCCGGCGGCTGGGCGATGAGCAGGAAGTGAAGGTGGATATTCGAGTGATCTGCACCAGCCAGCAGGACCTGGCGGCTCTGGTGGAAAACGGTCAGTTCCGTCAGGATCTGTTCTACCGGCTCAACGTGCTCAACCTGCGGGTGCCCTCACTGCGGGAGCGGCAAAAAGACATATTGCCCATGGCCCGGCACCTGTGCACCCGCTATGCCGCCGCACTGGAGCGTTCTCAGCCCAGAATAACCCCAAAGCTGGCCGACTATCTGCAGCACTATCCCTGGCCCGGCAACGTGCGTCAGCTGGGTAACTGTTTGTACCGGGCCATTTGCCTGCTGGAAGGAGACGAGCTGGATGTGGGCGACTTGTCCCTGCCCGAGCATAACAGCCTGCCGGAGCTGCATGCCCTTTGTGACGGCTCCCTGGATGACGCCATGAAAGGGTTTGAGCGCCTGCTGCTGGAGCGGCTGTATCCGGAATATCCGTCCAGCAGGCTGCTGGCCAAACGCCTGGGCATCTCCCATACTGCAGTGGCCAACAAGCTCAGAGACTATGGAATAGGCAAGCATAAAAAATAACGGTTCACGGAGTCATGATGAAATTCATTTTATTACTACTGGCGATACCGGCCCTGTCGGCCTGCGCCCAGCAGGCAGCCCGGCCTGCAGCCCCATTGTGCTCGCCCGAATGGGCTCAATGGGTGGAGCAACGAGTGCAGACCAGCGACGGTCAGGGCCATGGCCCGGATATCGGCTCCGATGAATGGAAGTCGGTGGTGGAATTCCGGCTGAATATTCGTGGCAAGGCCAGTGTGCCCGGGCGCGATACTCAGGCCTGGTGTGAATATATTGACGACATAGTTAAACAAGGACCGTCCTTCTCCTGTGAGGCGGTTACGCCCGGCAGCACGGAAGAAATGATCTGCAACGACGCCGGCCTGGCAACGCAGGACCGGCAGCTGGCAGAGGTCTATGAGCAGGCGCAGGCCAAGGCGGCCGATGAACACCCGCCTACCCTGAAAGCCAGCCAGCGCGGCTGGATCAAGGGCCGCAATGAATGCTGGAAAAGTGCAGACCAGCGTACCTGTGTGCGGGAGCAATATCAGCTGCGCACTGCTGAGCTGCAGGCCCGCTACCGGCTGGTACCGGCCCGCGGGCCTTTTGCCTTCAGTTGCAACGGCAATCCGGCCAATGAGGTGGTTATCACCCATTTTGACACCGAGCCCGCGACACTCATCGCAGAATACGGCGACAGCGTATCACTCATGTATGTGCAGCCCAGCGCCAGCGGCAGCCGCTATGAAGGCCGTAACGAAAGCTTCTGGGAGCATCAGGGGGAAGCCACCGTCCGCTGGGGATACAAGGCTCCGGAAATGACGTGTGTAATAGCACAATAAGCAAACCGGCCTGCTGATGCAGGCCGGTTAGTGTCAGCTGCCCAGTACCACCGTCTTGCCCCGGTACATAAACACCCGTTTTTCGATGTGATACTGAATGGCCCGGGCCAGGGTCACGCATTCTATGTCGCGGCCCTTGGCTACCAGCTCTTCCGGATAGTGGCTGTGATCCACCGCCTGCACCCCCTGAGTAATAATGGGGCCTTCATCCAGCTCGTTATTGATGTAATGGGCCGTGGCCCCTACCAGCTTCACTCCCTTGGCATAGGCCTGATGATAAGGCTGAGCGCCCTTGAAGCCGGGCAGCAGAGAGTGATGAATATTGATGGCGCGGCCCGCCAGCTTGTTACACAAATCCGGGCTTAATACCTGCATGTAGCGTGCCAGCACCACCAGCTCGGCATTGGACTCCTGCACAATTCTCCACAGCTGCGCCTCCTGTTCCGCCTTGGTATCAGGCGTAATGGGCAGGTGGTAATAGGGAATATGATGCCAGTCGGCCAGCCGCTGCAGATCCGGATGATTGGAAATGATCGCCGGAATTTCAATGGCCAGCTGCCCGGTACGATAGCGATAGAGCAAGTCGTTCAGGCAGTGATCAAATTTCGACACCATGATCACCACATTGGGCCTGTGGCTGCGCTCGCTCAGTTCCCAGTCCATGGCATACTTTTGTGCTCGGACGGCAAAGCCGTCGCGAAAGGCGGCTTCATTAAACTCGCCCTGCTCGGGCCTGCGAAACTCCACCCGAATAAAAAAGTAACCGGCGCGGGCATCGTCAAAGGTCTGCATGTCCGCCACATAACATTGTTGCTCATACAGATAACCGGTTACCGCATCCACTGTGCCCAGCCGGCTTTCACAGCTGGCAGTAAGAATAAGCGTGTCGTGCTGCTTCATCTTGCTCCTCCCTGAGTCAGAACAGTTACTTCTCGATCACCAGGCCGTATTCCCGGCTGGCATCCTGCAACCACATCCACACATAATCAGCAAAACTGCGGCGGATCACCAGCTCAAAGCTGTCGGCGCCGGTGCGGCGCAGCAGCGCCGAGCTCTTGGCAAATACCGTGCCCACGCACTTGCCGGTGGGGAACCTGGACGGATGAATGTCGTAGGGGCACGACTTGCGAATCACCATTTCCGCCTTGGGGCCGGACAGCGCTATCACGGTCTGGCCGCCGCTGACGTCGGTAATGGCATAGTGACCCGACAGTTGCTCACGCAGCGCCTGCTGCAGCGGGCCTTCCTGCCCGCCTTCGGTGATGATCAACCATTCGTCGGGCGACAGCCACTGCACCAGTGCCTTGCTGCTCTCGGCAGACTGGCAGGCCTGAGTGGGCAGCGCCACACCCAGCACTTTTTCCACGGTGCGGGCAAACAGCTCGTTGCCTGCATTGCCCCGCAATACCAGGTGTCCCATAAAGGCCTTTTCACGCAGCACCACCTCGCCTTGCTGATCCTGACTGGCCAGGGCGTCGAGATTGGCATGATACAGCGGGGACTCTACCCGCACCTGCTGTTGGGTATCAGTGATTTTGGCGGTGTTATTCAACATGCTGACGCTCTCCTTTGGGATCATAGAAAACAGTGCTGGTGATTTCGGCTTCCAGCACGCGGCCGTCCGCCAACGGGCAATATACGGTGTCGCCCATTCGGTTCAGGCCGTCCTTGACCACGCCCATGGCAATGTTGTGGCCCAGATTGGCACTGTAATAACTGGATGACACATGGCCCACCATGGGCATGGGAATGGCATGGTTGGGGTCCAGCACTATCTGGGCACCTTCCGGAATTACTATGCTGGCTTCCTTACACTTCAGGCCCACCAGCTGCTTGCGATCGGTGCGGGCCGTGTCTTCCCGCGCCCAGGAACGCTGGCCGATAAAGGGGAATGGCTTGTTCTTGCCCACGCACCAGTCCATGTTCAGATCCTGCGGCGTGACCGATCCGTCGGTGTCCTGCCCCACGATAATGAAGCCCTTTTCGGCCCGCAGCACGTGCATGGTTTCGGTGCCGTAAGGGGTAATATTGAACTCGGCCCCCGCCTCCATCAGCGCCTCCCACACATGCATGCCGTAGTTGGCCTGCACGTTCACCTCAAAGCTCAGCTCACCGGTAAAGGAGATGCGGAAAATACGTCCTTTCACGCCGGCAATGGTGGCATCGCGCCAGGTCATAAAGGGAAAGGCGTCGCGGCTCAAATCCACGTCTTCACACACCTTTTCCAGCACTCTGCGGCTGTTGGGGCCGGATACCGTCATGGTGGCCCAGTGATCGGTGACCGAGGTGAAATACACTTCCAGCTCCGGCCATTCGGTCTGGTGCCACAGCTCCAGCCACTGCAGCACACCAGCGGCACCGCCGGTGGTGGTGGTCATCACAAAGTGCTCATCGCTGATGCAGGAGGTCACCCCATCGTCAAACACCATGCCGTCTTCTTTACACATCAGACCATAGCGGCAGAAACCGGGATTGAGCTTGGCCCAGGCGTTGGTGTAGATGCGCTGCAGAAACTCCCGCGCGTCCTTGCCCTGAATGTCGATCTTGCCCAGGGTGGAGGCATCGAGAATGCCCACGCTGGTCCGGGTGGCCACACACTCGCGGTTCACCGCCTGGTGCATGTCTTCGCCCGCCCTGGGGAAGTACCAGGGGCGCTTCCACTGGCCCACATCCTCAAACTCGGCACCGTTTTTCACATGCCAGGCATGCATGGCGCTGAACCGGGCCGGATCGAACAGGTGACCCGCATTGCGTCCGGCAAAGGCCCCCATGGTGATCGGGGTGTAGTTGGGACGGAATACGGTGGTGCCGGTTTCCGGAATGCTCTTGCCCATAGCATTGGCGGCAATGGCCATGCCGTTGATATTGCCCAGCTTGCCCTGATCGGTACCAAAACCCATGGCGGTGTAACGCTTGATATGCTCGATGGACTCAAAGCCTTCGCGCACAGCAAGCTCAATGCCGGCGGCGGTCACGTCGTTCTGATAATCCACAAACTGCTTGGGCGCACGGCTGTTAGCACGGCTGTGAGGCACCAGGAACAGCGCCTGAGCCCTGTCTTCCCGGGGATCCGTGGTGTTAATATCAGCATCGGTCACCTTGGCAGAAATCTCACCGTAACCAGTGGCCACGGCGGCCTCACGGCCTGCCTTCAGGCCCTCGGCCAGCACGGCAGACAAACCATAAGTACCCTGCACGCCCCCTGCCAGCAGTTGCTTCTGCACGGTGTCGCCGGGCACAAAGCCAATAATATCGGCGTTCCACACCGGACGGGATCCGGTGTGAGCCGTCAGGTGCACCACCGGGCTCCAGCCGCCGGAAGTGGCAATGGTGTCACAATTAAGCTGCAAGGCACTGCCGGCAACGCGGCTGCCGTCGCTGGTGATGGGCGCGACTTTGGCCCCGTTCACCCGCTTTTTGCCGGTGGCTTCAATCAGACCATGGCCGGTATAAATCTTTACACCCCGGGCCTTGAGCTGCTGATAGCGGTCGCCGCTCGGGTTGGCGCGGCTGTCTACCACCGCCACCAGCTCACGGCCGGCGTCCAGCCAGTCGAGGGCGGCCTGATAGCCGTAATCGTTACAGGTCATCAGCACCAGTTGCTTGCCCGGTGCCACGCCGTAGCGGTTGACATAAGTGGACAACGCGCTGGCCACATAGCAGCCGGGCAGATCGTTGTTGGCAAACACCAGCGGCCGCTCCTGGGCACCGGTGGCCAGAATAACGCGGCCGGCACGAATGCGGTGCAGTCGCTGACGGGTCTTGCCGGATACCCGCTCACCCAGATGATCGGTGCGCCGCTCCATCACGGTCACAAAGTTCTGATCGTAATAACCGGCAGCGGTGCCGCGGGGCAGCAGGGTCACATCGGGCAGATTTTCCAGCTCCTTTACCGCCGCTTCTGCCCAGGCCGCCGGAGCCTGACCGTTAATTTGCTGCGTGCTGTGCAGCAGGTGGCCGCCGAATTCGTTCTGCTCGTCTACCAGAATCACCCGCGCCCCTCGGCGACCGGCCGCCAGGGCCGCGGTCAGGCCGGCGGCACCGCCGCCCACCACCAGCACATTGCAGTGATGGTTGAGCTTGTCGTAGGTGTCCGGATCCCGCTCTTTCGGCACCCGGCCCAGGCCCGCGGCCTTGCGGATCAGGTGCTCATATTTGGGCCACATGGACTGGGGATACATAAAGGTTTTGTAATAGAAGCCGGGGGGCATCATGCTGCCGCCGAGCTTGCCCACCATGCCCATCAGATCCTTTTCCACATTGGGCCAGCCGTTGGTGCTGGCGGCAGTCAGGCCGTCGTAGAGTTCAGCCTGCGTGCCGCGCACGTTGGGGATCATGGTGGCTTCACTGCTGCCCACCTGCAAAATGCAGTTCGGCTCATCGGAGCCGGCCGCCATAATGCCCCGCGGGCGGGAATATTTGAACGAACGGCCTACCACGTCAACGCCGTTGGCCAGCAGGGCCGAGGCAATGGTGTCTCCGGCCAGGCCTTCATAGCGCTTGCCGTTGAAAATAAAGTGGAACGGCTTGCCGGCATCTACCCGGCCTCTGCCCTGAATGCGGTTTTGCTGGCTCATGACTGGCCTCCTTGCTCACCTATCTTGTAGGTTTCCTTGAATTCATAGGTCACGGTATGCCGGGTGGCGTTAAAGAATTTGCGGCAACCGGCGGCGTGGTACCACATCTCCTGATGCAGGCCACGGGGGTTCTTGCGCAAAAACAGATACTCGGCCCATTCTTTGTCATTCAGCGCATTGGGATCCGCGGGGCGGGCAATATGCGCCTCGCCGCCGTAGTGAAACTCGGCTTCTTCCCGGTGTTCGCCGCAGTGCGGACAATAAATATTGAACATTGTCTCTCTCCTATGTTCGGCAACTAGTGGGCAACGCCGGCTGCGCCGTGTTCGTCAATCAGATGGCCGGTGGTAAAACGGTCCACGTTAAAGGGTTTGGCCAGTTCGTGGGGCTCGTCATTGGCAATGGTGTGAGCGAACACGTTGCCCGAGCCCGGGGTGGCCTTGAAGCCGCCCGTGCCCCAGCCGCAGTTGAAATAGAGGCCCTTGATATGGGTCTTGGAAATAATCGGACAGGCATCGGGGCAGGTGTCCACAATGCCGCCCCAGGTGCGGTTCAGACGTACCCGGCTGAAAATGGGGAACATTTCCACAATGGCCGCCATGGTTTCTTCCACCACCGGGAAGGAGCCGCGCTGGCCGTAACCCAGGTAGCTGTCGATGCCGGCACCGATCACCAGATCCCCCTTGTCGGACTGAGACACATAGCCGTGCACGTGGTTGGACATCACTACTGTGTCGAGAATGGGTTTCACCGGCTCGGAGACCATGGCCTGCAGCGGGTGAGACTCCAGCGGCAGCTTCATGCCCACCATATTGGCCATCACGCCTGAGTTGCCGGCGGTCACGCAGGCCACCTTGGGTGCCCGAATAAAGCCGCGGCTGGTGTCTACGCCGGTGACGGCACCGTTTTCCCGGCGAATGCCGGTGACTTCGGTCTGCTGGATCAGATGCACGCCCATGGCGTCGGCGGCGCGGGCAAAGCCCCAGGCCACGGCGTCGTGCCGGGCGGTGCCGCCACGGGGCTGCCAGGACGCACCCAGTACCGGGTAACGGGCATTTTTGGAGCAATCCAGAATCGGCACCAGATCCTGCACATCCTTGGTATAGAGCACTTCACTGTCGATGCCGTTCAGCCGGTTGGCGTTCACTCGGCGCTCGATGTCGCGCATGTCCTGCAGGGTATGCCCCAGGTTGAGCACGCCCCGCTGGCTGAACATCAGGTTATAGTTAAGCTCCTGAGCCAGCCCTTCCCACAGCTTCATGGAGTGCTCATAGAGCCAGGACGCTTCGTCCCACAGGTAGTTGGAGCGCACTATGGTGGTGTTGCGGGCGGTGTTGCCGCCACCCAGATACCCTTTTTCAATTACCGCCACATTGGTAATGCCGTGCTCCTTGGCCAGATAATAGGCCGTGGCCAGGCCGTGGCCGCCGCCGCCTACGATGATGACATCGTAACCTTCGTGCTTGGGCGTGGGGTTCTGCCATACCTTCTGCCAGTTCTCGTGGTGAGTAAGAGCGTGCTTGAGCAGGCCAAATCCTGAATATTTCTGCATGGGGTTCACCTGTTAGTTGAATGAGCGATATACCGGAAAATAACTGCACAGGCTGGCCACCTGATCCTTCACCGAAATGATCACATCCGGGTCATCCATGTGCTCCAGAATGTCGCAGATCCAGCCTGCCAGCTGGCGGCAGTGCTCAGCCTTGAAGCCGCGAGTGGTAACCGCCGGCGTGCCGATACGCAAACCCGAAGTAACAAAAGGTGGCTGGGGATCGTTGGGCACGGCATTCTTGTTCACGGTAATGTTGGCTTCACCCAGCACCCGGTCTGCGTCTTTGCCGGTAATGCCCTGGGCAGACAAATCCAGCAGGAACAGGTGATTTTCAGTGCCGTTCGACACCACATCAAAACCGCGGCTCTGAAACACGTCCACCATGGCCTGGGCGTTTTCCACCACCGCCTGCTGGTATTCGCGAAATTCCGGTTGGAGCGCCTCGGCAAAGGCCACCGCCTTTGCAGCAATGGCATGCATCAGCGGGCCGCCCTGGCCACCGGGGAACACGGCGCTGTTCAGCTTCTTTTCCAGCTCGGGATTTTCCCGGGCCAGGATCAGGCCGCCACGAGGGCCGCGCAGGGTTTTATGCGTGGTGGTGGTCACCACATCGGCAAAAGGTACCGGGTTGGGATAAACACCAGCGGCCACCAAGCCGGCCACGTGGGCCATGTCCACAAACAGATACGCACCCACCTTGTCGGCAATGGCACGGAACCGGGCCCAATCCATGACCTGAGAATAAGCGGAGAAACCGGCCACAATCATGGTGGGCTTGTGCTCCAGCGCCAGCTGCTCAACCTGGTCGTAATCCACCTCGCCGGTGGCCTCGTTCAGGCCATACTGAACGGCGTTATAGATTTTGCCGGAAAAGCTGACACTGGCACCGTGAGTCAGGTGGCCGCCGTGGGCCAGGCTCATGCCCAGAATAGTGTCGCCGGGCTTGCACAGCGCCATGTAAACGGCGGCGTTGGCCTGAGAGCCGGAATGGGGCTGTACGTTGGCATAACCTGCCCCAAACAGCTGTTTGGCTCTGTCTATGGCCAGCAGCTCCACCTTGTCTACCGCTTCACAACCGCCGTAATAGCGCTTGCCCGGATAGCCTTCCGCATATTTGTTGGTGAGCACAGAGCCTTGCGCTTCCATTACCGCCGGGCTGGTATAGTTTTCCGAGGCAATCAGCTCAATGTGCTGCTCCTGACGGTTGGCTTCTTCTTCCATGGCGGCCCACAGTGCCGGGTCCATCTCCTGAATGCGGGTATGTTTGCTGAACATGTTAAAACCTCCTTGTACCTGCAGCTGTTGCGTTAACGACATACTACTGCCCGCCAATAAACCGAAGCTGCCTGCCTGCGGCGCAAAGCTGTGTATTTGCGACAAAAAGACACACTTCCGCAACAATCGTGATACAGCTCCGCTTTGCTACCATGGCGAGGCTAAAAGGTGCAATGGCCGCCCCGGCGGGGTAATATTCGGTTAATACGCAGTTAAAAATACGCAGACGCTTGCCACCGAAGCGCGCAATCAAATAAAAACATGTCTCAAGCCAGTGAAAAACGTCACTTCAGCCATCGGCTGCGTGATACCAACAGCGCCTTTCTGCCGGCTCGTTCGCCGGGCAGCGCACCGGTGCGGGTGGGTTTTGTGCTGCAGCCACATTTTTCCATGATGGCCTTTACTGCCGCCGTGGATGCACTGGTTACTGCCAACCTGGTGCAGTCCACCCCCCTGTTCAGCGTATCCAGCTATGGCCTGCATGGCACCGCCGTTACCAGTGATCTGGCCATTGATATTGCCACCAGCCACGCCCTGGCCGATCTGCCTCTGGACGGTGACGAGGCGCTGGACGTGCTGGTGGTATGTGGCGGTTTTCGTTGCGACCTGTCGGAACAACTGCTGCTGACCCGCAAGCTGAAGCTGGCCAACCGGCGGGAAAAAGTACTGGCAGGCCTGTGGAACGGTGCCGTGGCCCTGGCCCATGCCGGCACCCTTAATCAGCACAGCTGCGCCATTCACCCGGACAACCACAGCTACGCCAGAGAGCGCTTTCCGCAGGTGAAGGTATCCAGTCAGGCCATGGTGGTGGATGAACGCATTCTGACCAGCGCCGGCCCCAGCAGCGCCCTGGAAATGATGCTGATGCTGATAGAGCGGCTGCATGGCCGGGATACGGTGCGTGCCATTCATGAAATATTAAGCAGTGACCGCCTTGCAGACAGCAGTGAAACCCGGCTGGCGCTGGCCGAGCATGACACTGCCCTGCCCGAGGTATTACGTAATTTGCTGCGACTGATGAACAGCAACATAGAAGAGCCACTTGGCATAGCGGAGCTGGCGGGTTATGTGCAGCTGTCGCGCCGTCGGGTGGAGCGGCTGTTTCAGACTCACCTGCAAACCACCCCGTCCCGTTATTATCTGGAGCTGCGCATTACCCAGGCGCGGCGGCTGCTGCTGCAAAGCGATGCCAGCATTGCCAACATAGCGGTGGCCTGCGGCTTTGTCAGCTCCACTCACTTCAGCCATTGCTTCAAGGACTTTTTTGGCGTGTCGCCCAGCCAGGCCAGACAATTACGCCACCGGGCCTGACCCCTGTCATCACCACGGAAAGATAAATGAATATCAGTATGCAAAACAGGAAAGGATATGACGTGAACGGCTGTGTCAGAGCGGTATTGTGATGTTGATGTTTTTCTCGCTGTTACTGTTTATTCCGGCACTGGCCCTTGCCCAACCCGCGGTGATCACCGCCTGCGGCCACCCGGAAACACCACCCGTTTCCTGGGAGCAAGACAACGAGCTGACCGGCATTGCTCCTCACCTGGTTCGCAAGCTGCTCTCAGAGCAGGGCTATCACCTTAATATGCGTGTATTTGGCAACTGGAAGCGCTGCCAGCTGGCAGCCCGCCGGGGCCAGGTAGACCTGCTGGTTGCTGCCTATAAAACGCACGCCCGGGAGCGCAACTTTGTCTTCAGCCACACCCCCATAGTGGCGGATCCTGTGGTACTGTTTACTCATTTCGGCAACGGCAGCCGCAGCCCTTGGGATCTCGGCAGCAACACCCTAGGCATGTTATTCGGTGACAGCTTTGGCGACGACTTTGATCAAAAAGTCCGCCGTCATCCTCATGTGGAACGGGTGTCTACCGGCAAGCAAAATTTTCACAAGCTGGCGATGGGCCGTATCGACTACATGCCCATTGGCCTGATTACCGGCCGGTTGCAGGCACAAAAGCTGGCGCTGGCAGACAGAGTGCAGCCCCTGCCGGCGTTGCTCACACTGGAGTATTATCATCTGGCCGTGCCCAAAGGCTCAGTGCTTGAGCCCTTGTTGCCGGTGCTGTCGGCCCGGCTGCAGGAACTGGCCGAAGAACACTATATAGCGCGTATTACGCCTTTTTATGAACGCAAATACCTGGATGCCCCCTGATGAGTACCTTGCTGAGCATGCTGCCCCGCTCCCGCCGGCGCACCTTGAGTTTTCGCCTGTTCTGGCTGGTGATAGGAGTGAGCCTGTGCTTTACCCTGCTCTCCACCACGGTTCAGGTATGGCTGGATCACCGTAAAATCAGCCAGGACATGAACGAGCGCCTGGCACTGATTGAAGACAGCTATCTGGAAGGACTGTCTCAGAGCCTGTGGGATCTCAATTTGCCTCAGGCCATGCTGCAGCTCGACAGTATGCTCGACATGCCTCATATGGCCAGCCTTACCGTGACCGGAGATGGTCTGGCGCAGCCGCTTACGCTTGGCCAGCGCCTGAGTAATGACAGTGTTAACCGCCACCGCTTTGAGCTGATTTATCCCAGCCCGGCCCTTGGGCCGCAGCAGGTGGGCCAGCTGGAAGTGGCATTCAGCAAGCAAAGCATTCGTCATCAGCTGTTTTTGCGGGCCCGTACCATTTTGCTGGGTCAGTCGTTAACCGTGCTGCTGATTGCACTGAGCCTGATGCTGGTATTTCGCCGGCGGGTCACCCGTCATCTGGAGCGCATGGCCCGCTATGTGGAGCAGATTGGTGAGGGCCGCCCCGATGCCGCGCCCCTTAACCTGGCCCGCAGCCGGGGGGAGCTGCCCGATGAACTCGACACCCTGGTCGGTGCCATCAACACCATGCGCCAGTCGGTGGAGCGTCGCCAGAGCGAGCTGCAACACGACAAGAAAAAACTCGAAGCCCTGGTCGACAAACGCACACAGAACCTGCGTCAGGCCAAGGAAGAGGCAGAAGCCGCCGACAGTGCCAAATCCCGCTTTATTGCCAATATGACTCACGAGCTTCGCACCCCCATGAACGGCATTCTGGGCACCCTTACCCTGCTTAAGCCGGCCATGGAACACCGCGCCGAAAAAGGCCTGATAGATACGCTGCAACACTCGGCAGATCACCTGCTGATGCTGCTGAACGACGTGCTCGACTATGCCGCACTGGAACAAGGCCCGCTGCAGGAAGATCCTGCGCCCTTTGCCCTGAGCGAGCTGCTGGAAAGTACCATTGCCATGATGCAGGGCTATGCCGGTGCCAAACAAATTCGGCTGCGGCTCAATGCCCCCGATTCCTTGCCCTGGCTCCTGGGCCATGCCGGCCGGGTACGTCAGGTGCTGATTAACCTGCTCTCCAACGCCATCAAGTTTACCGAAGAAGGCGGCCAGGTACGGCTGGCGGTGCGCCCGGTAGGCAAGGGCTGGCAGTTTGTGGTGGAAGACAACGGCATTGGCATTGCCAGCGAACAGCAACACCGCATTTTTGACCGCTTTACTCAGGCCGATGAGAGCATCAGCCGGCGCTATGGCGGCACTGGCCTGGGGCTGGCCATTTCCCGCCGGCTGATTGAAGCCATGGGCGGCACTCTGAACCTGGACAGCGCGCCCGGTCAGGGCAGCCGGTTCAGCTTTACCCTGCCGCTCACCAGGGTGGCTCCCCTGTCACAAGCCCAGCACACCGAGCTGGCTGCCCTGCCCAGCCTCAGCCTGCTGCTGGTGGAAGACGTGGCCATTAACAGAGGCATTCTCACTGCGCTGCTGGAGCAGCATCACCATATTGTCAGCCAGGCAGAAAGCGGCGAGCAGGCGCTGGAAATGGCGCGCATGCAGGCCTTTGATGCCATTTTAATGGACATGCACCTGCCGGGCATGGATGGCCTGGAAACCAGCCGTCAGCTGCGGGAACAAATTACCGGCCTGAATCAGGACACGCCCGTAATTGCCCTCACCGCCAGCGTGACTCCGGAAGACATACGCCGCTATCTGGATGCGGGCCTGAAAGCCGTGGTGGCCAAGCCGGTACAATGGCCACGGCTCACTCAGGCGCTGGCCAGGGCCATGGACATAAAACTGCAGCCGGAGCTGGCGCTGGATCAGCCCCTGCTGCAGGAGCACCTGCGGGTGCTGGGCCGGGGCCGGCTGCTGGCCATGGTAAAAAGCTTCTCAAGCGAGCTGCCCGCCAGAACCGCCGAGCTGCACCGCGCCATAGAAGACGAAGATCATCACGAGCTGGCCCGGCTGGCCCACCGCCTCGGCGGCACCGCCGGCATGCTGGCGCAAGACCGGCTGGCCCAGGCCCTGAATGAGCTGGAGCAGGCCGCCAAAGCCCAGATACCCTTCCAGCAGCTGCCGATCACCGCCCTGGAGCGGGTGATTCGGGACACCCGCAAAACCCTGGTGGTGCTGTGCCAGCGGCTGGAGCGTAAGTAAATAGTTACCAATGGATACCCATAACGTTATGCCCGCGAAGGCGGGCACTCAGTGCATATGACAAGCTAATACACAACACTGCTCTGCAGAGCCGGCAATAGCAATCAAGTGGGCGGCTCCCTTCAGATTAAAATATCAGCGTTTCGCCGTCTGTCGGGATCTCAATCCGCTGCTCCAGCTCCTGCTCCCGAACATAACCGCTAAGCTCGTCGCGGGACTGGCCCATATGGTTGATGGCATCCATATGCACCGCCACCACGGTCGCCTCGGGCGCTTGCTCGGCCAGACGCACCACGTCTTCCTTGCCCATGATAATGGCACCGTCATAGCCGTTAAGACGCGCATAGCCGGCATTCGCCACCACCACCTGCGGGTGGTACTCGGCCAGTGCCTGGCCGACCTCATTACGCCAGATGGTATCCCCCACCAGATACAGTGTTTCGTGCTCCGGTGCTTCAAAGACCACCCCCATGGCATCGCCAAGGAAACCGGCCAGCTCGGGGCTGGCAAACATCTCATCGGTGCCGTGCTGGCCACCGGTCCGGCTGAGGGTCACGCCACCGAACTCGGCGGTGTCAGCAAGAATGCGTACGTCGGTAAATCCCTGGGAGCGGATTAGCTCGGCATCGGCCTCATGCTGAGTAAACAACGGAATATTCTTGGGCAACAGCGCCTGAGCCGCGTCATCCCAGTGATCCAGATGGGTGTGGGTCACGATGATGGCGTCCACGTCGCCAAAGACCGCTTCCGCCGGCATCGGCAACTCAACCAGCGGATTGCGCAGGTGGCTGCGATAGGTGCCTTCAAACCCCGGGTAGGCTCCCTTTTTCGCCAGCATGGGATCGATC
This sequence comes from Oceanimonas sp. CAM02, assembly GCF_032842915.1. Classification (NCBI taxonomy): domain Bacteria; kingdom Pseudomonadati; phylum Pseudomonadota; class Gammaproteobacteria; order Aeromonadales; family Aeromonadaceae; genus Oceanimonas; species Oceanimonas sp. CAM02. Next base: position 148,444 of record NZ_JAWJBK010000021.1, read on the forward strand.
AGAAAGATCGTGTCGGCATAGGTGATTTTCACCGTGGCGTTGCGAATGAGCTGTACCTTTACCTCACCGTCTTGTGCCCTCATGGCGACGGATTCATGGGCAAAGGCACCCTGGCCGGCAAGCCCCAGGGCCAGGGCGATAGATGTGACTAACGTTTTGATGTGCATGATACGACTCCTGTAATGGTGATTTGCTCCCGGCGGTACCGGGAAGCAATTTGAACACAGCCAGTGTGCCGGGAGACGCCAGGGCGCACCATTGACCTGAATGACAATGTGAGATATTTTTGGGCCATTCGCCCCCCACGAGGAAATCCATGCCTGCCACCCGCATTGCCGTGCTCGCCTTTGAAGGGGTCAGCCTGTTTCAGCTCTCCATCCCGGCAATGGCCTTCGGTGCCGTCAACGGGCCGGAAGACTTTCCCCGTTATGAGGTGCGCTACTGTGCTCGGCAGCCCGGCGCGGTCCGCAGTGATCAGGGGCTGGTTGTCCAGGTGCCGGACGGGCTGGAGGCAATGGACGAGGCCGACATCATCATAGTGCCCGCCTGGGACCAGCCGGAAACCCCGGCCCCGGCCGAGCTGACGCTGGCCTTGCGGCGGGCCCACCAGCGGGGTGCCCTGATAGTGGGGCTTTGCCTGGGTGCCTTTGTACTCGGCGATGCCGGACTGCTCGACGGCCGCGAAGCCACCACCCACTGGATGACGAGAGAGCTGTTTGCCCAGCGTTTTCCCCACACCCTGTTCCGGCCAGACGTGCTGTATGTTGCGGACGCTAATGTAGTGACCTCGGCAGGTACTGTGGCCGCCATCGACTGCTGCCTGCAACTGGTGCGTGAGCGCCATGGTGCCGACGCGGCCAACCGCATGGCCCGGCTGCTGGTCACCCCGCCGCACCGTCAGGGCGGCCAGGCACAATACATTGAACGGCCGATTCCCCAGCTCCACAGCGAAAACCGCCTGCCCGGCGTACTGGAATGGGCCCGCGCACATCTGGCCGAGCCGCTTTCGGTCGACCAGCTGGCCGGGGTGGCCATGATGAGCCGGCGCACCTTTACCCGGCGTTTTCGGGAAGCCACCGGCACCACCGTCGTCAAGTGGCTCAACACTGAGCGGGTGGCCCAGGCGCAACAACTGCTGGAAACCACCGAACTGCCCATCGAATGCATTGCCGCGGAAGTCGGCTTTGGCACGCCCCTGTCTTTGCGCCAGCAATTCAGTGCTCAGCTGGGCACCTCTCCGTCGGATTACCGGCGCACGTTTTGCCTGCGCCGGCAGGCCGGCCATCAGCAATCCCGTCACCCATGAGCAAAACACACCAGACCGAGATTGGACTCATTCTGTATTCAGGGGCTCAGCTGTCGGCCGTGCTGGGGCTGACCGATTTGTTCGGCATGGCCAACCGCATAGCCACCGGCCACGGCCAAAACAATGCGCCGATATTGCGTATCAGCCACTGGCAGGCGGAGGCCGCAGCCGCCGCGCCGCACCGAGTGTTTGACAGCAGCCCGGGTACACTGCCGGTCACCCCGACGGCGCTGATCCTGCCGCCGACCTTGGGCGAGCCGATGACCGCGGAAACATCCGCCCCACTGGCACGCTGGCTGCGCGACCAGCATGCCGGGGGAGCTATCCTCGGCTCGGTGTGCGCCGGGGCCTTTGTGCTGGCCGCCACCGGCCGAGTGGACGGCCGACGGATCACCACCCACTGGACCTATGCCGAGACACTGCAACAGCGCTTTCCAAAGGTGCGGGTAGATGCCGACCAAATGCTCATCGACGACGGCGATATCCTTACCGCCGGGGGCCTGATGTCCTGGACCGATCTGGGCCTGCGGCTGGTGGATCGCCTGCTCGGCCCCGGCGTGATGCTGGAAACGGCCCGCATGCTGCTGGTAGACCCGCCCGGCCGCGAACAACGTTACTACAGCGTATTTTCTCCTCGTCTCACTCATGGCGATGCCGCCGTGCTCAAACTACAACACTGGCTGCAGGCCACCGGTGCCAAAGATATGGCCCTGACAACCCTGGCCGCCCGGGCCGGGCTGGGAGAGCGCACCCTGTTACGCCGGTTTCAGAAAGCCACCGGCATGACCACCACCGAATATTGCCAGCGCCTGCGGGTAGGCCGGGCACGGGAGTTGCTACAGGTTGGCGGTACCACCATAGAGCGGGTGGCTTGGGAAGTAGGCTACGGCGACACCGGTGCCTTTCGCAAGGTGTTCACCCGTCTCGTGGGCCTGGCCCCCGGCGAATATCGCCGCCGTTTTGGTACCGGGCAGGCCTGCGGGAAACAAGACGGCACTGATTGACTGAATGTCGTTATCACCCCGCAAATTGTCGCCAGCGACACTGTCCTCCTCATCCGCAGACAAGCACAATAACCTCTCCATTCATCAGGAGACTGCACCATGAAGCAACGCGGACTGATCGTGATCGATCTGCAAAATGAATACCTGCCCACCGGCAAGCTGCCCCTGACCGGGATTGAAGCGGCAGCGGCGAATGCCGTCAGGGTAATTGCCGATGCCCGCGAGCAAGGCATACCGGTGTTTCATATTCGGCATGAGTTCGCCAACGGCGAAGCCCCTGTTTTCGTGCCCGGCACCGACGGCGTGAACATCATGTCTGACGTAACACCGGCCGAAAACGAACCGGTTATCGTCAAGAATTACGTCAATTCGTTCCGCGACACCGATCTCAAGCAACAGCTCGAGGCCCGTGAGATTGAAGAGGTGGTCATTATTGGTGCCATGAGCCACATGTGCGTGGATGCCGGCGTGCGCGCCGCAGCCGACATGGGCTACCCGGTCACCGTGGTGCACGATGCCTGCGCCACGCTTGACCTGGAATTCAATGGCGTGACCGTGCCTGCGGCCCAGGTTCACGCCGCCATGATGGCGGCGTTCGAGTTCGGCTACGCCACCGTCGTCTCAACCGACACTTATCTGACCCGAAGTTGAGTAACTGCGGAGAAATAAAAGCCCCCACTCCCATCAGCAGAAACGGCAGCAGGGTAATGAGGGAACCCCCGACATAGCTATCAGCGGCGGCCGTTGTCGTCCCGGCTTTCAATCTGCACCCCGGCGTTATGGAATTTATTGGAATGGCGAATAGCGCGACAGCCACTATGCCCGCAAGCGTGCTTCCGACTTCAGCTCTGGGGTAGCGCCTCGCGCTGATAATGGCGGTGCTTGTGGGCGTACATCTGGTGATCGGCCAGGTTCAGCAGAGCCTGCGCCGTGGTGCCGTCTTGCGGGTACAGCGCCGCCCCCATGCTGAAGCCGCAGCGCAGCGCCTGGTCGTTAATTGCAAACGCAGGTGCCATGGCCGCCTCAATGCGCGCAGTGGCTTGCGCCACATCCTTCGGCTGCGCTATCTGGGTCAGCAAAATCACAAACTCGTCTCCGCCCATGCGCGCCAGGGTGTCTGAATCCCGCAACAGGGGCTGAATGCGCCCGGCCACCTGCTGCAGCAGGCAGTCTCCCGCCTCGTGGCCATGGTCGTCGTTGACCTTCTTGAAGCCATTAAGCTCGATAAACAGCACGGCCAGCGGCACCCCGGTGCGTTGTGCCAGGGCTATGGCCTGTTTCAGGCGTTCGTGCAGCATATAGCGGTTGGGCAGGCCGGTGAGGCTGTCGTGATGGGCCAGATACTGCATTTTCTCTTCGGCCGCCTTGCGCCCCGAAATATCGGTCACCATGTTCAGGGTGGCCGGCTCGCCCTGCCAGACAATGGCGACCCCGCTCAGCTCAATGGGATAACTGGTGCCATCCTTTTTCAGAAACAGGCTTTCGTAGCGCTGGGGGGATGGCTCGCCCGCCAGCCGGCGCAGGTGGTTTGCCAGCATCACCTCACGGGCCGAAGGGTCGATCAGCGGCATAAAGGTGGGCAGCGCACGCAACTCGGCCTCGCTGTAGCCGGTCATCTCGCACATGCGCGGGTTCAGGTAAACCAGCCGCCGGCTCTGCACCACCACTATGCCCTCATGGGCGGTTTCTACCAGGTAGCGAAAGGAGTCTGCCCGCTCGCGTACATTCTGCTCCACGCCATCATGACGGCTTGCCGCCCGCCGATGACGCCAAAGAGACCACGCACAGCCCCCGGCCAGCACCAGCAGTGCGACCACTGCACTCCAGGCCAGATACGGACTGACCAGGTAACCTGCTTCCGTGCTTACTATCATGCCCGACACCCTATACCTCATCACTGTTCGGTCGTTTTCCGTGTACAGCACCAATGGATTCAAATGTGCCGAAACCGGGTAAGCTTATCCGCTGTCAAAGGCAGGTGCCATTGATAAACATCAAAAACTGGCGTTAATGCCTGAAAAACAAGCGTGAAGCAGCTGGCCGGTGTGCCGACGAGAAGACCCGGCAAACCGGGATATCTTTCCTGCAAAAGCCCTCATCATTGAACTGGTTACCATTTCTGCTTCACTCCAAATGCAGTTCACCGCTCACGAACAGTCAAAAAGCGCAAAAAACAAGCAAAGATCACAATTAACCCTCTCCCCCGAGGGCAAAATAACGTATATTCCAGCCTCGATTTTTTGACTGTAGCGACACTACAGAGGAACTCTTATGCAATTTTCATCTCTGGATCTGGCCCCCGAGCTGCAACAGGCACTCGCAGACTGTGGCTACAGCGAAATGACTCCGGTTCAAACCCAGGCCGTGGTGCCCGCCCGCCGCGGCAAGGATCTGCAGGTAACGGCGCAAACCGGCACCGGCAAAACCGCCGCTTTTGCCCTGCCCGTGCTGCAGCGCATGACAGACAACCCCAGGGCTACAGTGGAGCGCCGCCCCCGCGCGCTGATCCTTACTCCCACCCGGGAGCTGGCCGAGCAGCTGGCAGACAACATTACCGCCTATGCCAAATATCTGCCTCTGAGCGTGACTGCGCTGTATGGCGGCGTAAAAATGGGCGGCCAGGCCAACAAGCTGCGCGCCGGTACCGATGTGGTGATCTCCACCCCTGGCCGGCTCATGGAGCACATTACCCTGGGCAACGTGGCCCTGACCGACGTGGAGTTTGTGGTGCTGGACGAAGCCGACCGCATGCTCGACATGGGCTTTATTACCGATGTGCTCAAGCTGATGCAGCTGACCGCACCCAAGCGCCAAACTTTGCTGTTTTCCGCCACCACCTCGCCGGCGGTAAACGAGCTGGCCCACAAGGTGCTGCACAACCACCAGCAAATTCGCGTAACCCGGGTAAACAGCACCGCCGATACCGTGCGCCATGCGGTATATCCGGTGGAAGAAAACCGCAAAATTGAGCTGTTTGAACAGCTGCTGGACGAGCAGAACTGGTTTCAGGTGCTGGTGTTTACCAGTACCCGGGAGCAGGCCGACCGCCTGCAGGCCGGCCTGAAAAAACGCAAGGTGGAAGCCGCCGTATGCCATGGCGACAAAAGCCAGGGCAGCCGCCGCCGCGCCATTGCCGACTTTAAATCCGGCAAGCTGCAGGTGCTGATTGCCACTGAAGTGGCCGCCCGCGGCCTGGACATTCAGGGCCTGGAGCAGGTGGTGAACTTTAACCTGCCCTACCTGCCGGAAGACTATGTGCACCGCATTGGCCGCACCGGCCGTGCCGGCGCACCGGGCAAAGCCATTTCCTTTGTAAGCCGGGAAGAAGAACAAACCCTGGCCCGCATTGAAAAACTCATTGGCGCGCCCATCAAGCGCATTAACAAAGCCGGCTATGAAGTCTCCAACCGGGACGTGCTGCTGAAAAAGATCTCCCGCAAAGTACTCTCCGGCCGCGCCAACAAAAGCACCGCCACTACCATAGAGCTGGAAGGCAGTAACGACGGCCACAACACGCCCAAAAGCAACCGCACCGACAGCAGCAAAAAACGCAACCCCAGCCAGGTGCTGCTGAAAAAAACCGGCCAGCAAAAAGCCGGCCCCAAGAAAAAGAAACTGCGCGGCAAACGCGCCGAGCGGTTCTCCCGCTAAGCAATATCAGAGCCGGCCACATTGGCCGGCTTTTTACTACCCTGCCAGTCACTCCTGTAAAGGCAAAAACCCAGGCAAACACTCAGAAAAGCCATCATTTCACGCCCACCTTTCGCAAAACAGCATTCCCGCATTGCTTTTTCAGACTCATACGACAAAATACCAAGCTTCAACAAGGGTTTCAGGCATGCGCTTACGCCTCAGCAACAGTGATGGGCGGTAGCGTTGGCCGGCTCTGGTAAAAAGCCTGATTTTTGTACAGTGCATTTTTCACATCCAGCCAGTCATGCTCATATTGCTGCGCCAGCATGCTCAAAAATAACGGCTGCTCGATAAAAATACATGTTAGATCAAAAGGTTATTCGTTTCACATTCGGAGATAGTGAGCAACGCCTGAGCGTAAATGAGCATGCTCATTTTTCACACTCCTATAAAGTTTAAAATTCGTTATTTAAGTAATAAAATCAGTTACTTGAAGTGCATGCTCACTAAATCATCAAAGAACAAATATGAGCATGCTCGTTATTAAAATGTTATGTGAATAAAGCGAGATCGTAGAATGGATTTTTCACCAATCGTCAATCAAATAGTCAGTGCGCTTTGGTATCTTATACCAATTGCGATTCTCGCTGGAGTTCTTAAATCACCTTGGTTCAAAGGCGTTGTTGGCGAGTTTATCGTCAATTTATCAGCAAAGTTTTTACTGGATAAAGAAAAATACCAACTGATCAAGAACGTAACCCTGCCAACAGAAGATGGAAGCACACAGATAGATCACATCATCGTTTCTGAATTTGGCGTTTTCGTTGTTGAAACAAAAAATATGAAAGGCTGGATATTTGGGGGCCCCAACCAGAAAACATGGACTCAGAAGATTTATAAACATTCAAACAAATTTCAGAATCCATTGCGTCAGAACTATAAGCATGTAAAAACCCTTGAGTCATTGTTGGGCCTAAATGAGCAGCAAGTACATTCGGTGATTGTTTTTGTAGGTGACAGCACATTTAAAACAGAAATGCCTGAAAATGTGACCTATGGCGGAGGCTATGCGAGGTATATCAAATCAAAGAAAACGCCAGTTCTAAGCGAATCACAAGTAATAGAAATCGTGAAACAAATAGAACAGGGAAGGCTTACTCCATCATTTAGAACAAATCGCGAGCATGTTAGACACGTAAAGAATATCGTGTCCGAAAAAGAAAATAGAAATGTCCCGAGTTGCCCAAAATGCGGTAGTGAAATGGTTCTGCGAGAAACCAAGAAAGGTCAAAATATCGGTAAGAAATTCTGGGGTTGTACAATGTTTCCTCAATGCAGAGGAATCATGAATATCACATAACAATCACATACACTCGGACAACCAAAAGCGCCGCTCGTTCCTCGCTCTGCTTTTGGTTGCAGGTGATGTGAAGCGTTAAATAAGGGATCGTATGTCGGGCTCGAAAATAGTGCCAGAGAAAATAAAAAAGCCAATTCATCTGCTAGGCGCCTGGCTGGCGGGCCTTTTCACTGTCAACGGCGGGTTTCTCATTGCAGCGACGAACATGGAGCGCGGATCTTTTGAGTCAATCGCTCTTGTTGTAGCGGCAATTGTGAATGTTCCGGTGTTTCTTTTTTCAGTTTTCCTACTCCAGACAAAGTTCAGACCAGAACTTCAGGAAGACCACTACTATTCAACCTACCTGAGTCAGAAGACTAACGAAAAGGTCAAAGTCCTCAAGAGTGAAGCGCAACTCGCTGAGGTTTTTCAAAAGCTCAACGAACTAGAGAATAAAGTGTTGCCGGCTGACACAGAGAGCAAAGGAGATTTGCTTCCAGAGTTAGCATTCGGCGTTAACAAGAATTTTGGGGACTATGGAAGAATTACGAGTGAACTCGCCAGTCTCGGAGTGATTGCATGCACAAGTTTCGGGTCAGACAATGTCCCCGAGCGCAGAAGCGTTGCAATTGATCGGAGAGTCTCCCGCCAGGCTGTACGAGAAGTCTTATCGATTGCTGGGAAGCTGGGCTTCACCCATTGGGGCTACTTCGATAACGAAATGGAAGAGACTAAAGAGGACGTTCTCTTGGGCGCCTATGGCGATCATGAGTTCGAGATTATTTAACAAGGCCAGGCACGCGACGCCTACTACATTGCGGCTTCGCCTCCATTTCGCAGCCGCGCATGCTGGCTGACGTTACATTTCACTGTAGGTTTTGGCAGAGTTTCCAAAGGGAGTAAGGCGAAAAGATGTTAGTGGTTCATATAAAGGGAAAGCCAAATGATTGAATTCATTTCTCAGCAAAATAAAAAGAACCTAATCCTATTTGTTCATGGATTTTGCGGAGGAGAGGCGACCTGGCGGAATGGGGAGGCACGCTCCTTCCCTGAATTATTTTCCGATGATTTAGAAATATCAGAAAATTATGACATAGCCCACTTTTCATACTTCACCAAGTTACTTAACCTTTTCGCCAAGGCGGGTAAGGTTTCTACGCTTGTTAAGCGTATGTTCGGAACTTCACACGGAAAACTGGCCAACAATATAAGCATTGAGGAAATCGGAAACTTACTTAGAACTGAAATCCGATTCAAACTGCAAACATACGACAATATTATCGTTGTTGCTCATAGTATGGGCGGATTGGTAACCAAAAGTGCTATTACAAAAGATATTGAAGAGAAGGCACCATCAAAGATTAAGCTCTTTATCTCTTTGGCTGTACCTCATCAAGGAGCAGAAGCGGCAACTTTCGGAAAGTTGATAAGTGACAACCTTCAGATAGAAGGACTTTCACCACTCAATGATTTTATTCACAAGATAAATGATGAATGGCTAAAAACCAGCTTAAGACCAGCCACAAAGTATTTTTACGGTGTGCATGATTCGGTTGTCAAAAAAACAAGCGCCGTCCCGATAGATAAGGAAAAATCTGATGCAATATCAGTAGATGAAGATCACACCAGCATTACGAAACCCGAGAACCCCGACAGCACAATAGTCATGGCTGTCAAAAAAATAATCTTAGATTTTGAAAAGAATGATCCCGGCATATCAACGCTCGAACTCAAACAGCTTGAAGATGAAACGGAATTTGATGATGAGCTGTTTGTCTTAAAATTAATCACTGCCGATATACACAACACGACAATAAGAGAGGCCAAAGAAGCATTTTTAAATGCAGAGTATATAAGAAAAATATTCAGTAGCTCTTCGGATCAAAAGCGGCTAGCTGAATTATATGCAAAAATACGCAAGGTTTATCAGAACAGCTACACAAAGTATATTCATGATGGCATCCCAAATTCTGGATTACTGTTAGCGGATGTACATGAAACAATCATCAAAGAAGATAAGAAATTTTTAGAAACGTTTATTCTGTTTATAAACGCCATCCACAAGCAGGGAATGCTCCACCAACTCGCTAATTCAAAAGATGAAAATATTTGGTGGGTAAAAGATGGGACAATAGATTCACTGAGAGGCCTCTTGGCGGAGGGTAAAGGTGAATAAACTTCCATATATCCAGCCAGAACGCGAGCTGCACTATAGCTTAGGCATACTTCTCTTGATACTCGGGAGCCTTGCACAAACTTCCAGGAAAAAGAAAGTACTAACTATTGACAAGATACAATCGTTCTACTTTCTCGTCACTAAGCCAGCCTTCTTGAATAAAGTTCTAATGCTGGCAAACAAGCGTCAAATCGCCATTGATGATGTCGACTACTACACGGTGGACACACTTTCTATAAATGTCGACGAGCTCTTTGATCGAGATCGACTTTTGACCATGATAAAAATACTTTCATCTAAAAAATACTTGTCGCCTGAATATTCCAACTCAGAAGGCTTCTTGTTTGACCTGACAGATGCTGGAAAATCTATCGCAAACAAGTTGGAGAGCGGCTACTTCCGAAAAATCAAACTGTTTATCGAACAACTTTCATCACTTCAATCGCAGAGCCCTAGCAAACTTAATGGGTATATAAACACGGTATTAAAACAGGGAATATAATGGATCTCTCTCAAGGTTTACTTATAAAAAATTTAATACTGCACGGGCATCGAAAAGATTATCGAGTTAAATTTCATCCCGGAATAAACATAATTTATGGCGATGCCGATACAGGAAAGTCAAGCATACTCAGACTTGTTTACTATCTTCTTGGCGGGAAGCAAATCAAAATAGACGAAGAAATTTCTTCATCAGTGAAGTATGCAGTCCTTGAAATAGCCGTAAATGGAACACCCTACTGCATCAGCAGAGATATTTTCAATCCAGCCAGAGATATTGACGTATATTCTTGTAAGTACTCTGAAATATCAAACTCCTTTCCTGAAAAGTACAAATCCAGCATTACCAAAGGAGACGATCAAAATAAGAGTCTTTCCGAATTTATTCTTGAGGCGCTAGAACTTCCCGCTGTTCGACTAAAGCAGGCCCCAACAAAAGATTCATCCGAAACAGCCAGGCTTAGTTTCCTAGACTTGTTCAAATTTATTTACTTGGATCAAGACGATGTTGGCAGCACTCACATGCTAAACATTGGAAACCATGTGCTTGAAACAAAAAACAGGGAAGTCTTTAAGTACATATTTAATGTTCTCGACACTGGAATATCGGAGATAGAGGTAGATATTTCAAGTAAAACACAAGAGAAGACACAGCTTTCAAACCAGTACTCCGCTATAAGCCATTTTTTGGCTCAGACTGAATTTAAAAGCGCTGAAGATTTAGACGAAGAAATAAGCAACATAGACAACATAAAAATTGAAGTGAACTCTCGGCTTTCAGATTTAAACAAGCGAATGACGAGCGACAATGAACTATATGAAGGCCTCAAAGATGCCCTAAACACAATTAATTTGAACATAGCGCAGCAAGAAGAAACAAAGAGCAAATCTTTGCGAAGCATTGAAAGATTTAGCCGACTCCTCAACGATTACCAAAATGATATTGATAAAATTGAATCCAGCCTGTCAGCCAAAGAGTTTATAGGTAGAGATATTCAGGAGAAAACAAGCTGCCCTATCTGCGAAACCATTATCGAAATTGGTGATATATCCGATAAATTTGACATCCCAAGTGACACACGCTTAAAAAGCGAGCTGACATCGATCAAAAGGAGGTCAAAAGATCTCAAACAGTTGATATCTGATAACAGATTAGATTTAAATTCCGCCAACTCCATCCTGGCAGAACTCTATCTGGAGAAAACTAAAGCCAGAGAAATAATGGACGAAGAGCTTTCAAATTCTATTTCACCGTATCTAGCCGAGCGAGACGCAATTGTCAAAGAATTAGCGCAACTTGACGAACGTCGAGAAAAGGCAGTTCACTCCCTGCGAGTAAGGAACAAGCAGGCCGCACTTGCTGACCAAATAGGCCGCCTAGAAGGAACAATCGAGAAGCTAAAGATTAAACTCGATGAACTCAAAAAGGACGCCCCGTCACTTGATAATGTTTTGAAGGATCTAGGAGCTGATATCAACAAATTTATTCAGCAGGTAAAGATTAAAAACCATCACGGCGTAGGAATAGACGAAAAAACATTTTTCCCAAAAGTCAGAAATATTGAATACAGAAAAATCAACTCAGGCGGACTTAGAACAATTGTTTCTATCGGATACTTGGCATCGATCTTACTGCAGAAGCTGCGTAAAGATACTAATATTCCGGGATTATTAATGATCGATACCGTAGGAAAATTTCTGGGGAAAACCCCTGAAGATTCCGATGACAGTCAAATCGACAGCGAAATTGATGTTGATGGTGTGGCAGATCCAGAGAAATACAGAAATCTATTCAATGCATTAGTAGCAGTTGCTGAAGAGTTCGATGATAAAGGTAAGCTCTGTCAGATTATATTGGTAGATAATGACATGCCTCGGGATGTTGCGTACGAAAACAAAGGTTTTGAAATAGCCCACTATAGATCTAACGGTATCAATGGGCTTCCAATTGGTCTAATCGATGACTGGGATTCGGCCCCTAAGAAATGATAAATGTAACAAGTCAAAGCACTCGGACATGGTAAAGCGGTCACCTTTTTTGTTCCAAAAAAGTCGCCAACTTTACCATGCCGGTGTTTGAGGCGTTACTCCTTCCTCAATAAGAGGATAAGCCTGCCAGAGTGAAACTCATATGATCAACCCCAAACGCCCAATAAATAATCACGACGCCTACCACGCCCATATCTATTTCGATGCAAGCACACTGGCGTTTGCCACTGCCCTGTGCCAGCGTATTGCCAAGGAGTTTTCACTGGAAGTGGGCCGCATTCATCAAAAGCCGGTGGGGCCGCACACTCTGTGGAGCTGTCAAGTGAAGTTCACTCATGCCGACTTTGATCGGTTTATTCCTTGGCTGGATCAGCACCGGGGCGAGCTGAGCGTGCTGGTGCATGCGGATACCGGCGATGATCTGGCGGATCATACGACTCATGCTTACTGGCTGGGTGATGCGGTTGAGCTCAATTTAAGTATATTCAGATAGACTCAAAGTGCTTTCTTATCAGCCGCACATTACGCTTGTTGGCTTTAAAGGCAAAGTCGAACAGATCCCCCAGCAGGGGAATGCTGCCGATCAGCACTTCCAGCAGTATGTTAAAGCCCATGCGCGCCAGCAGGGTGAATGGCAGTTTCATGCGGGCAGCCTTCAGCAATATGTAGCCCGAGAAAGCCGCTCCGGCCTGGTCCCCTACCCCGGGCACCAGGCCGATAATGCCGTCCAGGCCAATTCGAAAACCGCCGGGCAGGCGTATGGTGCTGTCCAGCAGCCAGGCCAGCGGTCTAGTTTTGCGCGGGTTTGCTGGGTGTTCCCGCCCATTATTTTTTGGCAATCACCCACACCGCATGCACTATGCCGGGAATGTAGCCGAGCAGGGTCAGCAGTATGTTAATCCAGAAGTGCTTGCCCAACCCTACCTGCAGAAACACGCCCAGTGGCGGCAGTAAAATGGCAATAAGAATTCGAATCAGATCCATGTGGCCTCCTTTGATTAGCTTTTCAAGTTAAGCCTTAGGGCAGCCATTAAGCAACTGCACACCAGCTGTTTGCCATGTAAAACGGTTTCATACGGACACCTTATGTCGCAGCCGGAGTGGCCTGCTCTGCATGCCATATTGAGCCAAGCGTTTTGCCGCCCGGCGCACGGCGCGATTTCGTGTTCGGTGCCATTATGGTTATGGTGAGCATAACTACATCACAGGAGGTCATCATGGCAGGTGGATGGTCACGGGATGGAGCCGTGCAGGATCAGATAGACGCCTGTGTGGAAGACGCGGTGCAGGATGCGCGCAGCCGGCTGAATGCCGGCGACAGCCTGAGCCATTGTGAAGAGTGCGATGCGCCCATTCCCGAGGCCAGGCGCAAGGCGGTGCCCGGTGTGCGGCTGTGCATTGAGTGCCAGAGCAAGCAGGAAAAGCATCGTAGCAGCAGCGGCATTAACCGCCGCGCCAGTAAAGACAGCCAGCTGAGGTAGCAGCGTGAAGCATCAGTGCGGTTGCACTCCGCCGACATGCTTCGAGCCCATCCATGGGGCGCTCGGCAAATGCCATCCATGGCATTTGACGGTCGGCTCCGGCAATTCCCACTGCTGCTTCATGCAACATCGGCGTTGTCTGCTCGCTGCCAGTCAGCACCGAGCTTGCCGGACAAGCTCAGGCCAGCAGGCCGGCCTGTTGCAGGCATTGGCGAATGGCATCCAGGGCACCCGGATTGGCCAGGGCGTCGCGGTTGTCGCTGCTGCTGCCGCCATTGAGCATGCGAGCCACTGCCAGCTCTACCTTTTTGCCGCTGCGGGTGTAGGGAATGTCCGGCACCTGCACTATGTGGCGGGGCATGTGCCGGGGGCTGGCACCGGTGCGAATGCGCTGGCACAGCAGCTTGCATTCTTCTTCCGAGAGCCTGTGATCCGCCACCACCAGCAGCACCACTTCCACGTCACCGTTTATCTGCCGGCCCGCCACCAGGCTGTCTTTAATGTTGGGGGCCAGCTCTACCTGACGGTAAATTTCGGCGGTGCCGATGCGCACGCCGCCCGGATTAAGGGTGGCGTCGGAGCGGCCGTAAATCACAGCCCCGCCCTGTTCGGTAAAGGCCACAAAGTCACCGTGGGCCCATACTCCGGGAAAGGTGTCAAAATAGGCGGCGCGGTAGCGCTCGTTGTTGTTATCCTGCCAGAAGCCTACCGGCATGCAGGGCAGCGGCTGGCGGCATACCAGCTCGCCCCGGCCGTCGGTCACCTCGCCCTGCTCGTTCATGGCCACCACGTCCACGCCCAGAAAGCGGCACTGAATTTCTCCCCGGCGCAACGGCAACAGAGGGCAGCAACCCACAAAGCAGCCGCAAATATCGGTGCCGCCGGCAATGGAGCCCAGCAGCACCTGTCCGGGCAGTGTACTGTACACCCAGTCGTAGTCTTCCGGCAGCAGCGGCGAGCCGGTGGAAAACAACACTCGCATCGCTGTTAAATCAAAACGCTCACCGGGTTGCAGCTGCGCCTTGCGGCATTCCGCCAGAAAGCGCGCACTGGTGCCGAAGTGAGTGACCCGCTCCTGCTCTGCCAGCGCCCACAGCCGGTTCATGTCCGGGTGGGCGGCGGCTCCGTCCACGGTAACAAGCGTGACCCCGGCCAGCAGCGCCGAGGCCTGCCAGTTCCACATCATCCAGCCGCAGGTGGTGTAATACATCAGCCGGTCGCCGGCACTCATGTCGCCGTGCAGTACCAGCTCCTTGGCGTGGTTTACCAGCATGCCCGCCGCGCCGTGCACTATGCATTTGGGTTTGCCGGTGGTGCCCGAGGAATAAAGAATATAAACAGGATGATCCGCCGGCAGCGACGTGAAAGAAGGCTCACTGCCCTGCCCTTCGGCCAGCGCCACAGACCAGTTGGTCAGGTTGGGCACATTCAGGCTGCCGGTGTTCGGCAGGCTGTTAATGCCAAGCACCGCCTTTACACTGGGCAGCCCCTGCACCACACGGGCAAATTCGTCCCGCCGGTCATACTGCTTGCCGTTGTAGTGATAGCCGTTTACCAGCAGCAGCACCGCCGGCTCTATCTGACCAAAGCGGTCGATAATGGCGTCGGCACCAAAGTCCGGCGAGGCCGAGCTCCATATTGCTCCCATACTGGTAGCTGCCAGCATGGTCACCAGTGCCTCGTAACCGTGAGTGACCACGCCGGCCACTCTGTCGCCGGGCTTTACGCCCCGGGCCCGCAGCCAGGCTTCCAGTGCGCCCGTGTCACGGCGCAAATCGGCAAAGTCATAACGCTGCGGCGGGCCGTGTTCGCGGTGGCATACCACGGCCTCTTCATTAGCCAGCGCCCCCGTACCATGGCGCAGCAGATTGCCGGCAAAGTTCATGCGCATGCCCGCAAACCATTCGGCCCCAGGCATGCTGCGCCGGCCCAGCACCCGCTCGGCCGGCTGATCATAACGCAGGCCGCAAAAGTCCCACACCGACTGCCAGAAGGCCTCGGGCTCGCGCACCGACCAGGCATGCAGAGCCTGATAGTCAGTAAATTTGCCCAGCCCCCGGCCGCTCAGCCAGCGCATGTATTTGGCCATCTGGCTGTGCTGCAGCAGCGGTGCCGGCGGTGTCCATAATATCTGGTTCTGCTCCATTAACGACTCCTGCTCAGTCAGCATACTCCTTTCAGTGTATGCGCTGGCTGTGTGGGCGCATCAACAATACAAGCGCTCCGCTTTCTTATACAATATGCGGCAATCATGCCGGCCGCCTGCCGGACACTTCTTTTTCCGAACTTTTCCCGAACTTTGCGGAGCAGCTACTTGGCGCAACATAACGACACTTTTCGTGATTTTGGACTGGATATTCGACTGATCCGGGCACTGGACCATCAGGGGCTGGAACACCCCACCGACATTCAGCAAGAGGCCATGCCGGTGGTAATGGCCGGATTTGATCTGCTGGCCTCTTCCAAAACCGGCTCGGGCAAAACCCTGGCCTATTTGCTGCCGGCACTGCAGCGGCTGATGAAAAGCCGGGCTCTGAGCAAGCGCGATCCGCGCGCACTTATTCTGGCACCCACCCGGGAGCTGGCCCGTCAGGTATATGTGCAGCTGCGCTCCCTGTGCGGCAGCCATTTCAATATTGCCCTGCTGCTGGGCGGTGAAAACTTCAATGATCAGCTCAAGGCACTGCGCCGCCAGCCCGATGTGATTGTGGCCACCCCGGGGCGGCTGGCCAATCATCTGAACGCCCGCTCGCTGATGCTGAACGGCCTGGAGCTGCTGATCCTGGACGAAGCCGACCGCATGCTGGATCTGGGCTTTGCGCCTGAACTGGAGCGTATTCATCAGGCCGCGGATCACCGCCGCCGCCAGACCCTGATGTTTTCCGCCACCCTGGACCATGCCGAGACCAACGCCATGGCTGCCAAGCTGCTGAACGCGCCCAAACGGGTGGCCATTGGTGAGGCTCATGCCGAACACAAAGACATAGAGCAGCGTTTTATGCTGGGCGATCATCTGGATCACAAGCAGGCACTGCTGGATCACCTGCTGGCCAGCGAGACCTATCAGCAGGCCATTATCTTTACCGCCACCCGGGCCGATACCGAGCGGCTGGCCGAACGCCTGCAACAACAGGAGCTGGCCACGGCGGCGCTGCACGGTGAGATGAGCCAGGCCGAGCGCAACCGCATTATGGATGCCTTTGCCAAGGGCCAGTACAAGCTGCTGATCACCACAGACGTGGCCTCTCGCGGACTGGACTTGCTGCAGGTATCGCTGGTGATTAACTTCGATATGCCCAAGCAGCCGGAAGAATATGTGCACCGCATCGGCCGCACCGGCCGGGCCGGCGCCAGCGGCGCTGCCATCTCGCTGGTGGGCCCCCGCGACTGGGACGCCTTTAAACGGGTAGAAGCCTTTTTGCAGCGGAATATCAGCTTCAGCCACATTGAAGGCCTGCAAGGCAAGTTCAAGGGGCTGCGGCCGGTACGCAAGGCACAGAGCAAGCCCGGCAATAAAACGCCGGCTCCCTATAAAGGTAAAAAAGGTAAAGGACCGGCCAAGCCGGCTACCCCCAAGCGCCCGGCCGGCTTTATTGGTGGCGAAGGCCTGGGATCTGCTGATGGCACAGCACCGCTCAAGCGCAAGAAAGCAAAACCTGAACAGGAATAACTCAGGCTAACAGCTAAACGGGCCGGTACGTTAACAAGTGCCGGCCCTTTTTTATTTATTAAATAAATGTTAAAAACAGCGTTATTAGTTTTCTTAATCGCGTAACTTCAAGCATGAAGAACCTGCCAACGGATTTGCTGCGCACCTTTGTTACCATTAATCAGCTGGGCGGCTTTACTCCCGCCGGTGAACGGCTGGGCCGCTCTCAGCCGGCAGTCAGTCTGCAGATGAAGAGGCTGGAAGAGCTGCTGGGCGTAAAACTGTTCAACCGTGGTCAGGGCCTGCAACTGACCGAAGAAGGCCAACTGCTGCTGACCTGTGCTCAGCGTATGCTGGATTTGAATGATACGCTGATTTCCCGCCTGAGCACGCCCAGAGTCAGTGGTGCCGTGCGCCTTGGCATTCCCAATGATTTTGAGGTGTCGTTTCTGGCTACCACCCTTGGGCGCTTTGCGCAGTCTTATCCGGGGGTAACGCTGGATGTAAGCAGTGATATCAGTGCCAACCTGCTCAGTGATTATAAAAAAGGGGCCTATGACCTGGTCATGGCCATTGAAGAAAGCCGGCCCGAGCAGCATCAGCTGACCGACTACATTACCGAGCCGCTGGTATGGGTGCGCAACAGCAATATCCTGCTCTCGGCTGACCAGCCACTGCCCCTTATTCTTTACCCAAAGGGGTGTTTGTACCGGCGTACCATTATTAATGCACTGAACAAAGCCAACCTGCCCTGGCGGGTGGTATACAGCTCGTCCAGCTTGCTGGGCATTCAGTCGGCCATAAAGGCAGGTCTTGGCATTAGTGTGCTGTCTAAAAGTACCGTGCCCGAGGGGCTGGAAGCCTCATCCCGCTTTGCTCACTGCCCGGATCTGGGCACGGTTTCCATCGGTTTTTGCTATAACAACAGCAGCCTCAGCCCGGCAGGCCAAATGCTGCTG
This sequence comes from Oceanimonas sp. CAM02, assembly GCF_032842915.1. NCBI lineage: Bacteria > Pseudomonadati > Pseudomonadota > Gammaproteobacteria > Aeromonadales > Aeromonadaceae > Oceanimonas > Oceanimonas sp. CAM02. Next base: position 166,481 of record NZ_JAWJBK010000021.1, read on the forward strand.
GATTATCTGAAGCAGGGGCTGAACACCTTGTAGGCCGGGAATAACCCCGGCCTGCAAACCACTCAGCAACTGCGGGCCATGGCTCCTGCCGGGGCAGACTGGGTCAGCTTGCTCACTGTGATATAGATGACAGAAGACGCCAGACAACCATAAAGCGGCCCTTCCACCCAGCCCACCTCGGTAAACAGCAAAAAGCTGCCGCTGGTGACCAGGCCGGTGAACATGGCCGCCAGGGCACCATAGCCGTTGCCCTGCCAGAAGGACGAGATAAACACTGGGCCTATCATCACCGCCAGCAGGGTGCCGGAGCCGAGAATGCCCAGCCAGGACAGCATAAAGGGCGGTGCATACAGCATCATTAAAAAGCCCACCAAGCCCAGAATGGCCACCCAGATGCGGTTTATCCACAAAATACGGGCACCGGAGGCCTTGCTCTCGGGAAACAGCGCAGTGCGCAGATCGTGAGACGCCGCACTCGATACGGTGTGCAGCAGCGAGTTGGCGGTGGACTTCATGGCGAACAGAATAAACAGGGTAATAATGCCCGCCAGCGCCGGATGCAGAAACTTGGCCAGATACACCGGCATGGCCTGATCCGCTTCCGCCAGCTCAGGATGCGCCACCCGCACATACATACCCACTATGGGCACCAGACTCAGCAAGCAACCCATGGGTGCCACCCAAATGGCCACATGGTGCATTTTTACCGTCGGCTTGAACGCCAGAAAACGCACCGCCATGTAAGGCAGCACGGCGGTAAACAGGAAGGCATAGGGCAGCACCAGAAATACCGAGCCCTTGCTGTCGCCGTAGGGATCCGAGGTGGTGGGGTTGAGCAGCTCCGGATCAATGGCATTGAGCCTGTCTATCATGTCGGTAAGGCTGATGTCGGTAAAAATCTGCACCATCATCACCAGGGCACCTATGCCCATGCCCGCCACCATCAGGGTGTCGGTCCAGGCCACGGCAGCCAGGCCACCGAGCATGGTGTAAAGGATGATCACCGAGATCATCAGCAATGCGCTTTCGGTCAGGGTAATGCCCAGCCAGGACGCCCCCAGCAGCCCTACCGCCTTGATCTGACTGGTAAGAAACACCAGCAGCAGCACTATGGTGATCACCGCAGCCACACCTTTTACCAGCCGCTCCAGTTTCTGGCCGCCGCCATGCACCTGAGACACATATTCCGGAATGGTGCAGCTGCCCAGCTCATCGGCGCGCCGGCGCAGAAAATGAGCAAAATAGAGCACGGCAATCACCATGGCCGGCGCAAAAAAGAAATTGCCCAGCACTTCCACCGAGCCAAACTCATAGGCCACGCCGGGCGATCCCATAAAGCCCCAGCCACTGAAGCCGGTGGCCACTATGGTGCCCGCCCCCACAAAGGGGCCCAGGCTGCGGCCAGCCACCAGAAAGCCGGTTTCATCGCTGTCTTTAACTACCCGGCTGGACAGCCAGCCGATCAGGATCAAAACACCGAATGAGCCCAGCAACAGGGCCCAGTTTAAAAATGAATAGTTTTCCATCACAAATTCCCTTTGATGTTTTACGGATTAGCGGCAGGGCTTGCGCACATATTCCCGGTAGACATAGGCCAGGGCGGCCCAGGCAAGAATGATGGCGTTAAGAAAGGCAAACCACTCCATGGTCCAGGATTCAATCAACATAATTTCTACCTCCTAAAACAAAGCAGGCCCACCCTTGCGAGCGAGCCTGCTGTTCATCAGCCCTTGATGATGTTGTGTTCGGGGCCGAAGGGGAAACGAGTGATGTTCTCTACTCCGCTTTCACTGATCACCAGAATATCGTGTTCACGATAGCCACCGGCACCGGGCAGGCCTTCCGGCAGCATGATCATCGGCTCCATGGAGACCACATGCCCCGGCTCCAGCACGGTTTCAATGTCTTCACGCAGCTCCAGGCCTGCCTCGCGGCCGTAGTAGTGACTCAGGGTGCCAAAAGAGTGGCCGTAACCAAAGGTGCGGTACTGCAGCACATCGTGCTCGGCAAAGATTTCGTTCAGCTCGGCGGCAATGTCGCAGCAGCGGTTGCCGGCCTTGATCAGCTCTAACCCGCGACGGTGCACCTTGCAGTTGATTTCCCACAGCTCCAGATGACGGTCGGAAACGTGCTCGCTGAACAGGGTCCGCTCCAGCGCCGTGTAGTAGCCACCGATCATGGGGAAGGTGTTCAGGCTGAGAATATCGCCGGCTTCAATTCTGCGGCTGGTCACCGGGTTGTGGGCACCGTCTGTGTTAATGCCTGACTGGAACCACACCCAGGTGTCCATCAGCTCGGCATGGGGGAAGGTGCGGGCAATTTCGCGCACCATGGCCTGAGTGCCGGCCAGCGCCACTTCGTATTCCGGCACGCCCACGCCAATGGCGTCACGAATGGCGGCACCGCCCACATCGGCTACCCGGGCACCCTGCTTGATAAGCGCAATTTCTTCCGCCGACTTGATCATGCGCATCTTCATGGTGGGCAGGCCAATGTCCACGAACTCGGCGTCCGGCATGGCGGCCTTGAGCTTGTCGAGGTTCTGCAGGCTCAGGTGGTCAAATTCCACCCCCACCCGGCGGGCACCGCCAATCAACTGTTGCACACCACGAAAGAAGTTGTCTTTCTGCCAGTCGGTATATACCAGGTTGTCACCCAGGGCGTTGCGCCGGTAAGGCTGACCGCCGTCTATGTTAGCGGTAATGGTGGTGTGAATGTCCTGGGTCACCGCCAGACCATAGTCCCGGCCAAACCGGCAGTACACAAAATCACTGAAATAGTTGATGTTGTGATAAGAGGTGAACAGTACGGCGTCTACATCGTTGCCGGCCATGTACTGGCGCAACTTTTGCTGGCGGGAACGCATTTCCGCCTCGGAAAACATGCCGCGGACTTTTTCACCGTTGGGAATGGTCAGGGTGTTGGGCATCTGCATGATAAGGTTCCTTCCTTCTGGCTTGGTAACAGAGTGGTTAACTGCGCACCGAAACTGGCTGATGAGCGCATGACCCTGATGCTAGAAAGAAAGCGGCCATAACAGAAATGAATAGTTCAAATCCGGCCATTTGCATTGTTAATGCTTTGTTATTAATTTTACCGGTGTGCCACTACCAATACCGCTAAACCCGATCTTCCTCACAAAAAATGATGAGTCAGCACCAAGATCCACACCAATATGGCCAGCAACAATGTGATCAGCACCGCCGCCGAGGCGGTATCCTTGGCCCGGCCGGACAGCTCGTGATGCTCGGGGCCGATGCGGTCGACCACGGCCTCAATGGCAGAATTGAGCAGCTCCACCACCAACACCATGGCAAGGCTTGCTACCAGCCAGAGGGTATGAGCCAGCGGCAGCTCCAGCCAGAAGGCAAAGGGCACCAGCACCAGCGCAATCCACACTTCCTGACGAAAGGCCGCCTCGTTTTTATAAGCACTCACCAGCCCCTGGCGGGAATAGCCCAGGGCCGCGATGATCCGTGTCAATCCGGTTTTGCCCGGTTTCATATCATTTCCTTAGGAATCCTGAGCCAGTCGCAGCCTTGCTACTTCGGTAGCCTGATGTAGTTTCTGCTTTAGTACTTCAAGCGGTGGTAACACTGTGAGATATTCAGCCACATGAATGCCCGACTTATCCAGCTCCAATAGTTCAATTTGCTCCTGCTTCTTGCTGCTGCAAAGGATAATGCCAAGTGGTGGCAGCTCACCTTCTTCCTGCTCGTATTTCTGCAGCCAGCGAAGGTAAAGCTCCATTTGGCTTTTGTGGGCATGTTTGAACTTTTCTGTTTTCAAGTCGATGGCAACCAGCCGTTTCAATTTGCGGTTATAAAAAAGCAGGTCAATGTAAAAGTCATCTTCATCAATCTGAATACGCTTTTGCCTGGCAACAAAAGTGAAACCAGCCCCCATTTCCAGCAAAAAGTTTTCAATGTCTCTTAAAATCGCATCTTCAAGATCTTTTTCCAGATAGCGATCGTTCAGATCAAGAAAATCAAGTAAATAGGGGTCTTTCAATAACAAGCTTTCGTTGAGCTTACCTTGACCACGTAAGGTGCTCAGCTCAGCCCTGATAGTTTCATCTGGCTTCTTTGAAATGGCGGTACGCTCAAACAACATGGAGCCAATACGCTGATCCAAAGTGCGGGTTGACCAACCTTCGGTAATGGCCATTTGAGCGTAAAAGTCACGCTTCAAGGGATCATCTATATAAATCAATGCCTTAATATGGGTCCAGCTCAATTGTCTCCGCAGTGCAGAGACAATATCGGCATCCTTGATGCTGTCGGCAAACTTCATGCAATGACGAAGTTGTTGCTTGCTCCAGCCTCTGCCAAATTGTGTGGTCAACCGTTTGGCCAGCTGACTTATCACCTGCTTGCCATATTCGGCACGCTCGCCTTCCAGAACCTCTTGGTTAATACGCTTACCCACATGCCAATAGAGCAAGGTAAGTTCGCTATTCACGGCAACAGCGGCACGTTGCCTGGCCTGACTGATTAAGGCAATAATATCCTGCTCAAAAGGTTGGAACGGAACTGTCATTTGCTTTCCTCCAGCTCACGGCTCTGCAGCTCAACACGCTCGGGCGTTACCCGCAGCACGCTGCCCTGGGTATACCAGTCGCCCAGCACAATGCGCCGGGCCGGCCGGCCGTTCAGCTCAAGATTGTGAATGGCGGGCCTGTGGGTATGACCGTGGATCAGCCGCTGCACCCCGGCCTTGCGCATTTGCCGCTCCACCTCGCCCTGGTTCACATCCATAATGGTGATGCTTTTATCCTGCTTGGCCTCGGCACTTTTGCCGCGAATGCCGTCGGCAATGCCCAGTCGCTTTGTCAGCGGCAGGCGCAAAAACAGCCATTGCAGCCAGCGAAGCCGGGTAATGCGGCGGTAACGCTGATAGCCGGCGTCATCAATGCACAGGGTGTCGCCGTGCATAATCAGGGTGGCCGTGCCGTAGAGATCAATCACCTTGTGCTCGGGCAGCAGCGTCATGTTGGCCTCGGCGGCAAAGCGCCGGCCTATCATAAAGTCCCGGTTGCCGTGAATGTAATACACAGGAGCACGGCAGGCCCTGAACGCCGCCGCCACTTGCCGGTTCAGCTCGCTGGGTTCGTCGTCGCCCACCCAGAATTCAAACAGATCCCCCAGCACATAAAGGGCATCGGCCTTCGATGCTTCCGTTTCCATAAAGGCCAGAAAGGCCGCCGTAATATCAGGGCGGCCGGGGCTTAAGTGCAGGTCGGCAATAAACAGGGTATGGGGCATAAAAAAATCCGGATTCAGACACAACAATGCCCGCCGTAGCGGGCATTGCAACACACGCCGAGGTAACTTATTCGCTGACGGTCACGCCGGTGATCAGCACGTCATCTACCGGTACGTCCTGATGCATGTAACCGCGGGTGCCGGTGGCCACACCCTTGATCTTGTTCACCACGTCCATGCCTTCGCTCACTTCACCGAACACACAGTAGCCAAAGCCCTGAGTGGTGGCAGACTTGAAGTTCAGAAAATCGTTGTCGTTCACGTTAATAAAGAACTGAGCAGTGGCGGAGTGCGGCTCCATGGTGCGGGCCATGGCGATGGCGCCTACCTTGTTGGTCAGGCCGTTGTCGGCTTCGTTCTTGATGGCCGCGCGGGTTTCTTTTTCTTCAAAGCCCGGGCCGTAACCGCCGCCCTGGATCATGAAGCCGTCAATCACCCGGTGGAACAGGGTGTTGTCGTAGTGACCATCGCGGCAGTATTGCAGAAAGTTGGCAACGGTTTCCGGTGCCTTGTCGGCAAACAGCTGAAGAGTAATATCGCCGTAGGTAGTGTGCAGTGTAACCATGTTCATATGTCCGAGTGTGAAAGTTCAGATGCCGAGTTTAGCGCAAGCGACGGCGTTAGCGAACCCCCGCCTCGGCTGCAACACGCCCTATGGTGATAAAACTGACAGCCGGAGCGCTGCTCTACTGTCCCAGAAAAACTCCCAGCCACACCAGCGCCGCCAGTGCCAGGGTGACCAGCACCGCCGCAGATCCGATGTCCTTGGCGCGCCCGGCCAGTTCATGATGCTCATGGCCAATACGATCCACCACCGCTTCAATCGCCGAGTTGAGCAGCTCCACGATCAGTACCAGAAGCAGGCTGGCAATCAGCAGCAAGGTCGGAACCAGCCCCGGGTTCCAGATCAGCGCCACCGGCACCAGCACCAGTGCCAGCCAGCATTCTTGCCGAAAGGCGGCTTCACTCCGCCAGGCGCTGGCCAGCCCCTGACGGGAGTAACCAAAGGCGCGCATCACCCGTACGATGCCAGTATCACCGGGTTTCATCAGACGACTCCTCATTCAGGGCCACGTTCGCGCTCTCATCCGGCAGGCGATACAAGCCGTTTTGATAGGCCAGGCTGCCCCACAAGGCATAGGCCTTAGCCTGTTGGGCCAGTTCGGTGTCCAGCGGTGCCGGGGTCAACGCCTGTTGCCCGGAGTCGTATTGAAAGCCGAGGGCATCCTGCTCCGGTTGCAACACCACCATGTCCTCCCCCTTCAGCAAGGCGAAATTCTGATCGAACTGCATCAGGGCCCGGTTGGGCGAATAGCGGGTCAGATCCCGCCCCAGCATGGGGTTGTCGCTGTCGATACCGGCTAACGACAACAGCGTCGGCGGCAGATCAATCTGACTTACCAGACGGCCATCACGCCGGGGGGCTATGTCCTCGCCCAGCAGCAGGGCCGGCACACGAAAGTGCGGCACCGGCACCAGCTCGGGGCCATAAGTGCGCGAGTCGTGATCGGCCACCACCAGGAACAGGGTATCCTGCCAGTAATCCGATTGTTGTGCCTGCTCAAAGAAACGGCCCAGGGCGTAGTCGGCATACTTGGCGGCATTATTGCGGGTGGCCCTGGGCTGTTCATACAGCTCGATGCGATCATCGGGAAACTCAAAGGGATCGTGATTGCTGGAGCTGAACACCAGGCTGAAAAAGGGGTTGCCCTTATCATGCAATCGTTCAAATTCCTGATGCGCCCGGGCAAACAGATCCTCGTCACTCACCCCCCAGGAACCCTCAAAGGCCGGTGACTCGAAATCCCGCTGATCCACGATATGTTCAAAGCCGTTACCCAGAAAAAAGCTGGCCATATTGTCGAAATGACTTTCGCCGCCATAGATAAACTGGGTGTGATAACCCCGCTCCCGCAGCAGTTGCGCCAGAGTAAAAAAACCGGTCTGGCTCTTGTCGAGCTTGACCACGGCCCGGGCCGGCGTGGGGGTAAAACCGGTCACCACCGCTTCTATGCCCCGTACCGAGCGGGTACCGGTAGCATACAACTGCTCAAACAGCCAGCCCTGCCGGGCCAGTTTGTCAAACTCGGGCGTCAGCGGCAGCCCGCCGAGTGCGCCCACAAACTGAGCACCCAGACTTTCTTCCAGAATAATCACCAGGTTTTTCGGCTTACCCCGGTAGCTGGAGGTGTTGTGGGTCAGGCTCGGCAGCGCGGCCGACACATAATCCTGCTCCGGCCGCCCCTGAGCCTGATGCAGGGTAGCGAGCAACTCGCCCTGCTCCATACGGCCATAAAGAGAGGACGCGCTTTCTTCCTTGCCCAGTTGCCTGAGCGCAAAGCCCACCGAGTAGGCAGAGTTGAGCGCCAGCCCATTCACCAACGGATCGGTGGAAAAAGCCACCAGCGCCGGGTTCAGCCCCCTGTGCCCCAGGGTGGAGCGGCCGCCAAGCAGCCCCAGGGCCAGCACCAGCAGCGCCAGCACAGGCCGCCAGTACCAGGCGGGCATGGTCAGCTCACGGCACAGCCGGCCCGACCAGCGCCACAGCCCCCACAGCGCCGCCGGCATCAGCACGGCGGCCAGCAATACCGCCGGCAGGTGGCCTTGCCACAGCATGCCGAACACCTCTTTCGGGTAGATCAGGTATTCAATAAACAGCCGGTTGGGGCGCAGATCATAGGTATTGATAAAGGCCGGGGTGGCCAGCTCCAGCAGCACCAGTAGGCCGGTACCCATGGTCAGCCACAACCGCATCAGCCCCATCCAGGCGCGGCCCGGCCCCTGCCTGCCAGCCAGCAGCAGGGTCAGTACCGCCGGCACGCCAAACAGCCAGCACAGGGCAGATACATCCACCCGCAGTCCCTGCAGCAATACCGGCCCCCAGCCGCCGGCGTCGCTCACCCGCTCAGCCTGCCACAGCGCCAGCCCCAGCCGGCTGCCACTCAACAGCCCCAGGTTAAGCACCACAAAGCCGAAAAAGGGCCACAACGTGCCCAGCCGTTGTTTAAATTTGTTCATCGTTATCTTCCGCCCCTGATTCAGTCACTACAGCCTACTGGTCACAGGGTCGAAAAAAGGTCAAAAGCGGCTTTCACCTCAGCCTGCCCGGCACGGGGCCAGCATGTCCAGCCCGGGCCGGTACACTTGCGTGCTCACCCCCATCAACCCCAGTACGGAGTCAAACAGGTTGTCGTGAGAAAACTGACCGGCGCTGGCCTCTTGCTGCAGGCAGCGGTGATCCAGCCTGTTTTCCCGTTCAAGTTCACCGGACAGCCACATCAGCAGCGGCACCCGGGTTTGCTGCTCGGGGGCCAGTGCATAGGGCATGCCATGCAGGTAGAGGCCATTTTCACCCAGAGACTCACCGTGATCGGAGAGATAAATCAGGCCGGTGTTCCACTCACTCTGACGCTGTTTCAGCTCTTGCAGTACCCGGCTGATAATGTAGTCGGTGTAATACAGGGTGTTGTCGTAGGTATTAACCAGCTCCCGGGCACTGCAGTTCTGAATGTCACTGCGCTGACAATCGGGCGTAAAGTGAGCAAATTCCGCCGGATAACGCTGGTAATAGGTGGGGCCATGACTGCCCACCAGATGCAGCACCAGCACCCTGTCCTGACTGCCGGGCCGGTCCAGCACCTGGCGCAGAGGATCCAGCATCACGCCATCCTGACAATAATCGCCGTCACACAGGGGGCCGCCGTCTTCCGGATGAAACGCCTGGCTGGCTACCCGGTCGCATACTCCCTTGCAGCCGCCGTCGTTGTCCAGCCAGGTAATATCGAGTCCGGCATGGCTGAGCACATCCAGCAGGTTGTCCTGGCGCTCACTGCGCTCGGCATCGTATTCCGATCTGGACTGGCGCGAGAACATGCAGGGCACCGATACCGCGGTGGCGGTGCCGCAGGAGCTGACCGACTGAAACGACACCACACCCTGACCCCGAGTAAAAGCATTGGTATCCCGGGGGTAGCCGTTCAGCTCAAAATTCATGCCCCTGGCGGTTTCGCCCACCATCAGCACCAGCAGGTTGGGTTTGTGATTATGGTGCGGCCGGCTGACACTGGCATCTTCACCGAGCGTGCGCCAGGGCAGCGCTTCTTTCAGGTAGGTCTGATGAATATAACCACTGGCGCTGGACAGATAATAAGTGGGAATAATCAGCTGCTTCAGGTAGTTGTGATTGCGCCCCACAGAAGCGTAATCCTGATAGTAACCTGCGGCAATCACGCCGATGGCGGCCAGCGAGCCCAGTACCGACACGCCTTTCCACAACACATCCTTAAGCCAACCGCCATGTTCAATGCGCACCCTGGCCACCAGCAGCGCCGGCAGCACCCCGGTCAGCACAAACCACAGTACGGAGGCACCGTTCAGATAGGATTTGGCTTCGCCCTGATGGGTCTGCATGATAGTGGCCATCATGTTGCGGTCAAATACCACACCATATTCAAACATGGCGTAACTGACCGCAGAAGACAGCAACAACAACGCAATAAAAATACCCTTTTCCAGGTATTTCACCGCCACCAGAGTGAACAACACATTCAGGCAGGCCACAAAAAACACCGGAATGGACAGCACAAAGCCGGCGCTCACCCCATCCAGCCCTTCCAGTATTCCCATCAGCCGGGTGGTCAGCGGCAGATTGAGCACCAAAAAGAAATAGAGCGCCAGCAACAGCACCAGCCGGCGGGACGAGATGCCCGGACGAAACGCAACACCCATTAATAAATCTCGGCAGATAAACAGACTCTCAAGGGTAAGGGTGAGCGAGTGAAAAAAAGGTCAAAAGCCGATACGTACCCGGGTACCCGCCGGCTGGTTGGCCGTCAGACTCAAGCGCCAGCCCTGTTGCTCGCAAATCCGCGCCACAATGGCCAGACCCAGGCCAAAGCCGCTGCCCCCACTCACCCCCCGCTCCCGCACTCGCGCCAGCACCTCGGAAGCGATGCCCTCGCCGCTGTCGCGCACTTCCAGCCAGTCCGGCCCCAGGCACAGCTCAATGTGACCCTCAGCGGTATGATTCAGGGCATTGCGCAACAGGTTATTGATAACGGCACCGGTTAAGGTGGCCGGCACCATGGGTCCGTCATCCGTTCCGGTAATGAGGGTCAGGCTCAGTCCCCTTGCGTCTGCCTGCGGCTGCCAGCAGGCCATGCAACGGGCCGCCAGCTGGGCCAGTGGCTCGGGGGTGTCGTACGCGGCGGCAGCCTCGGGGGCGCGGGACAACTGCAAAAACAGCTCCACCTGCTGCTGCATATCATTCAGTGCCGCTTCCATGCGATTGAGCTGGCGGACTTCGGCTGCCGTGCCGCTGCCGGTTTCCCGCAGCATGTCGAGGGCACCGCGGATCACCATCATGGGGGTGCGCAGCTCATGGCTGGCATTAGCGGAAAACTGCTGCTCCCGTTGCAACAGCTGATAGAGCTGCCGGGCATAATCTTCAAAGGTACGCGCCAGCAGGCCGGTTTCATCGTCCGGATAATCTCCCTGCAGACGGGTGCCGGGCTGATGGCGCAACCTTTCCACCTCAATTGCCAGCCGGGATACCGGCTGCAAAATCTGCCGGCTGAGCCGGCGCGACAGCCAGAATCCCAGACTCCACAACATCAGCACGGCAAGCGTGGCCCCGCCGAACACCCGCAGTTCATAGCGCTCAAACTCGCTCTGATCCTGCACCAGCACATGCACCCAGCCCGGCTGGTAATGCACAAAGAGGTTATAGGCACCGTCCGCCAGCAATACCTCGTGGCCGCCTTCCGGATAGCCCCGGAAAGGTTCCGGCAACAGGGTCTGCTGGCTCACGGGCAACTTGTAATAGGTGGTGTCGGTCATCGGCTGCACCAGCGGCTGCTGCTGGCTGGCATGAACCCGCACCTGATCGAGCAAATCACTGTGCAAGTGATTGTAAAACAGGCTGCGCTCAAACCAGAATACCAGCAGTACCATGGCCACCGCCGCCACCAGACTCAGGCTGACAATCAGCAGGTTCAGCACCCACTGCAGCCGGGCATTAATGGTCAGCAGCATGGTCTTCGGCCGCCAGCCGGTAACCCCGGCCGTGTACGGTATGCAGCAGAGGCCGGTCAAAGGGTTTGTCGATGGCGCTGCGCAGCAGGTAAATATGAGATTTGAGGCCATCGCTGTCGGGGGGCTCATCTGCCCACAAAGCACTGGCTAGGGTCGCCCGGCTGACCACACCAGGAGAGTGTTTCATCAGCACTTCCAGCAAGGTGAGGCATTTGGGATTAAGACTGATGTCCCGCTCCTGCCGGCTGACCCTGAGTGTGTCCAGATCCAGGGTGAGATCGGCCACCTTCAGCCGGCGCACCAACTGTTGCCGGCTGCGCTTCAGTATCGCCTGAATCCGCGACCACAGCTCCGGCAGGGCAAAGGGCTTGACCAGATAATCATCGGCACCCACTTCAAAGCCGGCCAGTTTGTCGTCCAGGGTGTCCCGGGCGGTGAGCATCAATACCGGCAGCGGGTTCAGCCCGGCCCGCAGCCGCCGGCACAGCTCCACTCCGTCCAGCCCCGGCAGACCGAGATCGAGCACCAGCAGATCGTATTCTTCCCGGGCCAGCAGCGCCTCGGCGGCCGCGCCATTATGCAGGGCGTCTACCACACAACCCTTGAGACTCAGGTAATCAACAATGTTCACCAGAATATCCGGATTGTCTTCCACCACCAGTATGCGCATCTCTTCTCCTGAGCTTCCCGTCTGTTACGGACCTGCCATTAAAACACCCTCTTTGCGCCGAATGTAGCCCACACTTGCACCCGCTGGCCATAAACGGTTCAATACGGCAGACTTTATTGACCATTCACCACCACCAAGACACTGAAACATGCTGAAAATATATAACTCGCTTACCCGTCAAAAAGAAGAATTCAAACCCCTGGTGCCCGGCAAGGTCGGCATGTATGTGTGTGGTGTCACCATTTACGATCTCTGTCATATCGGCCATGGCCGTACCTTTGTGGCCTTTGATGTGGTCACCCGCTACCTGCGCCACGCCGGTTACAACCTGACCTTTGTGCGTAACATCACCGATATTGACGACAAAATCATCAAACGCGCCGCCGAAAACGGCGAAGACTGGCAGGCCCTCACCGAGCGCCTGACCGGCGAAATGTACAAAGACTTTGACGCCCTCAATATTGCCCGGCCCGATATCGAGCCCAAGGCCACCGGCCATATTCCTGAAATCATTGAAATGGTGGAAACCCTGATCAAAGACGGTCATGCCTATGTGGCCGACAACGGCGATGTGCTGTTTGAAGTGAACAGCTTTGCCGACTACGGCCAGCTCTCGGGCCAGAACCTGGAGCAGCTGCAGGCGGGTGCCCGGGTGGAAGTGGAGCAGACCAAGCGTAACCCGCTCGATTTTGTGCTGTGGAAGCAGTCCAAGCCCGGTGAGCCCAGCTGGGAGTCACCCTGGGGTCCGGGTCGTCCGGGCTGGCACATTGAGTGCTCGGCCATGAACGGCAAGCATCTGGGCAAACACTTCGACATTCACGGCGGCGGCTCGGATCTGCAGTTCCCCCACCACGAGAACGAAATCGCCCAGAGCTGCTGCGCCAATCACAGCCCCTACGTCAACACCTGGATGCACTCAGGCATGGTGATGGTGGATCAGGAGAAAATGTCCAAGTCGCTGGGCAACTTCTTTACCATTCGTGATGTGCTGGAGCATTACGACGGCGAAACCATTCGTTACTTTTTGCTGTCGGGCCACTACCGCAGCCAGCTCAACTACTCGGACGAAAACCTGAAGCAGGCGCGCACCGCCCTGGAACGGCTCTATACCGCACTCAGGGATCTGCCCGAAGCGCCTGCTGCCGGTGGTGAAGAGTTTGTTACCCGCTTTAATGCCGCCATGAACGACGACTTCAACACCCCCGAAGCCTACTCGGTACTGTTTGATCTGGCCCGGGAAATCAACCGCCAGAAAGGCAAGGACGACGCAGTAGCCGCCGGCCTGGGGGGCCGCCTGCGCGAACTGGCCGGTGTGCTGGGCCTGCTTGCTCAGGAGCCCGAGGCCTTTTTGCGCCGCGGTGACAGCGGGGCCGACGACGAGGTGGCGGAGATTGAGCGCCTGATCCAGGCCCGGCTGGATGCTCGCCAGAGCAAGGATTGGGCCGCCGCCGATGCCGCCCGGGACCAGCTCACCGCCATGGGCATAGTGCTGGAAGACGGCCCGGAAGGCACCCGCTGGCGCAGAAAATAACCATTAACGGTTGAAATTAATTATAAAGGCACCCATGTGGTGCCTTTATAGGTTTAATAAATACAACTGGAGTCTGCGATGAAAAAATTAACCTTGTGTGTATTTGGTGTGTTTTTGGGCCTGCTGTCCGGTTGTGATACGCAGGGCCCCGGACCTGCTGCCGATGTGGGCGATCATATTGATGAAGTGGTAGAAAATGGCTTTCATTCCGAGGCAGCTCCTGTCCTGCCTGCAGAAGCCCAACCCGAGCCTGAGGTTATTGAGCAGCAGAAAAAACATCATCAGCAAGTAGTGGAGCAGGCATCTCAAGAGGCAGAGAATAAGCTCAACGCCATTCTCGACGCCACTGCCGAACCAAAATAACTCACTTAAAGACAGACTTCGTCATATGATGAACGGGCGTAGTTAATTTCATTGCGTCAGTCTATTTCGCTTTTTCCTGTTAACTTTTGATTTAAAAAGAGTTTTAATGGAAAGCGGCAGCATTAATGGAATTGCATGGCTATTGCTGTTGTCGGTCATGAGCTATTACTGTTTATGTCAACACCAAGCGGATGTTCCGCACCTTGCAAAAAGAACAGGGAGAAAAATATGAACAAGTCACTGCTGAATGTTTTACTGTTTACCTCCGTTGCCACCTTTGGCCTTGCCGCCTGTGATAACCAGGGCCCCGCCGAGCAAGCCGGCGAAAAAGTGGATAATGCCGTAGAGCAGGTTCAGGAGCAGGCCGAGCAAACCGCTGACGACGCTCAGGAAGCCCTGGGTATGGAAGAACAAGGCACACTGGAAGAGCTGGGTGAGTCTGCGGATGAAACCCTGGACAACGCCGCTGCTGCCGCTGAAGAACAGGCCGACGCTGCCGGTGACGCCCTGAGCAACGCCGCTGACGCCGCTGAAGAGCAGGCCGATGCCGCCGCCGATGCCATGGCTGAAGCCGCCGACGAAGCCGAGCGCAAAGTAAATGAACTGATGGAAGACAGCGAGCAGTAAGCACAACGCTGCATCGAAAACCAAAAGGGAGCCCATGGCTCCCTTTTTTATATTCACTTTCATGCTTCACTGACACTCTGCGGCTCCAGCTCGGCCCCGCAATGATTGCAGAACTTCGCATCCCGCTCATGGCCGCTGCGATCGCACTGCGGGCAGTGCCGGCGTGAGTACTCCTTGCGCATTTCCCGGCCAAGCTCGGCGGTAATAATACCGGTAGGCACGGCGATAATGGCGTAGCCCATCAGCATGGTCACGGCAGCGATGCCGCGGCCCAGCCAGGTTTGCGGCGTAATGTCGCCAAAGCCGACCGTGGTAATGGTGACAATAGCCCAGTAGATGCTGGTGGGAATGCTGGTAAAGCCATTCTCCGGCCCTTCCACCACATAAAGCAGCGAGCCGAACAGAGTCACCAGAATAAACAGAGTGCTGAAAAATACCAGTATCTTGCGCCGGCTCTGATTCAGCGAACGCAGCAGCAAATTGGCTTCATCCACATAACGCAGCAACTTGAGCACGCGAAATACTCTGAGAACCCTGAGCAGACGCACCATCAGCAAAAAGCTGGCACCGGGCATTAAAATGGCAAGATAGGTAGGCAACACCGCCAACAGGTCGATAATGCCGTAGAAGCTGCGCAAATATCCCAGCCGGCTCTGGGCGCAATAAACCCTCAGCACAAATTCCAGCGTAAACAGCAGGGTAAAAGCCCATTCCAGCCAATAAAGCACAGGGCCATATTGCGCCCGTATGCTGCCGATGGAATCCAGCAACAGCACCACCATAGACAGCAATATGGCCAGGATCAGAGCGAGATCAAAGCGTCGCCCGGCGGGAGTTTCAGTGCCAAAAATAACGGTATAAAGAACATCCTTGTTCAACCATTTCATTCAGGCACTCCTGCATTAATTGTCGTGATAGCGCTCGCAGGCGATGAGAGTATTTTCAATCAGTGACGCTACCGTCATCGGGCCCACACCACCGGGCACAGGAGTGATGTAGCCGGCGCGCTCGGCCGCCACGGCATATTCCACATCGCCCACCAAGCGGCCGTCTTCCAGCCGGTTAATACCCACATCAATCACAACGGCACCGGGCTTGATCCAGTCGCCGGGAATGAAGTTGGGCTTGCCTACGGCCACCACCAGCAGATCGGCCCGGGAAACCTGAGCCTGCAGATCGTCGGTAAAACGATGACAGGTAGTGGTAGTGCAGCCCGCCAGCAGCAGCTCCAGGGTCATGGGGCGGCCTACTATATTGGAGGCCCCCACCACCACAGCGTTCAGGCCGTGGGTTTTAATGTGGCTGCGCTCAATCAGGGTCATGATGCCTTTGGGCGTGCAGGGGCGCAGGGCCGGAATGCGCTGGGCCAGACGGCCTACGTTGTAGGGGTGAAAGCCGTCCACGTCTTTGTGGGGATGAATCCGCTCCACCACCAGCGTAGAATCAATGTGTGCCGGCAACGGCAGTTGTACCAGAATACCGTCTATGGCCGAGTCTTCATTCAGCTCGTCAATCAGCTCAAGCAATTGCTGCTCTGTGGTTTCGCTGGGCAAGTCGTACGACTTGGAGATAAAGCCCACTTCTTCACAGGCACGGCGTTTGCTGCCCACATATACCTGAGAGGCAGGGTTGGCTCCCACCAATATTACTGCCAGGCCCGGGGCCCGTTTTCCGGCGCTTTTACGGGCAGCCACGCGCTCGGCCACCTGATTGCGCACCGCCTGTGCAATCGCTTTTCCATCGATTATTTGAGCTGACATCTGCGTTATTTCTCACCTTTATAAACCTGCGGCAATTGTCGCATTTTTTCAGGGGTTTGATAAGCAACCCCCAGTGCGATAAAGCCGTTGACCATGGGGTCTCAAGCCGGTATTATGCCGCCCCGTTGCCTGCCATGCAGACAACATGCGCCCTTAGCTCAGCTGGATAGAGCATCCGCCTTCTAAGCGGATGGTCGCAGGTTCGAGTCCTGCAGGGCGCGCCATTTTGTGGTGACCGTAGCTCAGTTGGTAGAGTCCCGGATTGTGATTCCGGTTGTCGCGGGTTCGAGCCCCGTCGGTCACCCCAGTTCCTGTTTTGCCTGCTGCTCCAGATGTGCCACCAAATCACCCGGTAACTGCAACCTGTGCGCCAGCGCTTCCAGCCATACCCGCTCCGATGCTTCATCGGGATCCATCACCAGCCGTGATGCCAGATACAGCTCTGCCGCCTGCTCAGGCCCTTTTGCCGAAGCGACAATGTCATGAATACTGATCTCTGCCGAGAGCATATCGAACACCAGTGCCTTTTCATCGGCGGCCAGCCCCAGTTGCTCTACCTGCTCAAAAATCCGTTGCTGCTCGGTGGCATCCACATGACCATCCGCCTTGGCTGCCCCTATCATGGCGCGCATCAGCGACAACTGGAACGGCTCATCGCCGGCAGCCGGGGCCGTGGGTGAAAAGCGCGGATCCACTCGCTGAAAATCCTCCCGCTGCACCGGTGCCGCCTGCTCGGGCTGTTTGCCCTGCTGCCAGCTCTGGTAGGCTTTCCATGCCATCACGCCCGCTGCCGCCAGACCGGCATATTTAATGCCACTGCCGGCCATTTTACGGCCCTTTTTACTGCCCAGCACGGCCCCGAGAATGCCACCGGTGGCTGCCCCTTTGCCAAAGCCGGACGAGCCGCCCAGAAACTTTTTCATCAGTTTTTCTGCATCCATTACGCTTCTCCTGTTTTTTGCTGACATGTTGGGACGTGACTAATCCCCAGTCCCTATTCCCCGTGTTTATCACTGCGACTCAGCAATTTAGCCACCTTATCCACCAGCGCCCGGCGTATGCCGCCCAGCTGTTTTTTCTCGTCCCCCTGCCAGGGCACGGGGCGGCACAGGTCCATGGTTTGCAGGCCAAGGCGGGCGGTCAGCAAGCCGGCCCCCACGCCCTGCCCGGCCCGGGCCGACAGCCGGCCGGCCAGCTCCAGCCCCAGCAAGTCCATGCCGGCGTCCATGGCTGCTTCCGATACGCCTACATAGAGCATATGATGCAGCACGCTTTTCAGCAGCCGCAGCCGGCTCAGTGCGCCCAGACGAATGCCGTAGCACTGAGTAATGTCTTCAATCATTTTCAGGTTGCGCCACAGCACCAGTAACATGTCTACCGCTGCCAGGGGGCTGGCCGCCACCATCACCGCCGCCTCACCGGACCACTTCAGTACCCTGGCTCTGGCCTGCCGGTCCTGTGTGGCCAGCACCTGCCGGCTGTAAAGGCTCAGCACTTCGCTGTTCTGCTCGTCACCGGTCAGCCCTGCCTGCCATTTGGCAAAGGCATCGCTGTGCTCCAGGCAGCTGGCCCGGGCCAGCTGCTCACAGAAACCCCTGGCCTGACCATGGCCGTCTGTGCTTAACAACTGCTCGGCCTGCAACCGTTGTTGTGATACCCGCTCCAGCTGGCGCACCCGCACCAGCTCGCGCCACAGACTGCCACCGGCGGCCAGCGCCAGCAGCAAGAGTGCCACACTCCAAGCTGCTCCCAGCCACTGGCTTTCCTGCCAGGTCTGCCACAAGGAAATGCCCGAATGCACCAGCAACAGAGTGATGATCAGACTGACCGCGGTCCACCACAGCCGGTGCCGGCGTTTGGGTTGCAGCACCACGGCCGGGCCCTCGAGTGGCGCATCGGCTTCCAGAAAATCGTCATCGTTAAGTGTCTGGCTGCCCCGCAGCGGCTCGCTTTGGTTGGTATTCAGGGGCTGGTCAAGGATCACTTTGCTCTTCAGGCTCACGCGAGTTTGTCTCCCAGTAAAAAGGCCAGCGCCCGATCCAGGCGCAAATGAGGAAGCGGTTGCTCCGGCTGCCAGGGCGGCGGCGCAAAACCGGTGAAGTCAAAGCCCTGGTGTTGCCAAAAGGCTGCGTCGGGCACAGTGTCTGGCACCTCGCCCGGATACAGGGTAACCGGCTCGCCGTTATCCAGCCGGTGGCCCCGCAGGGCGGGAATGGCCTCACCGTTATGGCTTACTTCTCCGCTGGTGGTGGCCTTGATCGAGGCCAGCGCCAGGGTTTCTATATCGATGCCGGACAAGCGGGCATGACGGTGGCCGCCGCGCACCAGTGTGGCCAGCAACCGGGTTAAACGGCCATGCTGATCCGGCGTGAGATGATCCGCCTTGGTGGCGGCAAACAGCAGCTTGTCGATGCGCGGCGCAAACAGCCGCCGCCACCAGCCGGTTTTGCCGTAATCAAAGCTCTGCACAATGGCGTTTATCGCCCGGCTCAGATCGGCAAAGCTGTCGGGGCCGTGGTTCAGGGCACTCAGGCAGTCCACCAGCACTATCTGGCGATCAAAGCCGGCAAAATGATCCCGGTAAAAGCCGGCCACCAGATGTTTTTTATAATGCTCAAAACGGGTTTCCATCATGCCGTAATGGTGCTGCTCGTTCAGCCCCGCCGGCACCTCACCCCACACCCAGGGCACAAACTGCAGCATGGGCGCACCCTGATATTCACCGGGCAGAATAAAGCGGCCGGGCTGCACCAGATAGGCTCCGCATTCGCGCTTGATGTCGTGCAGCCACTGAGTGTACGCCGCCGCCAGCGGGCCCAGCACGGCATCATCGGCGGGGCTGTCGGGGGCAATGGCTTCGCCGGCACTCAGCCAGCCTTGTGCCAGCCCGGCCAGCGCCGGCGTTTGTAATAACTCGCGCTGCTGAGCGCTCCATTGAGCGTAGTTCATGGACAGCAAGGGCAAATCAAGCAGCCATTCACCGGGGTAATCCACCAGCTCAAGATACAGGGTAGCGGTATCCTGCAGCCGGCGTTTAATCCGGTTTTTGGGGCAATAACGAATGGCCAGGGTCATTTCACTGATGCCGCGGGTGGGCTCGGGCCACACCGGCGGCGTTTGCGCCAGCTGGCCAAGCGCTGCCTCATAACCAAAGGCCGGCACATGATGATGCCGGCCCGGCACCCGCTGGCTGCCCAGCACCCGGCCCTCTGCCGCCGGCGGCCAGTGCGGCAGACGGGCGTCCAGCCCGGCGTGCTCAAGCTGATTTACCAGGCTGGTAATAAAAGCGGTTTTACCACTGCGGCTGAGCCCGGTCACGGCAAGCCGCAGGCGCTTGTCCAGCCCCCGCTGCACCCAGGACTCCGCCTTGTTGCGCCACTGGCGCAGGGCTGTATTGCTCATTTATCCTCGCGCAAGTCGTTAAATTGTCGTCGCAGACGAAACTCACCGGAAGTAATTAACCGCTCCATGGTGGCCACCCGGCCATTCAGCCGCTCCAGCCGCTGCTCCAGCCGGGTCAGCGCCTCCTGGGGGGCCAGCCCCGAGCGCCAGCCGGCGGATTTGACATGCTCTCTGCCGGTATCGGGCTGCTGCTCATGAGGCATATCATCCAGCAGCAGCCAGGCGGCAATATAAAGTACCAGTGTCATAAAGCTGGTAAACAGCAAACCGGTAATGGCCAGCACGCGAATCAGCCAGGGTTCCACTTCCAGCCGGCGGGCAATGCCGGCGCACACGCCTCCCAGCTTGCCGTTGCGTTTGTCGCGGTACAGATTAATTAACGTCGACGCCATTCGGGCACCTCCTGATCCAGCAACCGTTCCAGGGTTTCCACCCGCTCGGCCAGTTGCTCGGATTGTTGCAGCGCCTTGTCGAGGCGCTGACGGGCATTGTCGTCCAGCCCTTCATCGAGCCGGCGCTTGCTGCGATAGTGCAGCACCAGCCACACCGGCACCACCAGAAACAAAAAGATATTTAACGGGGCCACCAGGGCCCAGGCCAGTTCGCTCATCACTGCTCCTTGGTGTTATTCATTTTCGCCTTGAGCCGTTCCAGCTCCTTGCTGATGGTGTCGTCCACTTCCAGCTCGGCAAACTCCTGCTCCAACCCCTTGCTCTGACTATAAAGGTCGGCGCGGGCTTCCAGCTCGTCAATTTTGCGCTCCATGCGATTAAATTTGTCGATGGCTTCCGAGTTTTCGCTGCGACGCACCCGCTCTTGCACATTAATACGGCTTTGCGCGCTTTGCTGGCGCAGCTGCATGGCCTGCTGACGCGCCCGGGCATCACCCAGTTTGGCTTCCAGCCGGCTGATGGCATCGGTCAGTTTCGCCATGCTCTCTTCCACCATGGTGCACTCCTGCTCCAGGGCGGTGAGCAGCTCACTCTGCTTTTTCTTCTCGAGCAATGCGGCCCGGGCCAGATCTTCCCGCTGCTTGGTCAGCGCCAGCTCGGCCTTGCCCTGCCACTCCTCCACCCGCTCGCGGTGGCGCTCAATCTGGCGCTGCAAATCCTTTTTCTCGGCCAGCATGCGGGCCAGGCTGGAGCGCTCGCGCACCAGCTCGTCTTCCATTTCCTGAATGATCAGCCGCACCATTTTTTCCGGATCTTCTGCCTTGTCGAGCAGCGAGTTGAGGTTGGCGTTAATAATGTCGGCCATTCTTGAAAAAATGCTCATTGCCTGTCTCCTGTGGAGTATTGATAACAGACTTTACCTATCAAGTTCCGTGCCAGCCATCAAAACGAGAGTAACATCCTGTTTTTAAACATAAATTATTTTCCACACAAATGTGAAGCCTGGCAGAAAGTGGTTAAAAAGGCTATTATTTGGCAAATTTCGCCGCGGGTATATTAAGTGGCCTCTGCAGATCCGGCTTTTGTCTTGCCCCAATAAATTGGGGCCTACAGTGGGCCGTCATTCCGGCCTTCGCCGGAATGACGGCATAAAGGCAGTATAAATATGGATACCGAACTGATTGGTCAGTCCAACGCCCTGCTGGGGGTACTGGATGAAGTGTCCCGGCTGGCACCGTTAAACCGGCCGGTACTGGTGGTGGGCGAGCGCGGCACCGGCAAGGAGCTGGTGGCGCACCGGCTACACTATTTGTCTTCACGCTGGCAGCAGCCCTTTGTGTCCATCAACTGCGCCACCCTGGCAGAAAGCCTGCTGGAAACCGAGCTGTTCGGCCATGAGGCCGGTGCCTTTACCGGCGCACAAAAGCGCCATGCGGGCCGCTTTGAGCGGGCCGACGGCGGCACCCTGTTTCTGGACGAGCTGGCCACCACCAGTCCTCGCGTGCAGGAAAAGCTGCTGAGAGTGATTGAATACGGCGAATTTGAGCGGGTGGGCGGCAGCCAGCCGGTGCGGGTCAATGTGCGCCTGCTGTGCGCCACCAATCAGGACTTGCCCGCCCTGGTCAAAAAAGGCGAATTTCGGGCCGATCTGCTTGATAGACTGGCCTTTGATGTGATTACATTGCCGCCCCTGCGGGCCCGTGATGGGGATCTGCTGCATCTGGCCGAGCACTTTGCGGTAACATGGTGCGCCGAGCTGGGCCACAGCCTGTTTGCCGGTTTTGGTCCCCTTGCCCGCCGGCAGCTGCTGGAGCACGACTGGCCGGGCAATGTGCGCGAGCTGAAAAGCGCGGTAGAGCGCAGCCTGTGTCGCCAGCGCCAGCCTGAACAGCCGCTGGAGCAATTATGCCTGGACCCCTTTGCCTCGCCCTGGCAGCCAAAGGCTGAGCCGGAACCGGATCCCGCTTCGACGCGCCGGTGGCCGCTGGATCTGAAAGCGCACCTGGCCGCCGAAGAGCGCAGCCTGGTAGAAGAAGCGCTGAAACAGGCCCGTTATCATCAGCGCGAAGCCGCCAGTCTGCTGGGGCTGAGTTATCATCAGTTGCGTGGCCTGCTGCGCAAACATGCCGTGGTCACAACGGCCTCACAAAAGGACTGAACATGCGTTACTGGCTATGCTGGCTGATTGCCCTGCTGCTGGCAGGATGTGATGACAGTGACCAACAACTGGTAAAGGAAAGCCTGCTTTACTGTGCAGAAGGTGCGCCTTTTACCTTTAACCCGCAACTGGCCGCGTCCACTCAGACTCTGGATGCCACCGCTCATCAGCTTTACGACCGCCTGCTTGATATCAACCCCGACAACCTGCAACCCATGCCGGCCCTGGCCACTCACTGGGAACGAAGCGAAGACGGCCTGCGCTATCGCTTTACCCTGCGCCCGGGGGTTCAGTTTCACACCACGCGCTGGTTCACCCCCACGCGGCCACTGAATGCCGACGATGTGGTGTTCAGCTATCAGCGGCTGATCAATAACAATCATCCTTTTCACAGCCTCAGCGGCGGCCATTACCCGTTTTTCGACAGCATAGGCCTGAGTGAACTGGTCACCGACGTGCGGGCCCTTGGCCCGCGGCAAGTTGAGTTTGTGCTGAGCCGGCCCAATGCCTCTTTTATTACCAGTCTGGCTACCGACTATGGCGTAATTTTGTCGGCAGAATATGCCGCTCAGCTGCTTGAAGCCGGCACGCCCGAGCTGATAGATCAGAAGCCCGTGGGCACAGGGCCTTTTTATCTGGCCCAGTACCGCATCGACGACTTTATTCGTTATTACCGCCATTCAGGCTACTGGCGGGGCAATGTGGCGCTGAATCAGCTGGTGTTTGATATCACACCCAAATCGTCCAAACGGCTGGCCAAGCTGCTTACCGGCGAGTGCGATGTGATGGCGCATCCGGGGGCCAGTCAGATATCAGTGATTAAGCAGCACAAAGAGCTGGTGCTGGATCAGGCCACCGGTATGAATGTGTCTGTGCTGGCGCTGAACACCCAAAAAGCCCCCTTTAATGATGTGCGGGTGCGTAAGGCGCTGGCCCTGGCGCTGTCGCGCGATGATATTTTGCAGGCGGTATATTTTGGTATCGGCTCTCAGGCCGAGTCGGTGCTGCCACCGGTATCCTGGGGTTATGATCCCAATATTTTAATGCCTCTGCCCGATGCAGAGCGCGCCCGCTGGCTGCTGGAACAGGCAGGCCTGCAAAACGGCTTTACCATGACGCTGCTGGTGCCGGCCGGCAGTCGCAGCTATAACCCCGACGGCCTGAAAACCGGCCAGCTTATTCAGCGCCGGCTGGGGGAGCTGGACATTACCGTGCGGCTGCAAAACCTGGAAGAGCAAATTTTGCGCCGGGAGCTGCAGACCGGTGAGCAGGATGCGGTGCTCACCGGCTGGTCGGCGGATAACCCGGATCCCGACAATATGCTGCATAACCTGCTCAGCTGTCAGGCCATTGCCGGTGGCACCAATGCCAGCCGCTGGTGTAACCCGCTGTTTGAACATCAGTTGTCGGCCGCGCTTACTGCCCCCACCTTAAGCCAGCGCATCGGCTTTTATCACAACGCTCAGGAAATTGTGTATCAGGATATGCCGCTTATTCCCCTTAATCACACCCTCAAGCTGCAGGCTCACCGGCACAATGTAAAAGGCCTGCAACTGCAGCCCTATGGCGGCGTGGTGCTTTACCGGGCATACAAGGAGTAGCCATGCTGATTTACTTGCTGCGACGTTTAAACCTGCTGATAAGCACACTGGTGTTGCTGACGCTGATTGCCTACGGGCTGGAGTTCCGGCTGCTGCAGCAGGGCGACAACGATTTCTGGCACGGCTACTGGCGTTTTTTACAGGCACTGATGGCAGGTGATTTCGGCATTTCCAGTGCCACCGGCCTGCCGGTGCTGGGGGCCCTGGGGCAGTATTTTCCCGCCACCCTGGAGCTGTGTCTGGCCGCCTTTATTATCTCGCTGGCAGTGGGCGTCCCCTTGGGCACACTGGCGGCCATTCGTCAGGGCCGCTGGCAGGATACCCTGATCATGACCGGCACTTTGGTGGGCTATTCGGTACCGGTGTTCTGGCTGGGGCTGCTGCTGGTCATGCTGTTTTCCCTGCATCTGGGCTGGTTGCCGGTATCGGGTCAGCTCAGCCTGCTGTATGAAATTCGCCCGGTCACCGGCATCATGACCATAGACACACTGCTTACCGAGCATCCTCACCGCTGGGAGTCGTTTCTCAATGCCCTGCGCCACCTGGTGCTGCCGGCACTGGTGCTGTCCATCGTGCCCACCACCGAAGTGATTCGCCAGATTCGCAGCGCCCTGCTGGAAGTGCTGAAGCAAAACTATATTCGTGCCGCCCTGACCAAGGGCTTCAGTGATACTCATGTGGTGCTGCGCCACGGCCTGCGCAATGCCTTTCCCATGGCCATTCCCACCCTGGGGCTGCAGTTCGGTACTGTGCTGACCTCGGCCATGATGACCGAAATTGTATTTGACTGGCCCGGACTGGGACGCTGGCTGGTTACCAGTATTTCCCTGCAGGACTATGCCGCCATCAAGGGCGGCACCCTGGCCATTGCTACCTTTACCATAGTGGCCAGTGTGGGCATGGATATTCTCTCAACCCTGATCTACCCCAGCAGAAGGAAAGCCATTTATGCCAGCCAGGGCTAACATCTATCCCGAGCTGCAGGTGCGCTCCCCCCGGGAGCGGGCCTGGCAGCTGTTTCGCCAGAACACTCTGGCCATGATCGGCCTGTGGGGGTTGGGTATTTTATGCGTCTTTACTCTTATCGGCCCCTGGCTGGCACCTTATGCCCCTTACGAGCAGTTCAGTCAGGCACTGCTGCTGCCACCGTCCTGGTCTGACCATGGCAATGTAGACTTTTTTCTCGGCACCGACGATCTGGGCCGGGACATGCTGTCACGGCTGATCAATGGTGCCCGGCTGACCTTTGGCAATGCGGTATTGATTGTTGCCGTGGCCATGCTGTTCGGTACTGCCATCGGTATTCTCGGCGGCATGAGCCGGGGCCTGAAGGCCAGCATTCTCAATCATCTGCTCGATACCCTTTTGTCCATTCCGTCTTTGCTGCTGGCCATTATTTTTGTGGCCATTCTGGGGCCGGGTCTGTTCAACACGCTTATCGCCATTACCCTGGCCCTGATCCCGCAATATATTCGCGCCACCTACAATGCGGTGTCGGAAGAAATGCAAAAGGAATATATCACCGCCATTCGTCTCGACGGAGCCAACGCCTGGCGCATTCTGCGCTTTGGCATAGTGCCTAACCTAAGCGATACCCTGATAAGCCAGACCACCCGGGCGCTGTCGGCGGCCATTCTGGATATTACCGCCGTGGGCTTTCTTGGGCTGGGTGCCCAGCCGCCCCGGCCGGAGTGGGGGGCCATGTTGTCGGATGCCATGGATCTGGTGTTTCTGGCCCCCTGGACCGTGACATTGCCGGGACTGGCCATTCTGTTCAGTGTGCTGGTGGTGAACATGGTGGGAGAAGGCCTGCGCCAGGCCATTAATGAGGTAATGGACTGATGCCGCTGCTGGATATTCGCAATCTTACCATTGAAATTGATACGCCTCAGGGCATGGTCAAGGCGGTAGATAAATTCAGCCTTACCCTGGCCCATGGCGAAATTCGTGGTCTGGTGGGCGAGTCGGGCTCAGGCAAGAGCCTGGTGGCCCAGACCATCGCCGGTATCGACAGAGACACCTGGCGGGTGACCGCCGATCGCATGTATCTGGATAACGTGGATCTGCAGAGTCTGTCGTCCAAAGAGCGCCGCTTGCTGATGGGCCGGGACATGGCCATGATTTTTCAGGAGCCGGCCGCCAGCCTGGATCCGTCCGAGAAAATTGGTGCCCAGCTGGTGGAAGCCATTCCGTCCCGCAGTTTTCGCGGAAAATGGTGGCAGCGCTGGCACTGGCGGCGCAATCAGGCCATTGGCCTGCTGCACCGGGTGGGCATTCGGGATCATAAGATGATTATGAACGCCTATCCGTTTCAGCTCTCCGACGGCGAATGCCAGAAAGTGATGATTGCCATGGCCATTGCCAACGAGCCCAAACTGCTGGTGGCCGACGAGCCCACCAACGCCATGGAGGCCACCAATCAGGCACAGATATTCCGGCTGCTGGAACGAGTGAACAAACTCTCGGGCACCACCATTTTGCTGATTGGCAACGACATCACCAGCTTTGCTCAGCTCACTCACAATATTACCGTCATGTATTGCGGTCAGGCGGTAGAGTCGGGCCCGCGGGATCAATTATTGTCCCGGCCTCATCATCCTTATACCGATGCCCTGCTGCGCATGATGCCGGATCTGGATGGCACCCTGCCCCACAAGTCCCGGCTCAATACTCTGCCCGGCGTGATTCCGCCGCTGCAGAGCCTGCCCATTGGCTGCCGGCTGGGGCCCCGCTGCCCCCGGGCCCAGCGCCACTGCGTGGTGGCCCCGCCCCTGTCGCGCTACAAGGGCCAGAGCTACTATTGCCACTTTCCTCTTAATATGCCGGAGGGCAAGAAGAAATGAGCCAGGCACCGCTGCTGAAGGTAGATAACCTGAGCAAGGTTTATGTGAACCATACCGGACTGTTTCGCAAAACGGTGAAAACCGCTTTTTATCCGCTGTCGTTCACCCTGGAGCGGGGCCAGACCCTGGCACTGATGGGGGACGCCGGCTCGGGCAAAAGCAGCCTGGCCAAGGTGCTGGCGGGAGTACTGCCGCCCACCCAGGGCAGCATTTTTATCAACGGCGAAAAAATAGAAGCCAACGACTATAAAAAGCGCTGTCAGCTTATTCGTATGATTTTTCAGGATCCCAACACGGCGCTTAACCCCCGCAGCCGCATTGGTCAGATCCTGGAAGCCCCGCTGTTACTGAACACAGCGCTTGATGCCGAGCAACGGGAAGCGCTGATCATAGACACACTGCGCATGGTGGGCCTGCTGGCAGAGCACACTCACTTTTATCCGCAAATGTTTTCTACCGGACAAAAACAGCGGGTGGCCCTGGCACGGGCGCTGATCCTCTCCCCCAATATTATTGTGGCGGACGAGGCCATCTCCAACCTGGATATTTCGGTACGCTCGCAGATCATCAACCTGCTGCTGAGCCTGCAGGACGAGCTGGCGCTGTCTTATGTGCTGGTGGCCAACGATCTGGGGGTGGTACGCCATATCAGTGATCAGGTGATCCTGATGCACGAAGGCAATGTGGTGGAAGCGGGCCCCAGCCACAAGGTGCTGAACAACCCGCAAAGCGAGCAGGCAGAGCGCCTGCTGCAGAGTTATAACAACGAATACCGCTGGCAGCCAGCCACCGGTTAATCCAGGGTCTGCACCCCGCCGCCGTTTACAAACAAAGTCTGGCCGCTCACCCAGCGAGAAATGGGTGCCGCAAAGTAGAGCACGGCACCGGCAATGTCTTCCGCTTCGCCCAGCCGCTTGAGCGGCGTGTGTGCCAGCATGCTGGCCTCAATTTCCGGGGTCAGCACCGAGGCCAGTGCATCGGTACGCACAGCTCCCGGGCCCACGGCGTTCACGCGAATGCCCGCTGGTCCGTAGTCAAAGGCCAGGTTGGCGGTCATATGGTTAATGGCAGCCTTGGACGAGGCATAGGCACTGATGGCCGGACTTTTGTTGATGGAGCTCATGGACGACATATTAATGATGGAGCCGTAGCCGGCGTTTTCCATGTGCGGCGCACACAGCTGGGCCAGCCGCCAGTTGCTGAACACATTCAGCTCAAAAGTGCGGGCAAACTGCTCCACCGTAAGGGTGGCAGGGCTTTCACGGCCGGCACCGCCGCCGCCCACATTGTTCACCAGAATATTAATTTGGCCGTATTCCGCCAGCGTCTTATCCACCAGGGCGACCAGCTCTTCGTCTTTGGTGACGTTGCAGGCCAGCGCCAGCGCCTTACCACCTTCCTTGCGAATTTCTTCTGCAGTGGCTTCAGCCGCTTCCAGCTTGAGATCCGCCACCACCACGCTGGCACCAAACGCCGCCAGCATTTTGCTGCAGCCCTTACCAATGCCGTTGGCACCGCCGGTAATAATGGCCACTTTGCCGCTCAGATCAAATAATTCAGCAGGTTTCATATGTGCTCCTGTTATTGGGTTTTAACCGACATCAGATGATCGGCCACCGCCTGATAAGCCGGCAGCGAACATGGATCGTTGGCCCCGTTGGCCGCCACCGGATGGGACGCAAAGCGCACCAGCACCATTTCCGCGGCGGGGTCGATATAAATGGTCTGACCATGTACGCCCCGGGCAGCAAAGGCACCATTATCGTTGTGGGTTATCCACCACATATTGCGATAGGACCAGTCTTTCAGCTTATCAAAACCGGCTTTGGCAAAGGCTGCCTGACTGCCCCCCCGTTCAATATCTTCAATGGCGGCAGCCGGAATAATCTGCTCTCCCTGCCAGCGCCCCTTATTGCGCACCAGCTCACCAAAGCGGGCCATATCTCGCAGGCCGGCACTCAGGCCACCGCCGGCAAAGGGCGTGCCCAGCTCATCTACCTGATAATAAGCACTTTGCTCCATACCCAGCCGTTGCCAGATACGCTGAGACAATTGTTCGGCCACCGACTGACCCGCTACCCGGGCAATTACCCAGCCGAGGGCGTCGCTGTTCACGGTTTTATAGCCAAAGGCATCACCATGCTCACCCTGCTTTTGTACGCCGGTCAGGTATTCAAAGTAGCCTACCGGGCCGGTATAGCCATCCGGCTTGGGCCAGGGGCTGCCGGCGGCAGAGTATTGCCATACTTCCGCATTGGGATCGGCATAGTCCTCGCTGTATTGCAGCCCTGTGGTCATGTCCATTAACTGGCGCACTGTGGCATCACCAAAGGCCGACTCCGTCAGCTCCGGCACATAGTCCGCCACCCGCTTGTTCTCATCCAGCTTGCCTTCCGCCACCAGAATCGCCGCCAGCAAACCGGTAAACGACTTGGTCACCGACATGGCGGCATGCTGGCCATCTTCTTTCAGGGCACCAGCGTAGCGCTCATACACCACATCACCTCTGTGCAGAATAATGAGGCCATCGGTGTAGTTATGATCAAAGGCCTCGGCAAAGGTCATGGGCTGGTCACTGCCCCAGGGCATAAAGCGCAGGGTGTCGATAACCGGATCCGGACGATAATTCAGCGCCACCGGCGCTTCCAGCCCGCGCGACACATTCACTGTGGGTGAAAACTCGCGCATGTGCGCCACACTGTAACGCAGCGCCGGAAACTCGAAAAAAGAGCCGTCGGCAGCCCGCAGCCGCTTATCCGCAGGCGGCGGAAAACCCTGCATCCAGCCCAGCTTGCCGGGGTCGCTGTCTTCTGCCGACAGCGGTGTTTCTGCCGCCACTGCGGGCAAGACCAGTGCGGCACATAAAAGCCCCGCTGAATAAATGTGTCCGGTCATTATGTCTCTCCGAAAATACAAGCTTGTTCGGGTCAGTATAGACACAGCCACCATTGAAACAGAACGCAAAGCGCTCATTTTGGGCAGGACGGAGAACGGAGGTAAATGGGCGGGAATGGGTGAAGAGCCCGGCCTTATCGCCGGCTCTTTTCATCTTGGCGGCAAGCTGTCACAATACGCTCAATCTTGAGGGAGTAATCGTTCGGCACCCAGCCGAAACGGCTGTCAACAATCTCTGAGCAACAAGCTTATGGCAGTCGTGTCCGTTTTGGATTGATGAGACTCGAGACGCAACCACTCACCGGGCGGGGAGTGTTTACGTCTCGTGTGAATCGGTCCCGCCCTGAAGAGCCCCTTTATGAATGTGTTTAGCCCGTCAGTTTTTCTGTTTACCCCTGCCGATAGGGGGAACTTGCCATGCTGATGTCTGTTGCAGCCATTGTATTAGGCCTTGCCGTGCTGGTGTGGAGTGCCGATCGTTTTGTGGACGGTGCCTCGGCCACGGCTCGTTATGCGGGTATGCCGCCGTTGCTGATTGGCATGGTGATAGTGGGTTTTGGTACCTCAGCACCGGAAATTGTGGTGTCGGTTATTTCCTCGCTGGAAGGTAATCCCGGGCTGGCACTGGGCAATGCTTATGGCTCCAATATTGCCAATATTGGTCTTATTCTGGGGATAACAGCACTGATCAGCCCTATTGCCGTGCATTCTCAGGTGCTGCGCAAGGAGCTCCCCATTTTGCTGCTGATCACCCTGCTGTCGCTCAGTTTACTGTGGAACGGTATGCTTGCGCGCACTGACGCCATGATGTTGCTGGTGGTATTTGTGCTGCTGATGGCCTGGAGTATTCGCCAGGGGCTGCAAAGCGGTAAAGACAGCCTGGCCGCAGAGCATGAAAAGGAGCTGGACGAAAATCTGATGAGCCTGAAAATGGCAATTTTCTGGCTGGTAGCCGGCCTGATACTGCTGATTGTGAGCTCCCGCTTTCTGGTATGGGGTGCAGTGAATGTGGCACAGGCCTTTGGGGTGAGTGACTTGATCATTGGCCTGACCATTGTTGCCATTGGGACGTCACTTCCCGAGCTGGCATCGTCCATTGCCGCCATTCGCAAAAATGAGCACGATCTGGCACTGGGTAACGTGATTGGCTCCAACCTGTTCAATACTCTGGCAGTCGTGGGCCTGGCTGGCGTCATTCATCCGCTGGAAGTGATGCCGGAAGTGATCACCCGTGACTTTGTGGTAATGATAGTGCTGACACTGTCGGTATTTGTGCTTGGGTTCGGTCTCAAGGGCCGGCAGGGCAGGATTAACCGGCTGGAAGGGGCCTTTTTGCTGGCCGTGTATGTGGCTTATTCCGGCTGGCTGGCCAGCAGTGTGATAAGCGCGTAAAAATAGGTAAAGCAGCCTTAACGTCATTCCGGTACTGAATCCAGTTCAGCATGACGGAGCCGGAATCCACTCTGCATGAAATTGAGTATGACGCAGAAAAACAGGCTCTATGTGATAGACTCCGGGGCAAGCCCGGAGTGACTTGACACTTATATTGCGCGCCATTCCCCACTCCCTGCTCGTCAGAGACTGGGAAAAGTAAAGTCGGAGGCCTGATGGCTGGCCCGCTCAGGCCACTTTTGGGTAATGGTTTTGCGCCGGGTATAAAAGCGCACCGCATCCGGGCCATAGGCGGCCAGGTCGCCAAACAAAGAGCGTTTCCAGCCGCCAAAGCTGTGGTAAGCAACCGGCACCGGCAGGGGCACATTAATGCCCACCATGCCCACTTCAATCTGATCCCCAAACAGCCGCGCCGCTTCACCGTTGCGCGTAAACAAACAGGTGCCGTTGCCATATTCATGGGCATTAACCAGTGCTATGGCTTCTTCCAGGCTGTTAACCCGCACCACACACAGCACAGGGCCAAAAATTTCTTCCCTGTAAATGCGCATCTCGGGGGTGACCCGGTCAAACAGACAGCCACCGATAAAATAACCATTTTCATGGCCCGCCACGGTCACACCCCGGCCGTCCACTGCCAGCTCTGCCCCAGCCTGAATGCCGTCTTCTATATAGCCGGTGATTTTATCGAGATGCTCTTTGCTTATTACCGGCCCCATATCGTGCCCCCGCTCTGTGCCCGGGCCTATATTCAGTGCTTTAATCTTGTGGCTCAGCTTTTCGGTGAGCGCATCCGCCACCGCATCGCCCACACACACGGCCACCGAAATGGCCATGCAGCGCTCACCGCAAGAGCCGTAGGCCGCCCCCATCAGGGCATTGACCGCATTATCCAAATCCGCATCCGGCAGCAGCACCGCATGATTTTTGGCCCCGCCCAGCGCCTGCACCCGCTTGCCGTTGGCGGTGCCCTTGGCATAAATATGCTCCGCCACCGGGGTGGAGCCAACAAAGCTGATGGCTTTAACATCCTTGTGCTCCAGCAGCGCATTTACCGCATCACGACCGCCCTGCACCACGTTAATCACGCCTTTGGGCAGGCCGGCCTCTTCCAGCAGCCCGGCAATCAGCAACGAAGAAGAGGGATCTTTTTCCGAGGGTTTCAGCACAAAGCAGTTACCGCAGGCAATGGCCATGGGAAACATCCACAGCGGCACCATGGCCGGAAAGTTAAACGGCGTAATGCCCGCCACCACACCCAGCGGCTGAAAATCGGACCAGGCGTCAATGTCCGGCCCAACATTACGGGTGTATTCCCCTTTTAGCAGGCCGGGCACACCACAGGCATATTCCACGTTTTCCATGCCTCGCTGCAGCTCGCCACGGGCATCTTCCAGGGTTTTGCCGTGCTCCTCGGCAATCAGCCGGCAAATATCATCCGCCCGCTCTTCCAGCAGTTGCAAATAACGAAACATGACTCTGGCACGCCTGGCCGGCGGTGTGTCACGCCAGGCCGGAAACGCCGCCTTCGCTGCTGCCACCGCCTGGCTCACCGTATTGGCATCGGCCATGGCCAGCTGTGCACACACCTCTCCCGTAGCCGGATTGAAAACCTCAAGAGTGTTATTGCCGTGATATTGTTCGCCGTTGATCAGATGAGGAATGGTGTTCATGGAAAATCCTTGTTTTGAGTTCGATTCAAATCAATACGCCCGCTACCGCATTAAACAGCTGCTCCAGCTCGTCGGGGGTGGAGATAAAGGGCGGGCCAAATTGCAGGGTGTCGCCGCCAAAGCGCACGTAATAACCCGCCTGCCACAGCTGTATTGCCAGCTCCATGGGCCGGCGCGCCGGTTCGCCCGGGTAAGGTGCCAGCTGCACCGCACCAGCCAGGCCGCAGTTACGAATATCAACCACATGAGGCAGCCCCTTGAGCCTGTGTATCTGCTCCTCAAATGTGGGCATAAGCTGTTTAACCCGGGCGGGCATGTCTTCTTCAGTCAGCACATTTAAAGAGGCCATGGCTGCGGCACAGGCCACCGGATGGCCGGAATAGGTATAACCGTGGGCAAACTCCACCATGTAGTCCGGCCCTGGCTGCTCCATAAAGGCCTGATAAATATGTTCTTTGGCAATGACGGCTCCCATGGGCACCACGCCGTTGGTTAACTGTTTGGCCAGGTTCATGATATCGGGCACCACGCCAAAGAAGTCGGCACCAAACATCTCGCCCATGCGGCCAAAACCGGTGATCACTTCATCAAATATCAGCAAAATGTCGTGTTCATCGCAGAGTGTGCGCAGCCGCTGCAAATAGCCCACCGGCGGCACTATGACTCCCGCCGAGCCCGACATAGGCTCCACGATGACGGCGGCAATGTTTGAGGCATCATTCAGTTCAATCAGTTGCAGCAGCGTATCGGCAAGCTCAGCCCCCTGCTCCGGCTGGCCACGGCTGAAGGCGTTTTCCTTCAGCAGGGTATGAGGCAGATGATCCGCATCCAGCAGCTGGCCATAATGTTTGCGGTTGGGGCCCATACCGCCCACGCTGGTGCCGCCCATATTCACGCCATGATAGCCACGGGCACGGCCAATCAGCCGGGTTTTCTCCGGCTTGCCTTTGGCCCGCCAGTAGGCGCGTGCCATTTTCAGGGCGGTGTCGGCACATTCCGAGCCGGAGTTGGTAAAAAACACGCGGTTCAAGTCTGCCGGTGCCATGGATGCCAGCTTCTCCGCCAGCTCAAAGGCCAGCAGATGCCCGGTCTGAAAACCGGGAGCATAGTCCAGGGTATGCAGCTGCTGATGAATGGCCTCAATGATTTTGGGGTGCTTGTGGCCAAGGCCGGTGCACCACAGTCCCGAGAGGCTGTCGAACAAGCGGCGGCCATCCACATCGGTAAAATAAGCACCCTCGGCCCCGGCCACCAGCCGGGGGGCTGCCTTAAAGGCCCGGTTACCAGTAAAAGGCATCCAGAATGCATCCAGGTTCAGCTGCTCACTCAGCTGCGGTTTGCTGACGATATTTGCCATGGTATTCATCACCACCTCATCTGTTCATTCTGAACTTATCTTTGCTGCCGGTATTGTTGGGATTCGCTTCGCTCATCCGCAACCTACGCCAGAGCCAGGACCGATGAAATAGGTTGGGACGAGTCCCAACCTTCCGGCCGGCTGACAACGCCGATATTGCACGAAGCAGCAGTGGGGATTGCCGAAGCCGACCATTAAATGCCATGTATGGCATTTTCGAGCGACCCATGGAGGGGCTTGAAGCGTGTCGGCGTAGTGCAACCGCACTGATGCTTCGCCCTTAGCTCCGTGCCCTTATCTTGGTTGCAGTTACACACTTGTTAAATATAAACTTTGTGAACCTCAGTTAAGGGAATGCTGAACCAATGGCAAATATAAAAACACTGGGTCAAATCAGCGATTTTGAGCTCAAACTGCTTCGGGTGTTTCGCACTGTGGCGGCCTGTGGCGGCTTTGCTGCCGCCGAGGTGGCGCTGGGCATCAGCCGGGCGGCCATCAGCATGCAAATGGCGGATCTGGAAAAGCGGCTGCAGGTAAAGCTGTGTCAACGCGGGCGCGCCGGCTTTGCCCTGACCGATGAAGGAAAACGGGTGCTGGAAGCCAGCGACCGGCTGTTTGGCGCGGTGGAGTACTTCAGGGCCGAGCTGAACGATCTGCATCGGCACTTGCGGGGCACTCTGATCATTGGCATTACCGACAACCTGGTGTCTCATCCGGGAATGAAAATTACCCATGGCCTGGCCGCCCTCAAGGCCAAAGGCCCGGAGGTGCACATTGATCTGCGTATGCAACCGTCCGACGACATAGAAATGGGCGTGCTCGACGGCCGGCTTAATGTGGGTGTGATCCCTCAGGTCAGGGAGCTGCCGGGGCTGCATTACTCCCCGCTTTATGAAGAAAGCAACTGGCTTTATTGCGCCGATTCACATCCCTTGTTCAATGCTCAAAACATCAATACCGAAGGTCATGAAGTGGTGCAGCCGCGCTTTCAGCAGGCAGCCGAGGCCGCAGCCCTCTATGCAGGGCACACCACGGGTGCCCATGCCAACGATCGGGAAGGTATTTTATTTCTGGTGCTGACCGGTTGTTATCTGGGCTATCTGCCCGAGCACTATGCCGCCCCCTGGGTGGCCGCCGGCCGGCTGAGACCCTTGCAACCGGGCTTTACCACCCGCTTTTGCGTCATTACCGCCCGCAGCCGGCGCAGCAACCTGGTAGTCGATACCTTTCTTGATACGCTGTAACGATGAACAAGGTGCCTACTGTTTCAGCAAAGCGGCCTGCGCGATGGCCCCGAAGGCGTTATTAACGAATTAAAACGGTAAGTCAGATGCTGCCGGTTTTATACCCTGAACCGGCTCAGCAACTGATCCTGGCGCTGCATTTGATCCAGCATGCCCTGACATTTTCTCAACTGCTCCAGCGCTCCGCCGGCAACGCCCTGACTGATATCCCGAATATTGGTGGTATTCTGGTTAATCTCTTCACTGGTGGCGCTTTGCTCTTCCGCTGCTGTGGCTATCTGCAGGTTCATATCATTAATACGGGCAATGGCTTCACGAATACGCACCAGAACTTCATTTGCTTCCGCTGCATCAGTGGTGGTGTCTGCAGCCAGTGCCTGACTTTGCTGCATTTTGTGCTCGGTTTGCTGTACTCCCTGCTGCAGCTGCTCGATCATCTCGCTGATTTCACGGGTAGACTGCTGAGTACGAGAAGCCAGTGAACGAACCTCATCCGCCACCACTGCAAAGCCCCTGCCCGTCTCACCTGCCCGGGCCGCCTCAATGGCCGCATTCAAGGCCAGTAAATTAGTCTGCTCGGCAATGTCGGTGATCACAGACAAAATAGACTCTATATTGCGACTAAGCTGAGCCAGCTCATTAACTGATGTCATGGTTTCATCCATATCAGCAGACAGACGTTCTATGGCCTGTGTAGAACGCGCCACCACGGCAACGCCCTGCTCGGTTTCATGACTGGCAGCGTTCGCCGCCTCAGCAGCCTGCTGTGCATGGCGGGCTACATCATTGGCTGTGGCAGCCATTTCATGCATGGCAGTGGCAAGCTGATCAAGCTCCTGCAGTTGTCGCTGTAATTCCTGTTCAGCCTGTTCCGACTGCTCCGATGTTTCATTAATGCTCGATTTAAGCGACCGGGCACTGGTCATGACATTTCCAATAAGCTGCTGTAAATGAGCAAGAAACCCATTGAACTCGCCGGCAACCAGCGCAAATTCATCTTTTCTGGTAACAGGCAGACGCTTGGTCAGATCACCTTCACCACTGTTAATATCGGTAAGAGAACGATACAGACCTCCCAGCGGCTTCAGCTGACGGGTCATCAGCAGCACCAGTATTGCCAGACTTACCGTCACTCCAAAACCGGCAATTGTCATTGACTGCCACTGCAGTCTGTCAGCCCGGGCCATCACAATATTTTCATTCAGTGCTACACCAATGTACCAGTCTGCCCCCTGCAGATCGTGGAGGGGCGTAAACGCCACCCAGTGGGGCTGCCCATCAAGCTCAAAGGTATGCAGCTCATTGCTCAGCGCCGGCATTTCACCATTAAACAATTCACTTAATTGACGGCCGTTGAGAGCACTGTCCGGGTGAGAAATAATATTACCGTTACCGGCCACCAGAAAAGCATGACCAGCCCCGTTAAAATCAATCACATTGACAGACTCAGACACGCTTTTCAGACTGAGATCACCGCCAAAAGCGCCCAGAAAGGTGCCGTTATCAGTGAGTTTGGCTACTGCAGAAATCAGAATTTCACCGGTGCTGGCATCGGCATAGGGCTCGGTTAATATGGCGCTGTCAGCTTGCCGTGCCAGCTGATACCAGCCCCGCTGACGGGCATCCCAGCCCGGAGGGTTCCAGCTGGGTGTATTACTGATGGCTCGTCCGTATTCGCTCCCCAGACCACCAAATACAAGCATGAATTCTTCGGCCAGCAACGGCAGATCAAATGTCTGCTGTACCTGCTCACGGCTGAAATCACTGCTTATTTGCTGAGCAGCCATATCGATAAGAGCAAGCTTGCCATTAAGCCAGCTTTCAATCTGACGAGCCAGGGTGGCACTGGTTTCATGAACAGACGCCGCAGTCTGCTCTCGCAGGCTTTCCCGTACCTGCGAAAGCTGCAACCAGGACAGCAAACCAACGGTGAGCAACAATACGGCAGCAGCAGTCAGCCCCACCTTATGCGTCAGTTTCATCAAACATTCCTTGTCATATACTGATGATATGGTACTTAAGTCGTATTGAACTGCCGAAAAGAATCAAAAGCAACCGCTTGCTGTCACATTTCTGCACACTCCTGTTACAACTGCGCCTCCAGCTCTTTAATCCGTGCCTTTAATCTTTCCACCTCAGCTTCCAGCTCTTGAATACGGGCTGCGCTGTTTTCGACAGCCGATACTGCAGCAGCCGGTGCGCCGGCATCAGCCACAGGAACATCGCCAAACAAATGAGCATAGCGGGCTTCCCGCTTGCCGGGCAGGCGCGCCAGTTTTACGACATAAGGGCCTTTTTCCATCAGGCTGTGCAGGCAGGCATCCACTTCACTGACGTCACCAAACTGATGCAGCCGGGCACAGCGGCTGCGCAGCTCTCCCGGAGTTTGCGGGCCACGCAGCAGCAGCTCGCAGATGATGGCCAGCTCACCGTCATTGAAGTGCAGCTCGCCAAACTCGGTATTGCAAAAACGGTGCTGATACTTTGCCGCCCGGGCATTAAAGCCCGCCACATTGTTCACCAGCCGCCGTGCAACCAGGTTATTCAGTACCGACTGCACCTCGCCTTCACTCAGGCTCATCACAGGATCTCGGTTGCTTTTCTGGTTGCAGGCGTTAATCAGAGAGTTCAGCGTCAGCGGATATACATCGGGCGTAGATACCTGCTTTTCAATCAGGCAGCCAACAACACGTTGCTCCAGGGCAGAGAGTTTTTCCATAACCGGGCTCCTTGTGTTTGTCTGCTGTCCAAATTACCTGACTATTAAAAAAACACCAATGTTTTCCGCCACTAAGCTGCAACCAGTGGTGGCTCCAGCGGTGGCAGGCCGTGGGCAGCTCTGGCCCGGTTGCAGGCACCTTCGGCATCAAAGGCCTCAAAGTCCCGGCAGGGCCCGGGCCGGTTTTCATAAATACTACAGGACACACAGCCTCCCACTTCGCCTTGCAGCGCCACACAACGCGGTGAAGGCTGATTGGTGCCTTTCATGGCCAGACGCGCAAACGATACCGGCTCGGTCAGTGCTTCGGGCACGGCAAAGTCGCTGTGCACTTCGCCCCAATAAAATGACACGCGAAAAAACGCACAACAGGCACCACAATTCAAGCAAGGATTGCCACCACTCATCAACGCCTTACCTCCCGGCAAAACAACACAGTGACGAAAACAAAAAAATTGAGCACAACAAAAAGAAGCCAGCGAACAGAGCGAACGCTCAACGCAGCGGCAATATAAATAAATCGAAAATCAGTGCCAGGCAAGACATTGCGTGCGCCAACAGGCTTTTTATTCCGGCTGTTTCCGGCATACTTTACGCAGTTGTTACAAAAAGGAGGCATTCATGCTGATGCAACCCGAAAAGGCCGCTTTGCTGGTCGTTGATATTCAGGAAAAACTGGTCCCTGCCATTCATCAGGGTGACCAGCTGGCCGCCCGTGCCAGCTGGCTGATACAGGCCTGTCAAATACTGAATATTCCCACCCTGTTCACCGAACAATACCCCCGTGGCCTGGGCCATACTCTGCCCACGCTCACCAGTCTGGTCGAGCGCCCGGCGGTTTCCACCAAAGTGCATTTTTCTGCGGTGGCCGGCGGCTGTCTGCCCAGAGAATGGCAAAGCCGCAGTCAGATCATTGTGTGCGGCATGGAAACCCATGTGTGCGTGCTGCAAACCGTGCTCGATCTGCTGCAAAACGGCAAAAATGTCTTTGTAGTAGCCGATGTGGTAGGCAGCCGTACTGAAGAAAATCGTCAGCTGGGTCTGGAGCGTATGCGCAACGCCGGTGCCCAGATTGTCAGCCGTGAAATGGTGGTGTTCGAACTGATGCAACAAGCCGGCACCGACACATTTAAAACCATCAGCAAACAGTTTTTGGTCGGCGACCAGCCCTGACCCCTTCGGGGAGCCATAAGCTGTCAGCTGTAAGTGGCAAAAATTGCAGGTTCTGAGCTGTACCTGTAAACAGTGTATGGCTGCTGGATGGCTCCGGCCCGGAGGCCGGAGCACATGGGAAGGCCGTAGCAACATTCCGCAGCCGGCTTCATGTTGAAATTCGCTGCGCTCATTGCCAACCTTCCCCAATATTACTTCTTGTCCCAGATCCCTTCTTCCAGCTGGCTTTTCAGCTCGGGATATTTGGTCACATCAAAGGTGGGCAGCCGGCCCAGCTTGCGCTGGTTGTTATAA
This sequence comes from Oceanimonas sp. CAM02, assembly GCF_032842915.1. Classification (NCBI taxonomy): domain Bacteria; kingdom Pseudomonadati; phylum Pseudomonadota; class Gammaproteobacteria; order Aeromonadales; family Aeromonadaceae; genus Oceanimonas; species Oceanimonas sp. CAM02. The sequence continues at coordinate 205,872 of NZ_JAWJBK010000021.1, forward strand.
TCTTTGGCAAGTTTCACTACCACACCCGACAGCAGCAAGATAGCCACCAGGTTAATCAGTGCCATCATGCCCATGGAGGTATCGGCCATGGCCCAGATAATAGGCAGCTCACCCACAGAGCCAAACATCACCATGCCCAGCACAAACAGCCGGAACACCAGCAGGCCGCCTTCGTGGTTGTGCTCCAGAAACACCAGGTTGTTCTCGGCGTAGGCATAGTTGGCCACTATGCTGGTAAAGGCAAAAAACAAAATGGCAATGGCAATAAAGATATTGCCCCACTCACCCACCTCGCTCGACAGCGCTTTCTGTGTCAGCTCAATGCCGGTCACACCAGAGCCTGGTTCAAACTGACCCGACAGCAGAATAATAGACGCGGTACAGGTACAGATCACAAGAGTATCAGCAAACACACCCAGCATTTGCACATAGCCCTGAGACGCCGGATGGGGCGGATAAGGGGTAGCCGAGGCTGCCGCGTTGGGTGCCGAGCCCATGCCTGCCTCGTTAGAGAACAGACCGCGCTTAATGCCATTAATCAGCGCCTGAGAAATGGCATAACCCATGGCACCACCACCGGCCTGCTCCAGACCAAAAGCTGATTTCACTATTAACGACAGCACACCGGGCAGCTCAGTGATGTTCATGGCCACCACCACCAGCGCAATCAGCAAATATGCCAGCGCCATCACCGGCACCACCAGTTCTGCAAAGCGCGCTATGGTGCGCAAGCCACCAAAAATAATCAGCCCTGCCAGCACCACCAGCACCATACCGGAAGCCCATTCGGGCACATTAAAGGCCACCTGCATGGCAGCACTGATAGAATTGGCCTGCACCGCGTTGAATACCAGACCAAACGCAATAATCAGAAAAATGGCAAACAGCACCCCCATCCAGCGCATGCCCAGGCCGCGCTCCATGTAATAGGCCGGCCCGCCACGATAGTTGCCCTCATCGTCTTTTACCTTGTAAAGCTGGGCCAGCGCGCTTTCGGCAAACGCAGTAGCCATACCAATCAGAGCAATCAGCCACATCCAGAAAATAGCGCCCGGTCCGCCCAGATAGAGCGCCACCGCTACCCCGGCCAGATTGCCGGTGCCCACCCGGGCCGCCAGACTGGTGCATAACGCCTGAAACGATGAAATGCCCGCCGCATCAGCTTTACGGCTGTTTTTCAGCACTGAAAACATATGGCCAAAATGGCGGAATTGAATAAAACCTAATCGAAAGGTAAAAAATACGCCCACACCCAGCAGCAGGTAGATCAGTACGGATCCCCACAGCAGATTGTTGATAAAGGCAATAACAGAATCCATGAACACCTCTGCGTTAGTCCTGTATGAAGCGGGGCAATGTACCACAAGCGCCCGCATGGCGATAAATGACTTTTGTGCCGGATAAAATTAGAATATAGCGCTAACACACACCCACAGGACCCGTTCATGGCCAATTCACTTACTCAACTGCGCAAGCTCACTACAGTGGTAGCCGACACCGGCGACATTGAAGCCATTCGCAAATATCAGCCCGAAGACGCCACCACCAACCCCTCACTCATTCTGAAAGCGGCACAAATTACGGAATATCGCCCGCTGCTGGAAGACGCCGTTAGCTGGGCCAAAGCACAAAGCCAGAATGCAGAGCAGCAGCTGATCGACGCTTCCGACAAGCTGGCCGTGAACATTGGCTGTGAAATCCTGAAAATTATTCCCGGACGCATCTCTACCGAGGTAGATGCTCGTTTATCGTTTGACACTGAAGCCAGCATTGCCAAGGCCCGCCGCCTTGTCGCCCTGTATGCCGATGCCGGTGTGTCCAAAGAGCGTATTCTGATCAAACTGGCGTCGACCTGGGAAGGCATTCGTGCTGCTGAAGTGCTTGAAAAAGAAGGTATTAACTGTAACCTGACGCTGCTGTTCAGCTTTGCTCAGGCCCGTGCCTGTGCCGAAGCCGGCGCGTACCTGATCTCTCCTTTTGTGGGTCGTATTCTCGACTGGTATAAAAACAACACCGACAAGAAAGACTACACTGCAGAGGAAGATCCCGGCGTACAGTCTGTTACCCGCATTTATAACTACTACAAAACCCACGGCTATAGCACAGTCGTCATGGGAGCCAGCTTCCGTAATACCGGCGAAATCATTGAGCTGGCCGGCTGCGATCGCCTCACCATTGGCCCTGACCTGCTGGAAGAGCTGAACAATGCCAGCGTAACAGTGACAGCCAAGCTGAAAGACACCGGAGCTAATAAAGACCGCCCCGCTCCCATGACCGAAGCCGAGTTCCGCTGGGAGCAAAACCAGGACGCCATGGCTACCGAGAAGCTGGCCGAAGGCATTCGTAACTTCGCGGTAGATCAGGACAAGCTGGAAGACATGCTGAAGGCGATGATCTGACCTCCGTCCACGATTTAACAGAATAAAAAAGGCGTCTTGCGACGCCTTGATTATTTTGTGCTCTTAAAGCTCCAGCTCTTCGGGCAGCGCCTCAAGTTCGAGGGTGCAATCCAGATCCTGAAGCTCTTCCTGCAAACGCTTTTTATCCATAATGGCTTCAATTTCCCGCCACTTGCGCTTTTTTGCCGGTTCCCGTGGTGTACGGGGTGCCCGTTCAACTACAAAGTCCTGATCGAAGCTTGACCTCTCCATGTGAGCTCCCTCCTGTTGGTTATCAGTTGCAGTCGGCTATTGATATATCACAAGAGGTTATAAAGTAGAACTTTGTTATTGCAAAATTATTAAGCTGCAACGCAAAAAAGAAAAAACACCTGCATATATTAATCAAGTTGCCAGTTAACAGGCGTTTTGCCGTCGTTTTGCAGCAACTGGTTGGCTTGCGAAAAATGCCGGCAGCCAAAAAAACCACGGTAGGCAGACAAGGGGCTGGGATGCGGGCCGCTTAATACATGATGACGCTCCCGGTTAATATGCCGGCCCTTTTTCTGGGCATGACTGCCCCACAGCAAAAACACCACTCCCTCACAATGCTCATTGACTGCCTGAATCACTTTGTCAGTAAAGATCTCCCAGCCAAAACCAGCATGAGAATGTGCCTTGCCCTGCTCTACGGTCAATACCGTATTCAGCATTAGCACCCCCTGCTGCGCCCACGGCTCAAGAAAACCATGATCGGGCGCGACAAAGCCGGGAATATCCGTTTCCAGCTCTTTATACATATTGCGCAAAGAAGGCGGTACCTTAACACCGGGGCGCACCGAAAAACACAAACCATGAGCCTGGCCCGGCCCGTGGTAGGGATCCTGCCCCAGCATCACTACTTTCACATGCTCCAGCGGTGTCAGCTCAAGCGCCCGGAACATATCCTTTCTGGGCGGAAACACCTGCTTACCGGCAGCCCGGGCCGCATCTACTGCATTTATGGCCTCAATAAAATAAGGCTGTTGCTTTTCCGGGCCAAGCACATCATGCCAGGAAACAGCCATCACTGACCTCCCCGCGGACGAATAAGCCCTTCCTGCATGGCCGTGGCCACCAGACGACCATCGCGGCTGTAAAAGTGCCCCTGTACCAGGCCTCGACCGGCAATGCTGCGCGGGCTTTCCATGACATACAAGATCCAGTCATCAAACCGAAAGTTGTCATGAAACCACATGGAATGGTCAATGGTGGCCACCTGCAGCTGCGGCTCCCAGAACGAATGACCATGGGGCATCAGTGCCGTGGGCAAAAAGTTAAAATCAGCGGCATAGGTCAGCAGATATTTATGAATGCGGGGATCGCCGGGTAACTCGCCATTGGCCTTCAGCCAGATATAGCGCAGCGGCTCGGCTTTTTCCGGCTTCATCGGATCCACATAGTTCACCTGACGCATATCGATAGGGTTTTCTGCCAGCAGCTTTTTACGCAGCTTGGCCGGCACCTTGTCGGCCAGCGCCGCCAGCCGTTCGCTTTCAGGGGTTAACTCTTCCGGCCCCGGCACCTCAGGCATAAGCGACTGATGCTCAAACCCGGCTGCCGGCTGCTGAAACGAGGCCGTCATATAAAAAATAGGCTTACCATATTGCAGCGCCTGCACCCGGCGGGTGGAGGTAGTTTTGCCATCACGGATGTTTTCTACATCGTAGATAATGGGCTTGTTAACATCGCCCGGGCGTAAAAAATAAGAGTGGAAAGAGTGCACCGGTCGCTCCGGCTGCAGCGTATATTTAGCCGCTGCCAGCGCCTGCCCCATGACCTGGCCGCCAAACACGGCACCAAAGCCAAGATCTGTGCTCTGGCCGCGGTAAAGGCCATCATCCAGCGGCTCCAGGGCCAGCAAGGTTAATAAATCATCCAGTGCTTTGCTCATATTGTTATCCCGTTGAATATAACCCCGTCACTTCGGCGCAGGCCGGCGTTTGTTCTGTCAGCAACGCAAATGTTGGAAGTCGCTTCGCTCATTCGCAAAATCTTACCATTAAAAAAGGGGCTTTCGCCCCTTTATGATAACCGGATATGCCGGCAATTAATGCAGAATACGGGCACGAATGGTGCCATCAATGGCCTTCAGCTTGGCCAGAGCCTGCTCGCTTTGGGCGGTTTCCACATCAATCACCACATAACCAATTTTCGGCGACGTTTGCAGATATTGTGCGGCAATATTGATGTCATCACCCGCAAAGGCCTGCGCAATCTGGCTCAGAATGCCCGGCTTGTTATGGTGAATGTGCAGCAAACGGCTGGTTCCGGCATGGCTGGGCAAAGACACTTCAGGGAAGTTCACAGCAGACAGCGTAGAGCCGTTATCGGAATATTTAATCAGCTTGCCGGCTACTTCATAACCAATGTTTTCCTGCGCTTCCTGAGTAGAGCCGCCAATATGCGGCGTCAGGATCACGTTATCAAACTCTCGTAGCGGAGACACAAACTCTTCGTCATTAGACTTGGGTTCAACCGGGAATACATCAATGGCGGCACCGGCAATGTGCCCGGAAGCCAGCGCAGAAGCCAGCGCATCAATGTCGACCACTGTGCCTCGTGAGGCATTAATCAGAATGGTTCCCGGTTTCATCATCGCAATTTCTTCAGCACCAAGCATGTTCTTGGTTTGCGCGGTTTCCGGCACATGCAAGGACACCACATCCGCCATGCCAAGCAGCTCTTTCAGGCTGCCAACCTGAATGGCATTACCCAGCGACAGCTTGTTTTCAATGTCGTAGTAATACACCTGCATGCCGATGCCTTCAGCAATAATGCCAAGCTGAGTCCCAATGTGGCCATAACCGATAATGCCCAGCTTTTTGCCACGCGCCTCAAAAGAGCCGGTCGCGGTTTTTTGCCACTCACCACGATGGGCCTTGGCGTTGCGCTCCGGAATACCCCGCAGCAGCAACAACAGCTCGCCCAGCACCAGTTCAGCCACACTGCGGGTGTTGGAGAAAGGCGCATTAAACACGGGAATGCCGCGCACCTGGGCCGCATCCAGGTTAACCTGGTTAGTGCCAATGCAAAAACACCCAATGGCAACCAGCTTCTCAGCGGCATCCAGCACAGACTCAGTCAGTTGAGTGCGGGAGCGCAGGCCCACAAAATGCGCATCCTTAATGCGCTCTTTCAGCTCATCTTCGGCCAGAGACGTTTTCAGATAATCAATATTGTTGTAGCCAGCGGCTTTAAAAGAATCCACCGTGCCCTGGTGCACACCTTCGAGCAACAAAATTTTGATTTTATCTTTATCTAGAGAATAGTTGGCCATTACTGGGTCCTTTATGACTACTGCGTTAGGGTTTTTCATAAAGTACCAAAAACATCGACCTTAGGGAATTTTTGCCATCAAAGTCACGTTTTTTTAACTTATAAATTTTTTTTTAAGAATTACTTAAGGGTATAAACCACCTGAACTCTGTCGGTAAACTCTATCTCGTTTTGCTGATAGCTCTCGACAGGCGCATCTGCGGCCATCATTTTAGCCATGCCCAGAGGACGCGGATGCACAGGCGACGACTCGGTGTATTCAATGGCATAAATATCGCCCAGGCTCTCATCAAAGCCGGTGGCAAGCTCGGTGGCAAGCTCGGTAGCACGCTTGATGGCTGCTTGCCGGGCTTTTTGCTGATAGCCGTCAGCTTCACGCACACCATAAGCAATATTTTGAACATTTTGTATGCCCTGCTTCAGTACAGTATCAATTACCTGACTGAGGGTATCCAGCTGATACAACCTTACCGTGACATGGCGCTCAGCAACGTAACCGTTCAGCTCACGTTTGCCGTTTTCAGGATAGTGATAATCGGGCCGGGTAAGCAGATTGCCGCTGTCAATATCGGCTTTTTTGATACCCAGACCGTTCAGACCACTAAACAAGGCAGCCACACGAGTGTCTGCTTCGGTTTTGGCCTCACTGCTGTCGTCCTTTAATGCGGTTACTTTAAACGTCAGGGTGGACATGTCCGGTACCACACTGATGCTGGCCTGACCTTCCGTAACCAAATGCGGCGCATCGGGCACAGCAATGGCAAAACTGGCTGAGCTGAATAACAAAGGCAAGCTATAGAAGGCAGGACGTACAAATTTACGCATAATCACTCTCCGCAGATGGTTACTCGTAGCCACTATACACCGAGAGCCAATTGATCACATCGTCAAGCAACTCTGCATCTGGCATGCCTGTGTCAGGGATGGTCGCACCATCCAGATGGCCGGCAAGTTCGCTGCCAAGCAAAATATCATCCAGGCTAACCGGTAAAGGAGCCTCCGGATCAGATAATAAAGCGGCCAGCGCCGCTCCGCTGTCGTCTACCAGCGTCACGGCATCAGCCATATTATCTCCTTGCAGCCACCAGCTTTGTTGCTCGAAGTTAATACTGAACTCACCGGAAACGTCGCCATCCTCGTTGTAAAGCTCCACCTGTTCCAGTGCCGGCCCAGCCAAAGACCACGGCAACCCTACACCGTCATCCACCAGAATATCTTCACCATTCCAGTGATAACGCACTCCCTGCAGCATTACCGTGGTTACTTTGGACATGGTTGTCTCCCGTCAGGTTTTATCAACCTGCAGCGTATTATCATCTACCATCGACGTAATCAGCTCAGCACTGGTCATGGAGCCCATCAGATCTACGCTTTCAAAACGTATCTCCTGCGTATCACTGCTACCTGCGCCCAACGGCGTGACGGTGAGTACAGTGTCACTACCTTCTTTGCTGAACTCAAGATAACTTGTTAAAGTATCTTCACTCTCTCCTGTAAGGAGTGCTTTTAAATCCACCACATCCTCATCTTGATTGTAATTAATAATTTCATTAGTAGAACCAATAGACACTTGGGAAAACACAAAGGTATCCACAATATCCGTGCCGTTAAGGATATTATCACCAAAACCTACATCCACAATGTTATTACTGGAAGAATCGAAGCTAAAGTAACTTGCCTGACTTGTTACAGCATCCTGATCTTCCACTGTAATGCTTAACGTGGCATTTGCTCTATCTCCATCTGCATCCTCTATGGTATAAATAAAAATCTCAGTTATATCATCATCAACATCTGCCGGCCCTTTGTAAGTAAAGTTACCATCAACATCAATACTGAACTCCCCTCCTTTTTCTGTGGTTATAGTCCGTGTACTTGATGAAGTTCCACCTACTTCATAAAAAATTCCATCATGCTCTATTCCCACCAGCTTTTCTAGAGCAGGACCATCAGCACCAAAAAAATCATCATTAACATCCTGGCTCTGCGAGCCTTTTATCAGTACATTCCCAGCGTAAAGGCTTGGTACTGTATCCTGGAATATGGCATCAAGCTCATTGGCGTCATCAATCAACACCGGATCATCACCACTATTTTCTACACGATCAAGCTCGTTAACTGCACTTACATTTGAGCTGCTAATCCCAACACCAACAACATATACATCAATATTATTGTTATCCACATAGTCCTGCCAACTATCCGGAGCATTATTTGACGAAGGGACAGGCTGCCCGTCAGAAATGAAATAGACCTTATCAACATAACCACTTGGAGCTCTCCCGAGAACTGTCTCAGCATTATTTAATGCAGCCCTATAGTTAGTTGTCCCACCTGCAACCAAAGAATTAATACTCCCTTCAGCCTGAGAGAGAGTAAGTCCTTCACCAACAATTTGCGAACTACTATTAAAGCTAATGACATTCACTTTTACATCAGATGAAATATCATCAAAACTATTAAGCAGGTTAATATATGCAGCTTTCGCTAAAGCCAGTTTACTTCCTGCCATACTGCCAGAAATGTCAATAACCAGGGTAAGGTTATATTTTGGCAGTCCTTCTTCTGTAATGGTGACATTATCATCCTCCGCCACCGGCTCGTCATCCACAATGGTGATCACCACGGTGTTGCTCACGGTATTGCCGACGCTGTCGGTCGCGGTGTAGCTGAAGCTGTCGGTCTCGGCCACGCCATCCACGTCCGTGGTGGCACTGGTCAGGGTGTAATTGAAGGTGCCGTCGGGGCTCACCGACCAGCTGCCCAGGCTGGTGCTGCCGCTTTGCGCGCCGTCCACACTC
>NZ_JAWJBK010000022.1:0-49744 GCF_032842915.1 Oceanimonas sp. CAM02
ACAAGGAGGGGGTCACTGGTTCGAGCCCAGTATCACCCACCACTTTCGCAAGAAAGTCACAATTCGGGTCGTTAGCTCAGTTGGTAGAGCAGTTGACTTTTAATCAATTGGTCGCAGGTTCGAATCCTGCACGACCCACCAATTCCGGACGCTTAGCTCAGCCGGGAGAGCACCTCCCTTACAAGGAGGGGGTCACTGGTTCGATCCCAGTAGCGTCCACCATTCTTGTCCGTTTCGATACGGGTCGTTAGCTCAGTTGGTAGAGCAGTTGACTTTTAATCAATTGGTCGCAGGTTCGAATCCTGCACGACCCACCATCTCTTCTTCTACTTATCTCCTCACCGCTGAATATTTTTTCATATTGTTAACACAGATTTGGGTTGCTTCAGCTTCGACGGTATAATGCCCGAAGTTTGTCATTGAATGGAGCACCGGCATACCGCCATGACCGAAGCCGTTGATATTGTCGAATTTGATTATCCTTTTCCCGCCAAACCGGCCCCGCTCAGTGCGGAGCAGCAGCGAGCGCTGAAGGATGAAATCAGGTCCCTGCTAAAAGCCCGTAACGCCGTGCTGGTAGCACATTACTATACCGATCCCGAGATCCAGGCGCTGGCCGAGGAAACCGGTGGTTGTGTGGCCGACTCACTGGAAATGGCCCGTTTTGGCAAAGAGCATGAGGCCCAGACCCTGATTGTGGCCGGTGTGCGCTTTATGGGGGAGACCTCCAAGATCCTGAGTCCGGAAAAAACCGTGCTGATGCCGACGCTGGAGGCTGAGTGCTCGCTGGATTTGGGCTGCCCTGCTGATGAATTTACCGCTTTCTGTGATGCTCATCCGGATCATACCGTGGTGGTATATGCCAATACGTCAGCCGCGGTAAAAGCCCGTGCCGACTGGGTGGTAACATCCAGCATAGCGCTGGAAATTGTTGAACATCTCGACAGTGAAGGGCACAAGATTATCTGGGCACCGGATCGTCACCTGGGCAGTTATATCGAAAAGCAGACCGGCTGCGAAATGCTGCGCTGGCAGGGGGCCTGTATTGTGCACGATGAGTTTCGTGCCAAGGCGCTGAAAGAGCTGAAGGCGCAGAACCCGGACGCAGCGGTACTGGTGCATCCCGAGTCACCACAGTCTGTTGTGGAGCTGGCCGATGCCGTGGGCTCCACCAGCCAGCTGATCCAGGCCGCCAGGGATTTGCCCCACAAGCGGCTGATCGTGGCCACCGACAAGGGCATTTTCTACAAGATGCAGCAGGCCTGCCCCGACAAGGAGATGGTAGAAGCGCCCACCGGCGGTAACGGTGCAACCTGTCGCAGCTGTGCTCATTGTCCCTGGATGGCAATGAACGGCCTGGTGGCCATTCGCGATGCGCTGAAGAAGGGCGGTACTACCCACGAAATTCAGGTAGATGAAGCCACCCGCATCAGGGCCATGATCCCGCTGGAACGTATGCTGAATTTCGCCCGTGAACTGAAGATGAAAGTTAAAGGAAATGCCTGATTGAGCAGGTTATAAAAAAAGCCGAAGGCCATGCCTTCGGCTTTTTTGATCTTGCTACCGTTTGATTAGGGTGCCAGCTCTACCCGGTGAACATCCAGCTCGGTTTCATTCCAGTCTTTATCGATTTCTCCCCACAGGGTAACGGGAGTATCAGGTGTTGCCTTCACCTCTCCCCAGTCTTCATTATCGATTTCGACTATCATGCTGCCGGAGTCATCCTGAAAACGGTATTTCTCATCACCCAGAGACTCGGTGATAACACCACTCAGACGCACCTGACTGTCATCTTTCATTTCCAGGGCCTGGGAAACGCTGACCTGCTCGGTGCTGTCGGGGCCGGTAAAACCACCGGTTGCGGCCATGGTGGTGCCAGCCAGCAAAGAGAAAGTGCCTGCAAACAGGGTTACGACAAGAGATTTTTTCATCATCATGCTCCGTTGTGGTTGGTACAGGCGTAATGATAGGAAGCAAACCTTAACGTAACCTGAAAATAAGAAATAACAGGCGATAATAAACATCGCCTGTTATCGTGACCGGCAGGAAAATTATCTGGAGATATGAGCGATCAGATCCAGTACCTTGTGAGAATAACCGGCTTCGTTGTCATACCAGGCCACCAGCTTGACGAAGTGTTCATTCAGGGCAATGCCGGCGCTGGCATCAAACACGGCGGCGTTGGGCTCGCCGACAAAGTCTGTGGAAACCACGGCATCGTCGGTGTAACCGAGAATACCCTTAAGCTCATTTTCTGAAGCGGCCTTTACCGCAGCACAGATTTCTGCATAAGTCGCTGCTTTTTCAAGCCTTACGGTCAGATCTACTACCGACACATCCGGCGTGGGCACACGAAACGCCATACCGGTCAGCTTGCCCTTAAGTGCCGGAATGACTTTTGCCACGGCTTTGGCGGCACCGGTGGAAGAAGGGATGATGTTCTGACCGGCACCGCGGCCGCCGCGCCAGTCCTTGGAAGAAGGACCATCAACGGTATTCTGGGTCGCCGTGGTGGCATGCACAGTGGTCATCAGCCCTTCGGCAATACCGAAGTTATCGTGAATGACCTTGGCCAGGGGAGCCAGGCAATTGGTGGTGCATGATGCATTGGAGATAATATCCTGGCCAGCATATTCATGGTGGTTAACGCCCATCACAAACATAGGCGTGTCATCTTTGGACGGGCCTGTCATCACCACTTTTCTGGCACCGGCTGCTATGTGCTTGCGGGCTTTTTCATCGGTCAGAAACACGCCTGTGCCTTCAGCGACCACATCAACATTCAGCTCACCCCAGTTAAGGTTGGCCGGATCGCGCTCGGCTGTGACCCGCACCGGTTTGCCATTTACAATAAGGTGATTACCCTGCACGCTGACCTTGCCCTGAAAGCGGCCATGGGTCGAGTCGTATTTGAGCATATAGGCCATGTAATCAATATCCAGCAGATCATTGATGGCGACTACTTCCATGTCGTCCCGCTCGCAGGCGAGGCGAAACATAATGCGTCCGATACGGCCGAACCCGTTAATACCTATCTTGATTGTCATATGCTCACCTGAATGTTGTTAAGAAAACGAAGATAACGTTATCAGTTTGCCTGATATTGCCCTTTGCGTAGTTGCTCAGCCAGCATCATTGCCTGTTGAACCATGGTTTCACGCTCCTGCGCAGTAAAACGAGCGTAGGGCTCCATTTGTTTCCAGTTTACCATGTCGTCATCATAAAGTTCGCTCAGTACCTGACTCCATAACCAGGCTTGCTGGTATTGACGCTGGCGGATGTAAAGCCCGATCAGGCTGGCCAGCAGATCTGCATCGGGCTTGCTGTTTGCGGGGGTCAGCATTAACGCGCGTTGCATTGCCCGTTCTGCACCCGCCGGGTCCTGATGCAGCAAGAAACCGGCCAGGGCTTTCTGCAGGGGGGGCTGCTGCATGTCAGGTCTGTCAGCGCCGGCAATAAAATCACGTCTGGCGGCCCGGTCGCCGTGGCGCTCCCAGCGCCAGAGCTGCAAATAAGGGTAATCAGAGCCGGCTGTACTGGCTTCAAGCCGTGTCAGCTCGGCATCGATGTCAATAATGGTTTCTACCTTGGTATTTTTGCGCTCGTGGCGTTTTGTATACTGCATGTCGAGCAGGGGTTCAAGGCAACGCTGATAGCTGTCCAGCGCGTTCATGACCATATAGCGGCTGGCATCGCCGGGGCGCTCAGCGTTTTCATAACGGGCTTCAACCAGTTGATCGCGCTCCTTGCCACACCAGCTGTCGCTGTGAAGATCGGAACAAAACTGAGGAAAGCGGCTGCACAGACTCTTGTTGCGATCCCGCTCACATCCTGTCAACAAGATGATTCCTGCAAACAGAAAAAACAGGGTTTTGGTTCTCATTTCAGCCCTTTGATGCTTGGCTTCAGTCTGGTAATCATACCCCCTATCCACTAAAATGCCTCCGCCTGAACGCTTGTAAGCAGCAAGTTTTTTCATTTTGCTGCTAATACCAATAACGGTTACGTGAATTAAAAGGATCCGGTCGATGACCCATGAGAGTTACCTGTCCGCCTGGCAGCAGAGCCAGGAACTGGCAGAGTCCATGCAGCCCCTGATTGGCAAACTGTATCGCAACCAGGGCGTGGAAACCTGCGTCTATGCACGCCCCCTGCTGAACGCGTCTACCATTGACATTCTCAAGGCTCACCGTGTGGTGCGTCGTCACGAAGGCCAGCCGCTGCCGGTCAGCCAGAGCTACCCGGTACTGAAAGCACTGAGTGAAATGGATCTGGCTCCAGCCAGCATTGACCTTGGCAAGCTGGCAGTGGGTTACTGGAAAAACCATCAGGATGAGTCCGGCCTGACCGACTACCTGAACGCCGAACTGGCACCGGCGCTGAATGCCTCAACCGATGCCAAGCCCACCGACGTGGTGCTGTATGGTTTTGGCCGCATCGGTCGTCTGCTGGCGCGTCTGCTGATTGAACGCGCCGGCAGCAACAACGGTATGCGTCTGCGCGGCATCGTGGTTCGCGGCAGCGGCGACGATCTGGAAAAGCGCGCCAGCCTGCTGCGTCGCGACTCGGTTCACGGTCCTTTTAACGGCTCCATTGAAGTGGATGCCGAGAACAACGCCATTATTGCCAACGGCACCTACATTCAGGTGATCTACGCCAACAGCCCGGAAGAGATCGACTATACCCGGTACGGTATTCACGATGCCCTGGTGGTCGACAACACCGGTAAATGGCGTGATGAGGCTGGCCTGGGTCTGCACCTCAAGGCCAAAGGTGCTGCCAAGGTGCTGCTGACTGCGCCGGGCAAGGGCGACATCAAGAACATCGTATTCGGTGTGAACGATGACATGATCCAGCCTGAAGACCGCATCATGTCTGCTGCCTCCTGTACCACCAACGCCATCACACCGGTACTGAAAGCGATCAGCGATGCCTATGGTGTGAAGAACGGCCACGTTGAAACCGTACACTCCTACACCAACGATCAGAACCTGATTGATAACTACCACAAGGGTGATCGTCGTGGTCGCAGTGCTGCTCTGAACATGGTTCTGACCAGCACAGGTGCTGCTTCTGCTGTGGCCAAGGCGCTGCCTGAGCTGAAGGGCAAACTCACCGGTAATGCCATTCGCGTTCCTACGCCGAACGTATCCATGGCAGTGCTGAACCTGAATCTGGAAAAAGCCACCACAGTGGAAGAGCTGAATGAGCATCTGCTGCAGGTGTCACTGGACTCACCGCTGCACAACCAGATCGACTACAGCACCAGCAGCGAGCTGGTATCCACCGACATGGTGGGCTCCCGCTTTGCCGGTATCGTTGACTCCCTGGCTACCATAGTAGAAGGTGACCGTGCCGTCTTGTATGTGTGGTACGACAACGAGTTTGGCTACAGCTGCCAGGTAGTGCGCGTGATGCAGAAAATGGCCGGCATTGAACTGATGGATCTGCCCGCGCGCGGCTGATCGCATTTTTGCAAACCGGTTATCAAAAGGGGGGGCGCAGGCCGCCCCTTTTTTTGTGGCTGGTGGTAAATTAACGGCATCAAAACAGGAGGAATTGTCATGTCATCATTTCAGCAAGCCATTGCCGCCATGCCCAAAGAAGTGTACGAGCGACTGAAGACTGCCGTTGAGCTGGGCAAGTGGCCAGACGGCTCTGTGCTTACTCAGGAGCAGAAAGAAAATAGTATGCAGGCAGTGCTGGCATGGCAGGCCATGCACAACGACAACCCCGAGCACATGACCATCGGCAAGGGCGGTGAGCTGGTGATGAAATCCAAGGCCGAGCTGCGCCGCCAGTTTCGCGATGAAGAAGAGATTATTCGCAGTAAATTGAATTAAAGCTTGTTGCCCGGGATAAACCCGGGCCTACATTTGCCCAACCCCCAACCCCCAACCCCCAACCCCCAACCCCCAACCCCCAACCCCCAACCCCCAACCCCCAACCCCCAACCCCCAACCCCCAACCCCCAACCCCCAATCCCCAATCCCCAATCCCGGCTTTGTATAAATTTTTCTTGTACAACCTTGATTAACTTGTACAACTAAAGCTACAGTAAACGTATAGTTGTACAAGAGGGTTAGCAATGTACAAGTTTGATCCCCAGGTTATCAAGCTCGGTATCAGTGGTTGTCTGGTCGGCCAGAAGGTTCGTTTTGACGGTGGCCACAAGCGTTCGGATTTTTGTACTGAGCAGCTGGCACAGTTTGTGGAATTTGTCCCCGTGTGCCCGGAAATGGCCATTGGCCTGGGCATACCGCGTCCCAGCATTCGGCTGATTGGCGCAGAAGGGGAGGTGATTGCCCAGACTGCCAAGGGGCAGGATGTTACTCAGGCGCTGCGGGATTATGGCCGTGACATGGCGGCTAAATTCGAGGGGCTGAGCGGCTATGTGTTGTGTGCCAAATCACCCAGCTGCGGCATGGAGCGGGTGCGTGTCTATCATGAAAGTGGCAAAGGCAATGCCAAGGAAGGTGTGGGTGTCTATGCTGCCGAAATCATGCAGGCGCTGCCATTGCTGCCCTGTGAAGAAGATGGCCGGCTGAATGATCCTATTCTGCGGGAGAATTTTGTTACCCGGGTTTATACCCTGCATGACTGGCAGTGCCTGCTGCACCGAGGGCTGACGCCTGCGCGGCTGATTGCCTTTCACAGCCGCTACAAGTATCTGCTGATGGCCCATCACAGAGATAGCTATCAGGAGCTGGGCAGGCTAATTTCGGACTTGTCGGAAAACCCGCAACAAAAAGCCGAGCAATACATTCAGGGCCTGATGAGTGCGCTGCAAAAACGGGTCAGTCGCAAGGGCCACACCAATGTGCTGCAACATCTGCAGGGCTATTTTAAACGCCAGCTGACCTCACGCCAGCGCCAGGAGCTGGCTCATACCATTCATCAATACCGAGAGGGTATTCTGCCGCTGCTGGCACCCATTACGCTGCTGCGTCATTACCTGGAAGAGCATCCCAACGACTATCTGCGTCAGCAGGTATACCTGGACCCACATCCGGAGGCATTGCGACTGCGCTATGGCATCTGAGCCCAAATATCCGATTCGAGAAGTGTCCCGCTTAACCGGTATCAACCCGGTAACCCTGCGCGCCTGGCAGCGGCGTTATGGCCTGCTGAAGCCGGCCCGCACCGAGAAAGGGCACCGGCTTTATTCTGATGCCGACATAGCGCTTATTCGGCAAATTCTGCATTGGGTGGAGCAGGGGGTCAGCATTGGTCAGGTAAAAGGATTGCTGAACAGCCCGCAGCCGGTGGAGGAAGGCAGCAACTGGGAGCAGGCCCGGCAGAGCCTGCTGGCAGCGGCCTGCGAGCTCAATACCGGGCGGCTTGAAGCCGAGCTGAACGAGCTGGCCAGTCTTTACCCGGCCGAGTTGCTGCTGCGCCATGTGATTGAACCCTGGCTAAGCAGTCTGGCCCAGCTGGCACGGCCGGACGGGCAGCTGATAGAACAAAGCGCCATGGCCTTGTTGAGCAGGGTTTTGATGCAGCTGCTGACCATTAAAACCGGGCCGCGCATTGCGGTGGCCCGAGTAGGGCAAGGTAATGAGCAGGCCAGTGTGCTGACCTGCTTTGAACTGCAAGGTCTGGAGTGTCGCAGCCTGGAGCTTGGCTTGCTTGAACCGCTACAGCTGCCGCTGGCGACACAGCGGCTGCAAAGTGACGCCCTGGTGGTATTGCTGGGAGGCGGCCTGACCCAGAGCTGGTTTGCCGAACGGGCGGAATGCTGGCCTGAACGCTGCTTTTTTATCGGTGAGCTGGGCCGTATGTATGTTGAACAAGGTTGGCTTTCCCGGCCTTATGAAAACACCGTCAGCGAGATTGCGAGGAAGCACAATGCAACATTTGGTCTGGTTTAGAAACGACCTGAGAGTAGCCGATAATCCAGCTTTGCATGCCGCCATCAGTGAAGGCGGGTTGGTTAAAGCCGTGTATATCGATTGTCCCGGGCAGTGGCAGGAGCATGGAAATAGTCCGATACAGCGAGATTTTATCGAAAAAAACCTGCAGTCACTGAGCAGGCAGCTGGCCGGACTGGGTATCCTGCTTGAGGTGCTGGAGTGTGATCGTTTTGATGATGTACCGCGCTTGCTGGCCGAATGGACCGCCCGGCAGCAGATTGATGCGCTTTACGCCAACCGTGATATCGGTATTAACGAGCGTCGCCGGGATAAAGCGGTACAGCAGGCATTACCCATTCCATGCCGTGTGTACAATGGTGACTGTGTGATGAATCACGGCAGCATTACCACTCAAAACGGCGATATGTACAAGGTTTTTACTCCTTACTCCAAAGCCTGGTTAAGTGCACTTAAGACCAAAGGTTACCGTTTGTTACCCGTTCCTGATGCTGCCGGTAAACCCTGCGAGCCTGAATCCGTGACCCTGCACGGTGAAAAACAAGACAGCCGTGACTGGCCCGCCGGAGAGCAGGCAGCCCATCAGGCGCTTGCACGTTTCTGTGCTGAATCCCTGCTTGATTATGCAGAGCAGCGGGATTTTCCCGCCATGGAAGGTACCAGCCGGCTGTCTCCCTATCTGGCTCTCGGCGTACTATCCCCCAATCAATGTCTGGCTGCCATCGAATCCGAGCTTGGCTTTTTGCCGTTTGGTAAGGGAGAGCAAGGCTTTTCCTGGCTGAACGAAATTATCTGGCGGGAGTTTTACCGCCATCTTTTGGTGGCTTTTCCCGGTTTATCCATGAACCGGGCCTTCAAGCCGGAAACCGAGGCGCTGCAGTGGAGTCGTGACCAGAAGGCCTTTACTGCCTGGTGTGAAGGTCAGACCGGCTATCCCATTGTGGATGCGGCCATGCGTTGCTTGCGTGAGACCGGCTGGATGCACAACCGGCTGCGCATGATAGTGGCCAGTTTTCTTACCAAGGATCTGCATATTCACTGGCAGCAGGGTGAGGCCTGGTTTATGGCCAACCTGATCGACGGCGAGCTGGCCGCCAATAACGGTGGCTGGCAGTGGGCTGCGGGCACAGGGGCCGATGCTGCGCCCTATTTTCGCGTATTTAATCCGGTGACCCAAAGCGAGCGCTTTGATCCCAATGGCGACTTTATTCGCCGGTGGGTGCCCGAGCTTGCTGATGTACCCGCCAAACATATTCATGCCCCGCACGACTGGCTGCGCCAACGCCGTCGCGAGCAGGATTATATGCCGCCTATGGTTGATCACGGTAAGGCAAGGCTGCATGCCATTGCCATGTTTGATGCGCTGAAAGCTGAGGAGGAGTCATGAGCCCGGCGCTGGATGCCTTTTGCCGACTGTATCAACGTTTGTCTCCCGCTGAATTACAAGGGCTGCGTCAGGTCTATTCCGACGATGTACTGTTTGCCGATCCGGCTCATGATATTCGCGGTATAGAGGCGCTTGTCACTTACTTTGAAGGCCTGTTTGAGCGGGTGCAGCAGTGCCGTTTTGACATTATCCAGGTAATGGAGCAGGACGGTGAAGCCTATGTGCGCTGGGAGATGCATTTTGTTCATCCCCGGCT
The DNA here is from genome assembly GCF_032842915.1 of Oceanimonas sp. CAM02. NCBI lineage: Bacteria > Pseudomonadati > Pseudomonadota > Gammaproteobacteria > Aeromonadales > Aeromonadaceae > Oceanimonas > Oceanimonas sp. CAM02. The sequence goes on from NZ_JAWJBK010000022.1 coordinate 9,515, forward strand.
TAACCGTGGCCGGCCCGTGAGTGTGCCCGGTGTGAGCCATCTTTGTTTTGCCGACAGTGTCTATTACCACAGAGACTTTTTTGATCTTGGCACCATGCTCTACGAGCGTTTGCCTGTGCTGGGTAATTGCATACGGGCATTAAAACGGAGGCTGAATTCATGAAACGCGTATTGATCACCGGAGCCAGCTCCGGCATAGGTTTACAGCTGGCACAGGATTATTTGCATGATGGCTGGACAGTAGTGGCCTGCGGCCGCGATGCAGACAAGCTGGCCAATGTCCTGCCGGGCGAGCGGGTGGAATTCGGCGTATTTGACATTAATGAGCGTGATCAGGCTGTGGCTGCGTTAAGCAAGCTGGCACCGGTTGATCTGGCCATTCTCAATGCCGGCACCTGTGAATATGTCGATGATGCCCATGCCTTTGATGCAGCTTTGTTTGAGCGGGTAGTACAGGCCAACCTGGTTGGTACCGGCAATTGTGTGGCTGCGGTGCTGCCACGTATCAAGACCGGTGGCCGGCTGGCACTGGTCAGCTCTTCGGTCACCTTTGTGCCCCTTACCCGGGCCGAGGCCTATGGTGCGTCCAAGGCCGGAGTGGACTATCTTGCCCGTAGCCTTGCCGTCGATCTGGACCCGGATAAGGTGTCGGTGAGTCTGGTACGGCCGGGCTTTGTGGACACACCTCTTACCCAAAAAAACGATTTCCCCATGCCCGGCCGTGTCAGCCCTGAGCAGGCCAGCCGTTCCATTCGTGCTGGTCTTGCCAAAGGCAAGAGAGAGATAACCTTTCCCTGTGGCTTTATTGCCACTCTCAGATTTTTATCCTGGCTGCCACAAGGGCTCTGGCTCAATCTGACTCGCCGCATGAAAAGGAGCGCTCATGAGTAATATTGCCGTGATTGGCAGCGGCATTGCCGGCCTGACCTCGGCCTGGCTGCTGAGTAAACAGCATAAAGTTACCCTGTTTGAGGCCAACGATTACCTTGGTGGCCATACCGCCACCGTGGACGTGCCTCTTAACGGGCGTACCTATGCGGTGGATACCGGCTTTATTGTGTTCAACGACCGCACTTATCCACGCTTTCAGCGCTTGCTGGAGAGCATTGGCATTCGGGCTCGTCCCACCGAGATGAGCTTTAGTGTGCAGCAGGCAACCACCGGACTGGAATATAACGGTCATACGCTGAGCACGCTGTTTGCTCAGCGTAAAAACCTGATTAATGGCCGCTTTTACGGCTTTTTGCTGGAAATTGTACGCTTTAATCTGTTGTGCAAGCGGGCGCTGCAAGAAGGCAGCCTGAGTGATCAAGACACCCTTGGGCGCTTTCTGGAGCGATATGGCTTTTCCGAGTTTTTTGCCGGTCATTATGTGTTGCCCATGGTGGCTGCCATCTGGTCGTCATCCCTGGCCGACAGCCGGGACTTTCCGCTGGCGTTTTTTCTGCGCTTTTTCAATCATCACGGCTTGCTTAATCTGGTGGACAGGCCCCAGTGGTATGTGGTGGAAGGGGGCTCACGCAGCTATATTCCGGCGCTGATTAAAGGGGTTCAGCAAGTGTGTCTGAATACGCCGGTACAGTGGGTACGCCGGCTGGATAATGGCGTGGAGATAAGCTCGGCGGCAGGTACAGAGTTATTTGATGAAGTGATTTTTGCCTGTCATTCGGATCAGGCGCTCAGGCTGCTGAGTGATGCCACCGACACCGAAAAACAAGTGCTGGGCGGACTGGAATATCGCGACAATGAAGTAGTGCTGCACACCGACACCCGATTGCTGCCTACCGAGCGCCGGGCCTGGGCCAGCTGGAATTATTTTCTTGATGGCGGCGAGCAGGCCCTACCGGCGGTGACCTATAACATGAATATTCTGCAGGGCATTAACGCCGAGCAGACGTTTTGCGTCACCCTGAACCGGACCCAAGCCATCGCTCCCGAGCACATCTTACGCCGTTTTACTTACGCTCATCCGGTCTATAACCGGGCTGCCATGGTGGCCCAGAGCCGGCGTGACCAGATATGTGGCCGGAGCCATACCCACTTCTGCGGTGCCTACTGGTACAACGGCTTTCATGAAGATGGCGTGCGCAGTGCCCTGGATGTGTGCGCGCGCTTTGGAGTCGGCCTATGACGCTTAACAGTGCCATTTATACCGGCGTGGTGCGCCACCGCCGTTATCAGCCCAAAACACATGCCTTCAGCTACGGCCTTTATATGCTGGCGCTGGATCTGGACGAGCTGGCCGAGCTGGAACAGGGCAGTCGCTGGTTTGCCCGGGAGCGGTTTGCTCCGTTAAGTTTTCGCCGCCGGGATTATCTGGGGGATGAACAAACCCCACTCAAGCAGGCGGTGCTGGCGAAAGTGACAGAGCTGGGAGGTAATGCCCATGGTCTTGAGCGCGTGGTGATGCTGGGTCAGGTGCGCTGTTTTGGTCTCTATTTCAGCCCGGTAAACCTGTTTTTCTGTTACCGGGATAATCAGGCTCGCTATGTGCTGGCTGAGGTACATAACACTCCCTGGAACGAGCGCCACTGTTATCTGGTCGATCTGGAGCATCCCAAGGCCACTGATAAGGCGTTTCATGTGTCGCCTTTTATGGGCATGAACATGCAGTATCACTGGCGTATCTCGCCACCGGCCAAACGGGCATTGGTGCATATTGAAAACCGTAATCCGGAGTTGTTGTTTGATGCCACTCTGGCTCTGCGCCGCCATACCTTTGATGAACTGGCCCTGAAAACGGTCCTGCGCCAGTGGCCGGTGATGACGTTAACCGTAGTGCGTGGCATTTACTGGCAGGCACTGAAGCTGTTTTTAAAACGAACTCCTTACCATTCACATCCTTAAGGACGCCAAGATGGAAACAACCCTGACACTGGCTGCTCCCCGCCGCCTGGACCGCTGGGCCCGCAGTCTGGCTTTTTCCTTGCTTACCGGTCTGAAAGACGCCGGCCTGACCGTGCTTGATGGTGATGATCGCTTCTTTTTTGGTGAGGCCAGTGCATCACTGCAGGCAGAAATCAGAATTCGGGATCCGCGTTTTTATCGCAGGCTGATGACAGGAGGCAGTATTGGTGCTGCTGAGTCCTGGGTGGAGGCCGGCTGGCACAGTCCGGATTTGACCAGCCTTATTCGTTTATTTGCCCGTAATACCGACATTATGGATAAGCTGGAACGCCGGCTTGGCTGGATAACCTGGCCCTGGCACCGGCTTACTCACAGACGTAACCGTAACTCAAAGGCAGGCAGCCGGGCCAATATTGCCGCCCATTACGACCTTGGTAATGACATGTATGAGCGGTTTTTAGACCCCTACATGCAGTATTCCTCGGCGGTATTTCCCCGGGAAAACAGCAGTCTGGAGCTGGCTCAGGAGCATAAACTCAGACTGATTTGCTCGCGCCTTGAGCTTAAGCCGGAAGATCATCTGCTGGAAATTGGTACCGGCTGGGGCGGCCTTGCCTGTTACGCTGCCCGTCACTACGGCTGTCGGGTGACCACCACTACCTTGTCTCAGGCACAGTATGAACATGCCGAGGCGCGCATTCAGCGTGAAGGGTTGCAGAATAAAGTCACTTTGTTACTGAAGGACTACCGCGAGCTGACCGGTCAGTATGACAAGCTGGTATCGGTAGAAATGATCGAAGCGGTAGGCCATGAATATTTGCCCGAATACTTTCGCATGCTGAACCGCTTGCTGAAGCCTGACGGCCGGCTGCTTATTCAGGCCATTACCATTGCCGATCAGCGTTACCAGCAATATCGTAAAAGTGTGGACTTTATTCAGCGCTATATCTTTCCCGGTGGCTGCCTGCCTTCGGTCAGTGAAATGTCCCGCCACCTTCGGGAGCAGACCGATATGACGCTGGTGCGGCTGCATGATTACGGCTGGCACTATGCTGAAACGCTGCGTATTTGGGCTGAGCGGTTTCGTCAGGCCGGCCCGGAGCTGACAAGGCTGGGTTATAACGCTGACTTTCAGCGCTTGTGGGCCTTTTATTTTGCCTATTGTGAAGGCGGTTTTCTGGAAGGCACCATAGGTCTGGCTCACTTTGAAGCCGCCAAACCGGGAGCACGAGCATGTCGAAATGGCAATGGACTCAGCTATTAGCTTTTGAGGGTTTCTGGCTGCTGGCGGTGGCGGGGCAGAACCCCTGGGCCTGGCTGACTGCCATGCTGGTGCTGGTACATTTTGCATTTACTCCGAGCCGTGCTGCCGACATTCGAGTGCTGTTGCTGGCTGTGCTGGGAATGGCCGTGGATGGCCTGCTGACTCTTGCAGGTGTGTTTGAATTCAGTCACTGGCCGCTTTGGCTCGGGCTGTTATGGGTGGGCTTTGTGCTGACACTGGGACACAGCCTGGTATGGCTGCGCCGTTTTTCCTGGCCGTTGCTGGCGCTGACCGGTGCCGGAGCAGGAGCGACGTCCTATATTGCCGGCTGGCAGCTGCAGGCGGTGGCGCTGCCCCTTGGTTTCTGGCCATCAGTGCTGATCTTGGCGCTGATCTGGTCAGGTTTGCTGCCCCTGCTGGTAAAGCTGGATCAGCGATTACGCGAGAGGTAAATCATGAAAAAGCTTTGTTTTTTACTGCTGTTACTGGCGGCCCCTGTGTTTGCCAGCCCGGTTTCCGATCTTACTCTGGTAGGACAGGGAAAAATGAGCTGGCTGTTCTGGGACCTGTATCAGGCCCGGTTTTATAGCGAAAACGGCCGTTATCAGCCCGATGGTTATCCGCAGGCGCTGTCACTTCGCTATCAGCGCAATATCGACAAGCAGGATCTGCTGACCGCTACCGTGGAAGAATGGCAGCGACTGGGCGTGAGCTGGAAACAGGAGTGGCCCCGTCAGCTGGAGCAACTCTGGCCCTCGGTACGCACCAATGACGAGCTGGTATTGCGGGTGGATGAAGATGGCGTAAGCCGGTTTTACTTCAACTGGCGTCTGCTGGGCAGCATAGATGATCCGGCGTTTGCTCCGGCGTTTCTGGCTATCTGGCTGTCTGCCGACAGCCGCGATCCGCAACTTACCCGACAGCTGAAAGGAGGCTGAGATGAAAATATTGCTGATATTACTGGCACTGCTGCCCTTGTTGAGCTCCTGCAGCAGCAAAATTGAAGATTATGCCGGCACCACACCGGCGCTGGAGCTGGATCGGTTTTTTACCGGTGAGCTGGTGGCCTACGGCATGGTGCAGGACAGAGCCGGTCAAGTTCTGCGTCGCTTCAAGGTGGATATGGTGGCCAGCTGGGAAGGCAACAAAGGTGTGCTGGAAGAGGACTTTTTCTATGATGACGGCGAGCAGCAGCGCCGGGTATGGAAGCTGGAAAAGCACCCCGACGGCCGCTATACCGGCACCGCCGGTGATGTGGTAACACCGGCGGAAGGACGAACTGAAGGTTATGCCCTGAACTGGCGTTATACCCTGGCGGTGCCCGTAGACGGTAAGGTGTGGAATATCAACTTCAACGACTGGATGTATCTGCTGGATGAAAACCGCCTGATTAACCGGGCTGAAATGACCAAATGGGGCTTCAGGGTCGGCGAAGTAACTCTATGGATTGAACGCAAAGCCGCTATATGAGGAGAAAAAACATCAACTCCTCACTCCTCACGTTTTTACTCAAAACCCCGGCGTGGAGATTTCATCCAGGGACAGGGAAAAGCTGGGTACGAATACGTCGAGAAAGTAGCGGATTTCGTCATTCATGCGGGCATCCAGCATGGCGGTGAGGCGCTCCCGTGCCTTGGCAAACTCCCGGTTTCCCGCCGACAGCTCTTCCTCGCATTTGAGATAGGCGCAGAGAATATCGGCTGACTTCACCAGCGGGCTGTAGTCGTCTTCCACGTGGCCACCTATCAAGGGCTCATAGGCCGTGCGCAGCTCGGCTGGCAGCATGGTCAGCAGGCTTTGCTCGGCATTTTGCTCTATGGCCTTGTAGGCACTGGCAATGTCCTGGTTGAAATACTTTACCGGGGTGGGTAAATCCCCGGTCAGCACTTCGCTGGCGTCATGATAGAGGGCGCGCATAACGGCGGTGCCGGGATCGAGCTTGCCATCAAACAGAGTATTTTTAATTATCACCAGAGCATGAGCGACCATGGCCACCTGCAGACTGTGCTCAGCCACGTTCTCGGGAACCGTGTTGCGCATCAGCGGCCAGCGCTGGATCAGCTTCATTCGTGCCATTTGGGCGAAAAAGTGACTGCGTTTCATGGCGTTGCCTCATGAGGTTTGTCTTACTAGCCGTTATAATGACACTTCAACAGCAAATGGAGAAGACGATGGACAAGCAAACTCAGACCGAACTTGAAGCTGCTGCTTTTCGTGCCCTGATAACGCATCTGGACAAGCGTAAGGATGTGCAGAATATCGATCTGATGAACCTGGCCGGTTTTTGTCGCAACTGCCTGAGTAAATGGTATCTGGCCGCCGCTGAAGCGCAGGGAGTAGAGATGAACTACGATCAGGCCCGTGAGCAGATATACGGCATGCCCTACAGTGAGTGGAAGGATAAATACCAGCAGGAAGCGACCCCAGAGCAAAAGGCCGCCTTTGAGAAAAGCCACAAATAATATAGCTGTAAGCGGCCAGCTTTAAGCTGTCAGCCAGGCATTTACAAACACAGCTGTGAGCCATCAAGCACCGTCACTTATAGCTGACAGCTTACGGCTTACAGCTCCCCAAGGGGGATTACAGCTCCCCCGAAGGGGGTTATTTAAACACCACAGTACGGTTACCGTAGACGAATACTCTTTCTTCCAGCACCAGGTTGAGTGCCCGGCTCAATACTGATTTCTCCACATCCCGGCCGGCTCTTGCCATGTCTTCGGCAGAATATGCGTGACTGACGTGAGTCACGTCCTGCTCGATAATCGGGCCTTCGTCCAGATCGTCGGTGACGAAATGGGCGGTGGCGCCAATCATCTTTACACCCCGCTCATAGGCCTGACGATAAGGGCTAGCACCGATAAAGGCGGGAAGAAAAGAGTGGTGAATATTAATGATGCGCTTGTTGTAACGAGCCACGAACTCCGGGCTAAGGATGCGCATATACTTGGCCAGCACCACATAGTCGGGATCGTAGCTGTCTATCACCTCGGTCAGCAGACGCTCGTGCTCAGCGCGGTTAAGACCCTCGTGAGACACAGTGTGGTAAGGAATATCAAACTTTTCGGTCAGTGACTGCAGGGTGTCATAGTTGCCGGCCACTGCCACTATGTCGATATTCATGGCACCACTGAAGTGTTTCATCAGAATATCACCCAGACAATGGGCTTCCCTGGTTACCAGTATCACGACCCGTTTGCTGCCTGCAGGTACCAGACGATTTTGGCCGCCTTCCGGCAGGGCTTCGTTCAGATCTGCCAGCAGAGTAACATCATTAAAGCGGCCTTCCAGCTCGGTACGCATAAAGAAGTGGCCGTTATCGTGATCCACAAACTCAGCATTACGTACAATGTTAAGCTGATGCTTATAACAAATATTAGTAATTTTAGAGATAAGTCCCCGGGCGTCCGGGCAGTGACTCAGCAGAATTTTACGTTCCATCAGTGTCTTCTTGTTGTTGATTAAGCCTTAATAACGGCGGCTGCAGCAGTGCTTGTACTTTTTTCCGCTGCCACAGGGGCAGGGCAGGTTAGGGCCGGCTTTGGGCGGGTTATGCACGCCGGAGTGATATACCCAATTCTGGTTCAGTCGCACAAAAAGAGAGCGCTCATGCAGCAGTACTACACGTCCGTTTTCACGGTAACGTACTTTAAACTCCACCTCGCCCTCGTGGTCTTTATTTGTGCCTCTGGCAAAAACAATTGTGAGGCCGAGCCAGTCGGTATTCAGCCCTGAGTCGGCAAGGGCAGTGGCATCCAGTTTACCCAGTGTATCCGGGTGCCAGGTACTGACCAGATAGTCACCTTGTCCCAGCCGGTAGGCGCTGTAGCGTGAGCGCATCAGCGCCAGAGGCGTTGGAGCTGCCAGCCTGCCTGCCAGAAAAGGCTGGCAGCAGTCGGCAAAAGTAAGTTTGCTGTCACAGTAACATTGCATCAGGACTGCTCCAGGTGAAGATAAACAGCAAGTATGCCAGATTATGCCTGCCAGTGAGAAAACAAAAACGGCCCCTCAGGGCCGTTTTTTCACGGGTAGTAACAGGCTGTGTTATTCAACGATTTCAACCTGGATGCTGGCCTGGCCTTTGGCATCTACACGACGGTCGCGCTGACGCTCGGCATCAGTTACGCCCTGAGCCAGCTCTTCACCGTACCAGGCGGTCTGAATGTTTTGTGCAGCTACGCCCTGGTTTACCAGATATTCCTTGGCGGCCAGCGCACGGCGCTCAGACAGCTTGCGGTTGTATTCGGCGCTGCCCAGACGGTCAGCATAGCCGGCCAGTTCAATCTGATAGTCCGGATTCTGGGCAGCAAAGGCCGCAACTTCGTCCAGAGTGGCACGGGAGTCAGCAGACAGAGCTGAACTGTCAAAAGCAAAGTAAACAGAGCCGTCTGCAGTCACAGTACGGGTTTCGTAAGTCACTTCAGGCTGAGGCTGCGGAGCTACCGGAGCAGGTGCCGGGGCGGCTTTGCGACGGTTAGGGTGCAGAACAAACTCAACCATGAAGTTGTTCACGTCACTTTCGTAACCGTTGTCAGCGAGGTCACCAACATTTTCGATACGACGATAGCGAGCCTGTACATCAACCAGATCAGTCACCTGGTAAGTTACACCCAGACCAGCCATGGGAGAAATGCCATCGTGGTTGATAGCGCGAACGGAGCGCCAGCCCCAGGCACCAGCTTCACCAAATACGGAAAGCTTGGGACTCAGCGGATAACGGCCAATAGCAGAAATGTTGGCGTTGTGGGTACGGGTCGCACCACCGTTGAACAGGGTATAGCCTGCTTCAGCACCAAAGTACTGGTTAAAGTTATAACCTGCAAAAGCATTGATGGAGCCGGTTTCGTCTTTGACGGCAGGCAGGTTGTCCTGAATGTCTTCAAAGTTTGCCAAACCTGCACCACCACCGATGTACCAGTCGTTTGCCATTACATTGGTGGACAAACCAGCGGCAAGAGCCACTGCCAGAACTGTAGGAGCCACTGTCTTTTTCATTTTTTATTCCTCATTCAAATGAGTTTTAAATGGTTGCTGACATAATATTCTTTAATTCGCATATGTGATGCGTGTTATAGGTGTTATCAGCATACCCACGCGAAACCAGATTAGCGTGTTTAACAGGCTCTAACAAGGTATGCGTGCTCAATAATGCCCCAGTTTGGGGTAACAAGTCTGATATCAGCTGCGTTAAAAGTTGGTATCAGGGTAATGGTTTGTCTTAAACGCTGTTGTGCCAGTTTTTTTGTTGAATAAATTTCACTCAGTTCATAACGAGTCTGTTCAGCAGTGTTAAACTAAAGGGTGAACACAACCTTGTGTCGTAATCTGCATAATGAGGAGTAGCAAGATTATGAATCCTGATACCAGTCTGGTCGGACAAAAAATCCGTAAAATACGCGAAGCCATGGGGCTCAGCCGGCCCAAGTTTGCCGAGTTGCTGCAGGTTCCGCCCACGACCCTAAAGAATTATGAGCTGGGGTATCGGGAAGTCGGCGGTGCCTTTCTGGTGGCGCTGGCACAACATCCGGAGCTGCACAAATATACTCTTTGGCTGCTGGCTGGCACCACTGTGCCTGAAGCAGGTCAGATTGGCCCGGAGTGATGACACCTTCTGACGCAATGAAGCGGACGGCAGCGTTTTCGTCAAAATAATGCGTTCGAGTCTGTTTACCGCTTGTGTAAGCCGGCAGTTATGCTAAAAAATGAAATTTTGGCATAGTTGAGGGTAAAGCGGTGCGAGTAATGATTCTGGCTTTCGTACTGGGTGCATTAACAGCCTGCACTCAGTCTCCTACCGGCCGCAGCCAGGTGCTGCTATTTTCCGAAAACGACATGCAACAGCTGGGTGAGCAGTCGTTCACCCAGCTCAAGGAGCAGGAGCGTATCAGCACTGATCGCGGTCTTAATCGTTATGTGCAGTGCGTGACCAGCCAGCTGACCGCCACGCTACCCGGCGCTAATCAGTGGGAAGTGGTGTTATTTGATTCCGAACAAATTAATGCCTTTGCACTGCCGGGCGGGAATATCGGTGTCTATACCGGTCTGCTTAAGGTTGCCAATAGCCAGGATCAGCTTGCCGCTGTTATCGGGCACGAGATTGCTCACGTACTTGCCCGGCACAGCAACGAGCGCGTGTCACGCACTCAGCTTGCCAACATCGGGTTGACTGCCGCCGATGCCGCCCTGGGTCAGTCTGGTGTAAGAGAGTCGGCCATGGCTGCGCTGGGTCTGGGAGTGCAGGTAGGTTACCTGTTGCCTTATGGTCGAGAGCAGGAAGCCGAAGCAGACAAACTGGGCTTACAGTTAATGGCTCAGGCAGGGTTTGATCCGGAGCAGGCCATTGCCCTGTGGCGCAACATGGCTGCTGCTGAATCCGGTAATCAGCCGCCGGAATTACTTTCTACTCATCCTGCCCATGGCACCCGTATACAGGGGTTGTCGGACCTGCTGCCGGAAGCCCGCACGCTTTATATGCAGGCCCGGGCACAGGGCAAGCAGCCGGCGTGTGACCGCTGATGATCTACGGTTTTGATATCGGTGGTACAAAAATTGCTTTCGCTGCCTATGATGACAAGCTTCACCCGCAGCTTGCCGAGGTGCATGCCACGCCAAAAGACGATTATGACGCCTTTTTGGCACTGATCACTGAGCAGATCCAGCGTGCTGACAGTCATTTTGGTGCCAAAATGCCGGTTGGGTTTGGGTTTCCCGGTATTCAAAATGAAAAGGGGGCTGTACTGGCACCCAACGTACCCGCTATTCATGGCCGTAATCTGCTTGGTGATCTGCAGCTGCGGCTGGAACGGCCCGTTTATGGCAACAATGATGCCAACTGCTTTTTGCTCTCGGAGTCTCACGGTGGTGCCGTGGCTGGAAAAGAACTGGCGCTGGGTCTGACCCTTGGGACCGGAGTAGGTGGCGCGCTTATCCATAAAGGCTGCCTGATCAGCGGACGCCGTTTCGGCTGTGGTGAATTTGGCCACGGACCTGTGGGGGCCGATGTGCTGGCCCGTTATCCCGGACTGCCTCTTTATGCCTGTGGCTGCGGCCGTATTGCCTGTCTGGAAACCTATGTTTCCGGTACTGGTCTGGCCCGGCTGGCGCAATATACAGGCAGCGAGCAAACAGGCCAGCAGCTGATGGACTCCTGGCTTGAAGGAGATGCCAGAGCAACCACCTGCATGAACGTCTATCTGGATATACTGTCTTCCGGACTGGGAACCCTGATCACGCAGCTTGACCCCGATGCCATTGTGCTTGGCGGTGGCATCAGTGAAACCCCGGCTTTGTATCAGGCCCTGGCTTCGCGCCTGCCTGCCTGCCTGATGACCGGTATGCAAGCGCCACCGGTTTATGGACCCGTGTTCGGCGGGGCCGGTGGCGTCCGGGGTGCGGCATTATTGGCCAGGCAACCCGATTGGGCGTTCAGCTCACTGGCGTAATTTGTTAGCATGGCATCTTTGCACTCAAACACAGAGGGAATTCCATGTCGTCTTACGAGACAGTAGAACAGAAAGCCAGCTATGGCATCGGCCGTCAGATCGGTGATCAGCTGGCCCAGCAGCCGTTTGAAGGGCTGAACATTGCCGCCGTACAACAAGGTCTGGCCGACTCCCTCAACGGTGAAGAGTTTGCCGTATCCCGGGAAGACATCAACGCTGCTTTTGGCGTGATCACCGAGCGTATGAAAGCCGAGCAGGCTTCTCAGTCCGCCAAAGCAAAGGAAGAAGAAGCTGCTTTCCTGGCCGCCAATGCCGAGCGTACCGAAGTGCAGCAAACCGAATCTGGTCTGCAGTACGAAGTACTGACTGCCGGTAACGGTGCCAAGCCTGCCGAAACCGATACTGTGCGTGTGCACTATCACGGTACCTTTACCGATGGCTCTGTATTTGACAGTTCCGTACTGCGCGGTGAACCGGCTCAGTTCCCGGTAAATGGCGTGATCAAGGGCTGGGTAGAAGCACTGCAGCTGATGCCGGTTGGCTCCAAGTGGAAGCTGTTCGTTCCTCATCACCTGGCCTACGGCGAGCAGGGTGCCGGCTCTATCCCACCGTGCTCCACCCTGGTATTTGAAGTTGAGCTGCTTGAAATCGCCTGATTTCAGACAGTCTGAAAAAACCGGCCTCGGCCGGTTTTTTTATGCCCGGTTTACGTTTGTGTAATTTGCAAGGAAAGCGCATTCTGGCAAACTGCATAACTATCGCAATATGGCCAATGATAAAAGGGAAAATAACATGAGTAATCCGGTTCGCATCGCCATTGCCGGCTGCAACGGACGTATGGGCAAGGTACTGGTAGAGTCCGTGACCAACACCGAGGGCGTGGTGCTGACCGCGGCCATTGAGCATGCCGGCTCCAGTGTGCTGGGTGCCGATGCCGGTGAACTGGCCAATGTAGGCCGGCTCAATGTACCGGTGACAGCCAGCCTGGCTGAAACTATTGATAATGTGGATGTGATCATCGACTTTACCCGCCCCGAAGCGACTCTGACCAATATTGCCCTGGCGCAAGAGTACGGCAAGCGTCTGGTGATCGGCACCACCGGCTTTACCGATGAGCAGAAAGCCGAGATCCAGGCTGCCGCCGCTGATACTGCCATGGTGATTGCCTCCAATTACAGTGTGGGCGTTAATTTGGTGTTCAAGCTGCTGGAGCAGGCGGCAAAAGTCATGGGTGATTATACCGATATTGAAATTATCGAAGCGCATCATCGCCATAAGGTAGATGCTCCCTCCGGTACGGCACTGAGCATGGGCGAGGTGATTGCCAATACACTCGGTCGTGATCTTAAAGAGTGTGCCGTTTACGGCCGGGAAGGCATTACCGGTGAGCGGGATCCAAACACCATTGGCTTTGCCACCATTCGTGCCGGCGATGTGGTCGGCGAGCATACTGCTTTATTTGCCGACATTGGTGAGCGGGTCGAGATCACGCATAAGGCGTCCAACCGGCTGACCTTCGCCAACGGTGCTGTGCGGGCAGCAGCCTGGATTGCTGTCCAGCCAGCAGGCATTTTTGATATGCAGGATGTGTTGGGGCTTAAATAAGCAGCAATATTGCCAGAAAAAAGCATTCCGCCGGCGCTGTGCGCATGAAGGTGGAATGCTTTTTTTATTTACATTTTGGTAAGTGTTTGTTTGTAAAGTTTTTTATTTTTATTTTTAAATAAAATCAGGCGTTTTTTTGATTGTTTGGGCCAAAGTGTTATTTATTCTGTTTTGATGGTTTTCCCCTTTCTTTTTATACTGTTATTCTGAATTTTTATGCTGTCACAGGTGATTTTTTCGACTTTCAGTGTTTTGGTTCACAAAAAAGTTTGTCGAAAACCGCTGGTACAGATAAAATACACAGAATTTGCCCAGTATTAGCCGAGATGCAGTAAAATTTTTTTGTCTGTAGCTCGGGACAGCCAGGTAAATTGTTGATTTATAAGAATTAACTTGGAGGTTGTCTTGAATCACTCAGCGCTGCTCGTATTGGAAGATGGCTCGGTCTTCCACGGTACAGCCATTGGCGCCGACGGATGTTCCGTTGGTGAGGTGGTATTTAACACGTCAATGACGGGATACCAGGAAATCCTTACCGATCCTTCCTATGCACGCCAAATCGTCACGCTCACTTATCCTCATATAGGCAATACCGGCACTAACGCCGAAGATGAAGAATCCGACCGGATTCAGGCTCAGGGTCTGATTATTCGCGATCTTCCCATTATCGCTTCCAGCTTTCGTAACCAGCGCACCCTGTCCGATTACCTCAAAGCTCACAATATAGTGGGTATTGCCGATATCGATACTCGTAAGCTGACCCGCGTTCTGCGTGAGAAAGGCTCCATGGCCGGATGCATTCTGGCCGGCAGCAATCTGGATGAAGCCAAGGCACTGGCCGAAGCCAAAGACTTTCCGGGCCTCAAGGGGATGGACCTGGCCAAGGAAGTCACCACGGCTGCCGCCTATGAATGGCGTGAAGGCAGCTGGCAGCTGGGCCTGGGCCACAGCCAGCCCACCGACGCCGAGCTGCCCTACCATGTGGTGGCTTACGACTTCGGTGCCAAGCGCAATATTCTGCGCATGCTGGTAGATCGCGGCTGCCGCCTGACCGTGGTTCCTGCCCAGACCCCGGCGTCAGAAGTGCTGGCCATGGATCCGGACGGCATTTTCCTGTCCAACGGTCCCGGCGACCCCGAGCCCTGTAACTATGCCATTGAGGCCATCAAGACCTTCCTCGAGACCGAGATTCCGGTGTTCGGCATTTGCCTCGGTCACCAGCTGCTGGGACTGGCCAGTGGTGCCAAGACCGTGAAAATGGGTCACGGCCATCATGGCGCCAACCACCCGGTGAAGGATCTGGATCGTGATGTGGTGATGATCACCTCACAGAACCACGGCTTTGCGGTAGACGGCGACACCCTGCCCGAGAACCTGCGCGCTACCCATGTGTCGCTGTTTGACGGCACCCTGCAGGGCATGCATCGCACCGACAAGCCGGCGTTCTCTTTTCAGGGACACCCGGAAGCCAGTCCGGGCCCGCACGAGGCCGCCAACCTGTTCGATCATTTTATCGAACTGATCAAGAAATACCGCGCATAAGGAGTAGGGTAGAGACATGCCAAAACGTACAGACATACAGAGCATTCTGATCCTGGGTGCCGGCCCCATTGTGATCGGCCAGGCCTGTGAATTCGACTACTCCGGTGCCCAGGCCTGCAAGGCCCTGCGCGAAGAAGGTTATCGCGTCATTCTGGTCAACTCCAACCCGGCCACCATCATGACCGATCCAGAGATGGCCGATGCCACTTATATCGAGCCCATCGACTGGCAGGTAGTGCGCAAAATCATCGAGAAGGAGCGGCCGGATGCGGTGCTGCCCACCATGGGTGGCCAGACCGCACTGAACTGTGCGCTGGAGCTGGAAAAGCACGGTGTGCTGAAAGAGTTCGGCGTGGAAATGATCGGTGCTACCGCCGACGCCATCGACAAGGCCGAAGACCGCTACCGCTTTGACAAGGCGATGAAGAGCATCGGCCTGGAATGCCCCCGTGCCGGCATTGCCCATAATATGGACGAAGCCTACGGTGTGCTGGATCAGGTGGGTTTCCCCTGTATCATTCGCCCCAGCTTCACCATGGGCGGCACCGGTGGCGGCATTGCCTACAACCGGGAAGAATTTGAAGAAATTTGTACTCGTGGTCTGGACCTGTCGCCCACCAACGAGCTGCTGATCGACGAATCCCTGATCGGCTGGAAAGAGTACGAGATGGAAGTGGTGCGGGATCGCAATGATAACTGCATCATCGTCTGTGCCATTGAAAACTTCGACGCCATGGGTGTGCACACCGGTGACTCCATCACAGTGGCGCCGGCCCAGACCCTGACCGACAAGGAATACCAGCTGATGCGCAACGCCTCCATGGCGGTGCTGCGTGAAATTGGTGTGGAAACCGGCGGTTCCAACGTGCAGTTTGGTGTGAACCCCAAAGACGGCCGCATGGTCATCATCGAGATGAACCCCCGTGTGTCCCGCTCTTCCGCGCTGGCCTCCAAGGCCACCGGTTTTCCCATCGCCAAAATTGCCGCCAAGCTGGCTGTCGGTTACACCCTGGACGAGCTGCAGAACGACATTACCGGCGGCCGCACTCCGGCATCCTTTGAGCCGGCCATCGATTATGTGGTGACCAAGGTTCCGCGCTTTAACTTTGAAAAGTTTGCCGGTACCAACGATCGCCTGACCACACAAATGAAGTCGGTGGGTGAAGTCATGGCCATCGGCCGCAACTTCCAGGAGTCAGTGCAGAAAGCCCTGCGCGGCCTGGAAACCGGCATGAACGGCTTTGATCCCATTGTTGACCTGAACGATCCGGAAAGCCTGGCGCGCATTCGCCATGAGCTGCAGGATCCGGGTGCCGAGCGTATCTGGTACATCGCCGATGCTTTCCGTGCCGGCATGAGCGTGGACGGTGTGTTCAAGCTGACCAACGTTGACCGCTGGTTCCTGGTGCAGATTGAAGAGCTGGTGAAGCTGGAAGAACAGGTAAAAGACGCTGGTATGGCCGGCCTGACTCCCGAGCTGCTGCGCGCCCTCAAGCGCAAGGGCTTTGCCGATGCCCGTCTGGGCAAGCTGCTGGGCGTGGCCGAAGGCGAAGTGCGCAAGCTGCGTCACCGCCATGAAATCTTCCCGGTATACAAGCGGGTGGATACCTGTGCCGCCGAGTTTGCCACCAACACCGCCTATATGTACTCCAGCTACGACGAAGAGTGTGAGGCCAATCCGTCCGATAAAGACAAAATTATCGTACTGGGTGGCGGCCCCAACCGTATTGGTCAGGGTATCGAGTTCGACTATTGCTGCGTGCACGCTTCTCTGGCACTGCGTGAAGACGGTTACGAGACCATTATGGTCAACTGTAACCCCGAGACCGTCTCCACCGACTACGACACCTCCGACCGTCTCTATTTTGAGCCGGTGACCCTGGAAGACGTGCTGGAAATCGTACGGGTCGAGCAGCCCAAGGGCGTGATCGTGCAGTACGGCGGTCAGACTCCGCTGAAACTGGCACGCGCTCTGGAAGCAGCCGGTGTGCCTATTATCGGCACCAGCCCCGACGCCATTGACCGGGCTGAAGACCGCGAGCGCTTCCAGCAGGCGGTGGATCGTCTGGGCCTCAAGCAGCCTCAGAATGCGACTGTGACCGCTCTGGATCAGGCCGTAAATCTGGCTGTTGATATCGGTTATCCGCTGGTGGTGCGTCCGTCCTATGTACTGGGTGGCCGCGCCATGGAAATCGTTTATGACGAGCAGGATCTGCGCCGCTACTTCAACGAAGCGGTCAGTGTATCCAACGAGTCGCCGGTACTGCTGGACCGCTTCCTGGATGACGCTACCGAGGTAGACGTAGATGCCATCTGCGACGGCAAGGACGTGGTGATTGGCGGCATCATGGAGCACATCGAGCAGGCCGGCGTTCACTCCGGTGACTCCGGTTGTTCACTGCCTCCCTATACCCTGAGCCAGTCCATTCAGGACGAGATGCGTGAGCAGGTACGCAAGCTGGCACTGGAGCTGGGCGTTGTTGGCCTGATGAACGTGCAGTTCGCGGTCAAGGGCAACGATATTTACCTCATCGAGGTCAACCCCCGTGCCGCCCGTACCGTGCCCTTCGTGTCCAAGGCCACCGGTGTGCCCCTGGCCAAGGTGGCAGCCCGCGCCATGGCCGGCAAGTCGCTGGCGGAGCAGGGCGTGACCGAGGAAATTATTCCGCCTTACTACTCCGTGAAGGAAGTGGTGCTGCCGTTTAACAAGTTCCCCGGCGTTGATCCGCTGCTGGGCCCGGAAATGCGCTCTACCGGTGAGGTGATGGGCGTGGGTGAAACCTTTGCTGAAGCCTTTGGCAAAGCTCACCTGGGTGCCGGCAAGGCCGTACCGAAGGAAGGCCGTGCGCTGCTGTCTGTGCGTCACAGCGACAAGCAGCGGGTGGTTGACCTGGCCGCCAGCCTGATTGCCGCCGGTTATCAGATTGATGCCACCCACGGCACCGCCGTGGTATTGGGTGAAGCCAATATCAATCCGCGCCTGGTGAACAAGGTGCATGAAGGTCGTCCGCATATTCTTGATCGCATCAAGAACAATGAGTACACCTACATTATTAACACCGCGGAAGGTCGTCAGGCTATTGAAGACTCCCGTCAGCTGCGCCGCGGCGCGCTGGCGCAGAAGCTGTCTTACACCACGACCCTGAATGGTGGTTTTGCCACCGTGATGGCCATGGAGCACGACGCTACCGAGTCAGTCATTTCCGTACAGGAAATGCATGCCCGGGTGGCCAGCGGCAAATAAGCCGGGGTCACTTGAAGTCAAAAGGCACCTTCGGGTGCCTTTTTTAGTGCTGTACAAAAAACATTCAGTTTATTTGTCGATAGTGTTTGACGCCATGCCTCCACTACCGTAGAGTGCACCTCAGCAAGATTCTCAAGTCAGCGCAGCATCAGTACTTTGTTGGTCCTTACGGCTCCATAGTCACCACGCTTCCTTATTTGATTTATTGCGGTTCCGGGCATTTGCCCATTCATATGTTTTAAAAGGAAAGTATACATGGCTACTGGCACTGTAAAATGGTTCAACGAGTCCAAAGGTTTTGGTTTCATCACTCCCGCTGACGGCGGCAAAGATCTGTTTGCCCATTTCTCCGAAATCGTTGGCACCGGCTTTAAAACCCTGGCCGAAGGTCAGCAGGTATCCTACACCCCGGCTGAGGGTGCCAAGGGTCCTCAGGCTTCTCAGATTCAGGTTCTGTAATCATTTTTAAATGATTTAAAACCTAAAAAAACCCGCTTCGGCGGGTTTTTTACGTTTCAGGCCCGGGTCAGCCGGCGGGTGCCGTCAGCTCGCCCCTGAGGCTTTGCCCCATCAGCCGGCGCACTTCATCAGCCGGCAGATTTTTGCTCAGCAGATAATGCAGTTTGGTCAGAGCGGCTTCCGTGGTCATGTCATAGCCCGACAGCACACCGGCGTTAGCCAGTGCCTTACCGGGCGCATAGCCTTCCATGTTGACCGAGCCGCGGCGGCATTGCGTGAGGTTCACAATGATCACTCCCCGTGCCGACGCTTCACTCAGCAGCTCCAGCATGGCTGTGCTCTGGGGAGCATTACCCACGCCGTAAGACAGCAGCAGCAGGGCCTTCACCGGCTGGCGCAGCAGGTTGGCGATGACCTCTGCACTGATCCCCGGATAGAGCGTGACCACCCCAATGGGCTGAGGCGTAATGGCACTGACGGTAAGCGGCTTGCCGCTGGACTGACTTAGCCTGCCCGCCTCAAGACTGATATGAATACCGGCATTGAGCAGAGGCGGAAAGTTGGGCGAGTCAAAGGCATTAAAGCCATCGGCGTGCACCTTGCTGGCCCGGTTACCCCGGTACAGCTGGTTATTAAAGAACAGGCCCACCTCATGAATGGGGTATTCGGCAGCAATATAAAGCGCATTCAGCAGATTATTGCGGCCGTCTGAGCGTAGCTCTACCAGCGGAATTTGTGAGCCGGTCACGATTACCGGCTTGTCCAGATCTTCCAGCATGAAAGACAGCGCAGAAGCGGTAAATGCCATGGTATCGGTGCCGTGCAGCACCACAAAGCCGTCATACTCGTCGTAGTGAGCACGAATATCATCAGCAATGTGCTGCCAGTCGGCAGGGGTCATGTCTGAAGAGTCAATTAAGGGATCATACTCACTGATATGATAAGCAGGCATTTCCGGCCGGTGCAGTTCGGGGGTGGCGGCCAGACTGTCAGTCATAAAGCCCGCCAGGGGCACATAGCCCCTGGCGGATTTCTGCATGCCGATGGTGCCGCCGGTGTAGGCGATATAGATTTTTTTGCGGCTCATTAAAACTCCTGACACTCAACACACAGCACATACTGGCCACGGATATCGTTAAACTGGCTCAGGGTATTCAGCTCGTTATTCAGTTGCTCAGCCGCCGGTCGTAGTACCTCGGGCAGAGCGGTCTGAAGCAGCGCCTGTGCATCCAGTCTGGAGTCCAGCAGCTGAGCCATCAGCAGCTCTTTAGGAGAGCGGGGCAGTTGTACCGGTTTTATCCGGTATTCACCCAAGCCAGCCAGCTCGGCGGCACCGGCCAGGGCATCATCAAGATACCCCAGCTCATCGACCAGCCCCAGGGCCTGAGCATCACTGCCGGTCCATACATGGCCCTGAGCGGCGGCTTCCACCTGCTTGGGCTCAAGTTCACGTCCTTTTGACACCAGGGTGACAAATTGATCGTAGGTGTGCTCTACACCCAGCTGGATCAGCTCCTGGGCATGCTCGGGCAGGCCGGTGGTCAGGCCGGCACCGACAAAGTCGGTAGTGCCCACGCCATCGGTATTCAGGCCCAGCTTTTCCAGCGCGTCTTCAAAGGTAAGAAACAGACCAAATACGCCAATGGAGCCGGTGAGGGTGGTGGGGGCGGCATAGATTTTATCGGCGTCGGCGGCAATCCAGTAGCCTCCCGAGGCGGCTGTGCTGCCCATGGACACCACCAGCGGCTTGCCGCTTTCCTTGAAGCGCAGCAAGGCAGCGCGGATCTGCTCGGCGGCAAAGGCACTGCCGCCGGGGCTGTCGATGCGAAGTACCAGTGCATTCAGCTCATTGTCACGGCGGGCGCGGTCAATCAGGCGGGACAGCTGTTCATCATTGATGGTATTAGGTGCCGGCTCTCCGCCCATAATGGCACCACTGGCGGTAATCAGACCAATGGCGGGAGCTGTGCTTTTCTCGTTAGCAGCGTAGGTCAGATAGCGGCTTACACCCACGCTTTGATAGGTGCCGGCGGCATGATCCCAGCCGGCTACCTTACTCACTTCCACCAGCATGTCATGACGAGTAGCCAGTTTATCTACCAGTCCCTGTTCCAGTGCATACTGGGCCGGATCACCACCTACTGCCCGAAAGCGGCTTAGCAGCAACTCCTTGCCCGGGCTGATATGATCAGCAGGAATATTACGCAGTGTGCTCACATTATCCTGATAATGCTGCCACAGCTGGCCCAGCCAGCGCAGTGCGTCTTCCCGGCTCTCAGCGGACATGTCATCGCGCAGATAGGGCTCCACAAACGACTTGTAAGTGCCCACTCTGAACACATGGGGCGTAATATCAAAACGCTCAAAGGATGATTTGTAATGCAGCCGGTATACGCCCAGCCCCTGAATGGTGACGGCACCGGCCGGATTCAGCCAGATCTCATCGGCATGAGCCGCCAGGTAATACTGGCCCTGAGTGTAATAATCGCCAATGGCGTAGACTGGCTTGCCTGACGTTTTAAAGCTTTCCAGAGCAGCGCCGATTTCATCCAGTTTGGTCAAACTTGACTCTGTCATGTTCTGTAGTCTGAGCACGACCGCCTTGATGCTGTCATCGTGGCGGGCTGCAGCAAGTGCCTGCTTGATTTGCTCCAGAGTCAGCGGCGGGGGAGCGCTGTCGCCGGCCAGCCATTTGTTGAACAGGCGGCGCGGACTGCTTTGAATATCCTGCTCCAGCACGGGACCGTTTATTTCCAGTGTCAGCGCAGCACTGGAGGGCAGCACCGGTGCCTCTTTTTCGCCAAAAAATATTACGAAGAAACCCAACAGCCCCAATAAAAAAAACAGGTTGACGATCAGAGAGCGAAAGATGCTCAGCACTCGGCCCAGAGTGCGAAATATCCATTTAATGGCAGACCACATAAACAGCGCCTTAAACAAGAGGGTCGAATTAGTCCATTATGGCGGCAGCATGGTCACAATGCCACGGTCAGCGATGGTAAACGAAGACAACTTCACGAAAAAATGAGTTAAACACGTGTTTGAAATTTGTGCTGGCATCTTCTAATTTAATCAGGCCTTTCCTTTGATTACCGAGAGAGTTTATGCCTGCCTATCCTCATTTGTTGTCTGCTCTGGATCTGGGTTTTACTACTCTGAAAAACCGCGTGATCATGGGATCCATGCATACTGGTCTGGAAGAAGAACGCGGCGGCGTTGACAAGCTGGTGGCCTTTTACCGTGCGCGGGCCGAGGGCGGTGTGGGACTGATTATTACCGGCGGCATCGCCCCCAGCGTTCGCGGCCGGCTGGCACCCAATGCGGCCCAGCTGAGTTTTTGCTGGCAGCTGGCCCGTCATCGCAAGCTCACCACAGCCGTGCATGAGGCGGGCAGCAAAATTGCTCTGCAGATATTGCATGCGGGCCGCTATGCCTTTCATCCTTTTGCCGAGGCACCCTCGGCAGGTAAATCCCCGATCAGCCGGTTCTCTGCCAGTGCCATGAGTGAGCGCCGCATTCGCCGTTGCATTGCCGACTTTGCTGATACAGCAAGCCTGGCAAAGCAGGCAGGATACGACGGCGTGGAAATCATGGGCTCGGAAGGCTATCTCATTAATCAGTTTCTGTGTTCACGCACCAATAAAAGAACCGATGCCTGGGGCGGCAGTGCCGCCAACCGCCACAGACTGGCGCTGGACATAGTCCGTGCTGTCCGTGCCCGGGCGGGACAAAACTTTATTATTATCTTTCGGCTGTCCATGCTGGATCTGGTGGAGCAGGGCTCCAGCCTGGAAGAGGTAATTGCCCTTGGACAAGCGCTGGAGCAGGCCGGCGTTACCCTTATCAATACCGGCATCGGCTGGCATGAGGCACACATTCCCACCATTGCCACCTGTGTGCCCAGAGGGGCCTTCAGCTGGATTACCGAACGCATCAAACAGCAGCTGACCATACCGGTGGTGGCCACCAACCGCATTAATACGCCCGAGGTGGCGGAGCAGATTCTGGCCAGCGGCCAGGCCGATCTGATCTGTATGGCCCGGCCCTTTCTGGCCGATGCGCGTTTTGTGGCCAAAGCCGCCGCCGGCATGCCGGAGCGCATCAATACCTGCATTGCCTGTAATCAGGCCTGTCTGGATCGCGTATTTAATGGTAAGCGTGCCAGTTGTCTGGTCAATCCCTTTGCCTGTTATGAAACCGAGCTGACGGTCACTCCTGCCAAGCATGCCAAAAAGCTGGCGGTGGTGGGGGCCGGACCCGCCGGCCTGGCCTTTGCCTGCACCGCTGCCGAGCGGGGGCATACCGTCACGCTGTTCGAGCAAAGCGGTGTGATTGGCGGCCAGTTTAATTATGCCCGGCGCATTCCCGGCAAAAGCGAGTTTACCGAGACGCTGCGCTATTTTACCCATAGATTGCAGCAAACCGGTGTGACCCTGCGGCTGAATACTCGGGCTGAAGTGCCCATGCTGGCGGACTTTGACGAGGTGATTCTGGCCACCGGTGTCCGGCCCAGGTGGCCGAAACTTGAGGGCATTCAGCACCCGAGCGTGGTCAGCTACATCCAGATATTAAGCGGTGAGGTGATGCCCGGACGCAATGTGGCCATTATCGGTGCCGGCGGCATAGGCGTGGATCTGGCCCATTTTCTGGTGGCCGAGCCTGAGCCAAGCCTGAATGACTGGTTACAGGCGTGGGGCATTGATCGCCAATATCGTCAGCCCGGCGGCCTGATGCCGGCGTATACGCCCGAGCCCGGGCGGCAGGTGTGGCTGTTGCAGCGCAAGCCCCAGGAGCCGGGGCGAGGGCAGGGCAAAACCACCGGCTGGATCCACAAGGCCGGGTTGCGCCACCATGGTGTGCATCTTTGGGGCGGTGTCACTTACACCCGCATTGACGATCAGGGGCTGCATATAGAGCGCAATGGCACAGCAGAATGCCTGCCGGTGGATCAGGTGGTGATTTGTGCTGGCCAGGAGCCCGAGCAAAGCCTGAACGCCGCCCTTGAGCAGACCGGCAAGCCGGTACATGTCATTGGCGGAGCCCATGTGGCTGCCGAGCTGGATGCCGAGCGCGCCATTCGCCAGGGCACAGCGCTGGCACTGCGCATATAGCCTTTATGACCGGCCTTCGGGCTGTTATGGTAGCGCGGTCTGAATACAGGAGAACATCATGGACGCACAGGAACTGTTACTGAACCGCCATTCCAACCCTCGTCTGATTGCGCCGGCCCCCGCCGGTGAGCAGCTCAATACCCTGTTTCGTGCCGGCCTGCGGGCACCGGATCATGCCGGGCTGACCCCCTGGGAATTTATTGTGTTTGAAGGCGAGCAGCGCAACGCTCTGGGTGATGTACTGGCCGCTGCTGCCAAAGCTCAGGGCGAAAGTGAAGATGCCATCGACAAGGCCCGCCATGCTCCCTTGCGTGCGCCCATGGTGATCACTGTGGTGGCCAAGGTGAAAGAGCACGGCAAGGTGCCGCGTCTTGAGCAGGAGCTGTCTGCCGGCTGTGCCCTGATGGCCATGCAGATGGCGGCCCAGAGCATGGGCTTTAACGGCATCTGGCGCACCGGCTGGTTTGCCTTTGATCGCGGTGTTCACCGTGATCTGGGTCTTGAAGAGCAGGATCAGATAGTGGGCTTTCTCTATCTGGGCACGCCGGAAGTGGAAGTACGCCGGCTGCCCGAGCGCGATCCGGCCCAGTTTGTGCGTTACTTCGGCCGTTAAAAACGCCAACTTGCCGCTCAGATGCCGGCCGCTGCCGGCATTTTTTATGGGGCTTTGCTGGCTTCCAGCGCCTGCAGTGCGTCGGGAGTATTGAGGTTATAAAAGGCTTCGGGCATGTCACTAAAGTCCACCGGTACCAGCCGGTGCTGCTCAAACCAGAGCTGTAGCTTACGATCGCCGCCATCCAGATAGTTGCACAGGGAAGGCAGCAGCGACTGATGAATGAGCGCAGTGGCCGCATGCAGCTGAGTGCCGTCATCCACCACGGCAATATCATCATGGCGGTGCACGGCGGCACACAGGCGGGCGGCCAGGCAATCCGGGATCAGCGGGCTGTCGCAGGGTACAAACAGTACCCACTCGCTGGGAGCGTGAGCCAGTCCGGCCTGAAAGCCAGCAAGCGGACCGGCATAAGACAGTTCACTGTCGGGAATAACGGTTGCCAGCTCGCGATATTGCGCCAGGTTGCGATTGGCGTTGATCATTACCTGTCCGGTTTGTGGCTTCAGCCGCGCCAGTAAATGGCAGACCAGCGGTTGCCCCCACAATGTCAGCAGCCCCTTATCGGCTCCCTGCATGCGCAGGCCCCGGCCTCCGGCCAGAATAACAGCAGTAATGTCTTTGGGATCCAGCATCATTCAATCCAGTCAGGTGCTTTTCAATGAATGGTAACTGGTTGCCGTATAAAAACGGAGTGCTGTGGTCACATAAGCCAGTAATTTTAATGGCTTGAGTCCAGGCCTTATCACTTTTACCATGGGTCGTTAATCATCAATAAGGTATAACAATAATGAGTGCTCCTTCCGTGTCGGACGACCCTTTTTACGGGCGTCCTTTTGTTGCTGCCCTGGCGGTAATTGCTCTGCTGCTGGCTGCCGCCAATCTGCGTGGCGGCCTGGTGGTGGTGGGACCGCTGGTAGAGCAGATTCGTGAAGGGCTCAACATCAGCGCCAGCGCCTTCAGTTTGCTGACTACGCTGCCACTGATCTGCTTTGGTATTATTTCCCTGTGTGTGCCGGCCTTGTCACGGCGCTGGGCTCCCCAGACCTTGGCCATCGGCGGTTTGCTGATTATCAGCCTGGGCGTTTTGCTGAGACTGGTAAATAACTACCCAGTAGTGCTCTTGGGCACCCTATTGTTGGGGGCCGCCATTGCCCTGCTGAATGTGCTGATCCCCGGTCTGGTAAAAGCCTTTTTCCCCCGCAAGGTGGGGCTGATGACGGGGCTTTATTCGGTCACCCTGAGCGCCGGAGCCGGACTGGGAGTGTATCTGGCAGTGCCGCTGCTGGAGCGTTTTGGCCACTGGCACTATCCGGTGGCACTGTGGGCGCTGTTGCCGGTGCTGTGCATCTTGTTCTGGCTGCCCATGGTGAAGGTAAAAGGTGTGGGCAAGCCTGCCAATCCGCTAAAAGTCAGCCTGTGGCGCAGCAAAATTGCCTGGGCCATTACCTTTTATATGGGGCTGCAGTCGTTTTATTTTTATTCCATGGCCACCTGGCTGCCGAAAATTCTGCTGGAAAGCGGCCTGACTGCCCATGATGCGGGTACAGCCACCGCCCTGATTAATCTGGTGAGCATTCCATTCAATTTTCTGGTGCCGATAATGGCGGCGCGCATGGCTAATCAGCGTACTCTGGTGCTGGGTATTTTTCTGGCTTCCTTTACCGGCATTGCCGGCCTTTGGTGGCAGCCTGCTACCGCCCCTCTGCTGTGGGCCTCGCTGATCGGCATCGGCTGTGGCGGTGCCCTGAGTCTGGCGCTGTCGTTTTTTGTGCTGCGTGCCACCAATACCGCTCAGGCCACGGCGCTGTCGGCCATGGCTCAGAGCATTGGTTATTTGCTGGCGGCTACCGGCCCGGCAGCGCTGGGGCTTATGCGGGACTGGGAAGGCGGCTGGCAAACGGCACTGGTACTCATGATGGTGCTGCAGTGTGTACAGCTTGTCTGTGGCTTGCTGGCCTCACGACCCGTAAATGTGGTGCCCGATCAGGATAAATAATCTGCTTTGTTGCCCAGCGGCTAGACTTTGCCGCACACATTGTGAGTGGGCTATTAAGGAGATTGTGATGAAACCCGAATCGCTGTTCCTGTCTTTGTTGTGGCTGACGCCGGCCTTGTCGGCACTGGCGGACGCACCGCCGCTGCAGCTGGCATCTGAGTATGCGCCGCACTATAACCCGGCGGATTTTCTGGTCAGCGAAAAACTGGATGGGGTGCGGGCATACTGGAATGGCCGTGAGTTAATGTCCCGGGCCGGCAACGTTTTTGCGGTGCCCGGGTGGTTTATTGAAGGTTTTCCCGATACGCCGCTGGACGGCGAGCTCTGGCTGGGGCGGGGCCGGTTTGCCGAGTTGTCGGCGGCGGTACGCCGGTTTGAACCGCAAGATGAGGAATGGCGTCGGATCCGTTTTATGGTATTTGACACCCCTGACAGCAAGAGACCGTTTGAGCAGCGCTCAGAACAACTTAAGCAGCAGATTGCTTCCCTGAATGTGCCCTGGCTGCAGTGGGTCACCCAACAGCGGGTGAGCGATGCCACTGCGTTGGCCGCTTTGCTGGATGAGATTAACGCCCAGGGCGGAGAAGGCCTGATGCTGCATCATCGTCAGGCGCTTTATACCGCCGGCCGTAATCAGAACCTGCTGAAATTAAAGCAGTTTCAGGATGCCGAGGCCACAGTGCTGGCCTATCTGCCCGGACAGGGAAAATATACCGGCATGATGGGCGCTTTATTGGTGGAAACCGACGATGGCCGTCGCTTCAAGCTGGGCACCGGGTTCAGTGATGAGCAAAGACGCAATCCGCCGGCTTTGGGCAGCACGGTGACTTATCGTTACCGGGGCGAAACCGCCACCGGCTTGCCCCGCTTTGCCAGCTTCTGGCGAGTGCGTGAAGACGCACCCTGACACTGGCATGGTGACGGGCCCGTGAACATCAAGAAGGAACGCCGTTTTGTGTTTGATCGCCTTTAACTGGCAACCGGCCGAGGGCCGTTTGTTACTGCTGGCCAACCGGGATGAGTTTTATGCCCGCCCCACCGAGCCGGCCCGCTGGTGGCCGGACCAGCCTTACCTTTGGGCCGGGCGGGATCTGCAGGCTGGTGGTACCTGGCTTGGCATCACCCGTGCCGGCCGCTTTGCCGCCCTTACCAATGTCCGTGAAGGTGCGCCTCGGGCCGGAAAACGCAGCCGGGGTGAGCTGGTGACCGGTTTTCTTACCGGTCAGCAGGGGCCGGCCGAGTATATGCAGCAAATGCTGCAACACGGGCATGATTATGCCGGCTTTAACCTGCTGGCAGGGGATGTATTGAAGGGCGAACTCTATTATGGCGGCAACCGGACCGGCGCACCGGCTTATGCTCTTGACCCGGGAATATACGGCTTGTCCAATGGCCTGCTCAATACTCCCTGGCCCAAGACGCTGCGGCTGAAGCGCGGGCTGGCAGCCCTTGATCACAAGGACGAAAAAGCACCACTGGCGCTGCTGAGCGACGCTACTCAGGCACCCGATGGCCGCCTGCCCGACACCGGCATTCCCTTTGAGCTTGAGCGGCGGCTGTCGTCGATATTTATCACCGGTGACGACTACGGTACCCGGGCCCAGACGGTGCTGCAGGTTGAACGTAGCCGGGTAACCATCACCGAGCAGGGACGGGGGCCACAGGGCAGCATGCTGGAAACAAGCAGAGCCGGATGGCGGCTCGACGCGCTTACTTGAACGCCGCATTCATGGTTTATTTCCCGGCTTATTAATATGCCCAAGCAGGGCGGCCAGATCCTTGTCTATGTAGCTTTCCTTGACACAGGCGGCCAGGTGGTCGTTGATAAAACGCACAAAATTGGCGGCGGCGTAGGGCAGGCGGCGGTTGCCATGGCACACCAGATACCAGTGGCTGGAGAGCGGAAATTCCGGCAGGGCGGGGCGGCCCAGCCGGTGCTCGCCTTCCAGCGTATGCTCTGACAGCACCGCCAGCCCCAGCCCCTGCTCCACGCTCATGCGAATGACTTCGTTGCTTTCTACCTGCATCACCCGCTTCAGCTGCAAATTACGCTTGCGCAGCCATTCTTCAAACACCAGCCGGGTGGCACTGCCCGGCTCACGCAATAAAAAACGTTCATTAAGCAGT
The DNA here is from genome assembly GCF_032842915.1 of Oceanimonas sp. CAM02. Taxonomy (NCBI): domain Bacteria; kingdom Pseudomonadati; phylum Pseudomonadota; class Gammaproteobacteria; order Aeromonadales; family Aeromonadaceae; genus Oceanimonas; species Oceanimonas sp. CAM02. Next base: position 37,765 of record NZ_JAWJBK010000022.1, read on the forward strand.
TCGGCAAAAGTCACCGGTGGTTTCTTCACCGCCCAGTGATCCGGCGGTGTGATCAGCACCAGCGGATTATGAATAAAACGGCCACTCAGGGTGTGCTCACCGGTGGGAGGATGGCTGAATAAATAAACATCATCCTGCTGGTGGCGATGGCGCTCCAGAATATAACCCCGGTTGCCCACGCTGATGGACACTTCCACTCCCGGAAACTGGCGGTTAAAGGGCCCCAGCAGCCGGGGCAATATGTATTTGGCGGTGGTCACCACGCCAATGCTGAAGCTGCCACGGGTACCCTGGCGGGCGTCCTGCAGAAAACCGCCAAAATCTTCAAAGCGCGACAGTGACTCCAGTGCCGCATGATACAGCTCGGTGCCGATAAAAGTGGGTTTCATTCTGGTATCCAGCAGGGGCTCACCCACGGCTTCGGCCAGCCGTTTAAGCTGCTGGGACACGGTGGGCTGGGTCAGATGCAGCTCGGCGGCAGCCCGGGATACCGAACCCAGCCGCACCACTGTCACATACACCTGCAGCAGGCGAAAGGTCAGATGACGAACATTCATGGAGTATTATCTATATAAGTGTTATGTAACATTTATTGGCAACTATAACGAAGCCAGCGCAAAATGGCCCTACTTTTCAAAGCCGGCTTCGGCCGGAACACATATTCACAAGCCGTTTTCCATACCAGCAGGTCTTTGACCCTGTTGCAGGCTTAGTTGTGCCTAACAAGCATAGAGAGGAATCATATGCCAGACATAGTGGTGGCGTTTTTTGCGCTGGGCGTGGTGGCGGGGCTGGCCCGCTCCGACTTACAGGTGCCCAAGGCGGCTTACGATACGCTGGGGATACTGCTGATGCTGACCATCGGCTTCAAGGGCGGCTTGTCACTGCATGGCAATCTGCACTGGCAGCTTGTGCCCGAGCTGCTGGCGGTGGCGTCACTGGGCGTATTAATTCCGCTGGCGTGTTACCCGCTGGCGCGCCGGTTGCTGCGTCTGGACAGGGCCAACAGCGCCAGCCTCGCCGCCCACTACGGCTCTGTCAGTGCCGGTACCTTTGCGGTGGCCCTGGCTTATGCTCAGACCCTGCAGCTGGAGATTGCGCCGGAAACCACGCTTTATCTGGTGTTGCTGGAGCTGCCCGCCATTATTGTGGCCATCTCATTGTACAAGCGCCTCTCGGGGCAGGAAGGCGGTGTAAGCAGCGGCAGCGTCTGGCATGAAGCGTTGACCAGCCGCGGGGTAGTGCTGCTCACCGGTGGTGTGCTGATTGGTTACTTTTATGGCCCCGAGCGGGCGGCACCGGTGAGTGAGCTGTTTATTCATGCCTTCAAGGCGCTGCTGGCGCTGTTTTTGCTGGAAATGGGCCTGTGTGCCGCCAAAGCGCTCACTCCTGTGCCCTGGAAGCGTTGGCCTGTGATGCTGTTTGCGCTGCTGGCCCCACTGGCGCTGGCTAGCCTGGGCGCACTGGTAGCCTCAGCCCTTGATCTGCCCGCGGGCAGTGCCCTTATTCTGGTAGCGCTGGTGGCCAGTGCCTCTTATATCGCAGCACCAGCCGCCATCGGGGCTTCCATTGAAAAGGCCGATATTGGTCTGGCCATGCTGGCCTCACTGGCGGTGACCTTTCCCTTTAACGTACTTATCGGCGTCCCCCTCTACGCCCGCTGGCTGGCGGCTTGAGTGATGCGCCTCTGAGTGAGATACGCAGGGGCGTTTTAATCAGAGTGACTTACCTGATATTGAGCACCTTCATACCAGAGGGCCGGGCCCGCATTCTATTCAAGTAGCCTTGCAAACGCCCGGTTCCGACAAGCTCCTTGCCAATGGGAAGGAGTTCTACATAGTCCAGAACGGGGGTCAGCAGAGCATCCGCTATGGTGTAGTTTTGGCCGCAGATAAAAGGATGTTCACCGAGCAGAGTTGTGAGTCTTTGCAGTGTTTGCCGTGCCGCCGGCAGTGTTTTATCTATTCGCTCCTGTCTTATTTTTCCCTCAGGTCCCTTGGGAAAGGCGAATTCCAGTACCAGATCCCTGATCAGTGTCTGGTCAATGTAAATGGAAATTTCGGCGCAGCGTTCATCCAGCTGCGCCCGTTCCAGAATGCTATCGGGTTGCAGGGCTGGCCCTGCAAAACAGGCATCGAGATAGCGACAGATAGTGCTGGTCTCAAACAGTACCCTTTCATTGTGCAGCAGCGCAGGGACCTTGCCATAGGGGTGAATAGTTCGGTGTTCGGAGCTTTTGAACCTGATGCTCTGCCCCTTGGGGGACATGCCATAGCGGTAGGAAATGCCTTTTTCTTCGCAACACAGCATGACCGAGCGAACAAAGCTGCTGAAGGCAGGGCCGAAAATATAGACATTGGGTTCCATAACACTCTCCTTGTTTGATACTCGTGGTCAGTGTGTGTTCAGTTCAAAATATGTTAAAGAACATATTTTGAAAGCATGGCAGAGTATTGGCTGGTATCTAGAGGAGAGCATTATGTCCTGGCCCAGCGAACATCGTGCTGAAACACGTAACCGTATTCTTTATAGCGCCGGCGAGCTTTTTACTGAAAAGGGGTTTTCCGGTGTCAGTATTGATCAAGTGATGGCGTCAGCAGGCCTGACCCGCGGTGCCTTTTATGCTCATTTCAACTCCAAACGGGAGCTTTATGCCGAGGCCATCGTCTTCCGTGCCCAGCAGATGGGCGAAAAGCACCCTTCAAATGCGGATGCGTTAATTCGTGGTTATCTGAGTACAGAGCACCTTAGTCAGGAGAAAGGCGGATGCCCGCTGGCGTTTCTGGTGTCTGATATTGGACAGCAGGATCAGCTGATAAGAGAAAGTTATACATCTATTTTCAAGGAATTAGCCAAAAAAGTTGCCGACAGCTCTCACCAGCCCATGGATGCGTCAACGTTAAGAATCATGGTATTGATGGTGGGAGGGGTTGCAGTGGCAAAGGCCTTGAATGATCCCGATTTATCCCTGGCTGTGCTGGAAGCCTGCTGTGACGGGGCTCTTGATGAACGAAAAACGCTCTCTCCTCATAGGAATAAATAGCTGTTCCAAATGTTGGGAATCGTTACGGTCATTTCAACCCAGAACTTTTAGACAGGCAATGCATTAATTTCACGAAGTGGCAGCGGGGATTGCCGTAGCCGACCATTAAATGCCATGGATGGCATTTTCGAGCGTTACAGGGATGTACTTGTAGCGTGTCGGCGGAGTGCAGCCGCGCTGGCGCTTCGCGCACAGGCCCAAATAAAAAAAGCGGACCTCAAGGGTCCGCTTTTTACGCTGTCCGCGCTGACTTACACCAACTCGCGGTTTTCTTTTTTGGCTGCGACTATGTCTTTCCATACGCCGCGGCAGATCATGATCAATACCAAAAGGGTGAGGGCGGGCCAGATCAGAATGTAGGCTCCCATTATCAGTTCGCTCATCTTAAGACTCCTTGGCAAGTTTGGCGGTCTTCATGGCCGCTGTAGTGGCAGGTGCATCAAAACGATCGTCGTAGTTGCCCACCCGCTTTTTAATCAGCTCAAAATCAAACTTCTGATTATCCAGCAGGCTTACCACCACACACACCAGGGTGCTGACACCGTATGCCAGCAGGGAAGACAGCAGCACGGTATACTCCCGCAGGAAGCCGGTGGCGAAATACATCAGCGCCAGACCGGCGATAATACCGGCAACAAAGCCCGCGTGCCGGCCAAAGAAGCCAAATACCATCAGGCCAATCACCACACCGCCGCCAATGCTTGCCAGCAGTTCGAACAGCACCGCCACGGCACCGGTCATTTCCACCCACTCAAAGCGGGCCACGCAGAACATGATCAGGGCCACTATCACCGAGGAGGTAAAGGCGCGGTTGGTGACCCGGCTCCAGAAGCAGCTGGCAATTACCGGGAACACAATGGCCCCCCAGAGTGCACCTACAAATACCAGCATCACCAGAATATCGAGAGAGAAGCTGGCCAGAACAATGCCCAGCATGGTGGCGACAATCATGGTCAGACGACCAATAAACAGCATGCGTTTGGGGTCTGCCTTGCCTCTGGCAATGTTCTTGCCGTAGACATCGGCCATGATAATGGCGGACAGGGCAGACAGATCCGAGTCGGCGGTAGATGACAGCGAGCCAATTACCAGAATAAAGAACAGGGCAATAAACACCGGTGGCAGATAGCTGGATACCATCTGCGGGATCAGGTTGTTCATATCACCGTTCAGGGGTTCAACGCCGTTGGTCAGCGCCATCAGGCCAATCATGCCCAGGCCAATCACAATGGCACCATACCCCAGCGTGGCGGTGAGGAAGGTAGGCTTGATGTGCTTTTCATTTACCGCAAACAGCCGCTGGGAAATGGTCTGGTTACCAATGGCATAGGCCAGCACCGCCACAAAATAGGGAGCACCCTGATGCAGAATGGCTTCGGTGGAGAAGAGGTTGGCCTGCTCGGCAGTGAGGTTATCAAAGCCGTTCATCACTTCTGCCGGACCGCCCATGGCAAACAGCACCGCAGGAATAATCACCACGGCAATGGCCATGAGTGCAATCAGCTGGGCGAAGTCGGTGAGCACGGAAGCTCGAAAGCCGGACCAGAGGGTATAGCTGAGCACGCCCACACCGGCAATGATCACCCCGGTCTGGAACGACAGCGGCGACAGCACAGACACCAGGGCACCGGCGGCGGTAAAGTTCACCATCAAGCTGATGATGCTGCCCAGCAGGTTGGAAAAGGCCAGGATCAGCTGGCTGGACGAGCCGTGCCGGGCATGGATCACTTCACCCAGCGTATGGGCGTTGGGAGCGAGGGATCGAAAGCGGCGGCCAAAGGGGTAAATAAACAAAATCATCAGGGCACCCCAAAAGCCGTAATGCAGCGGGCCCGACACCCCATAGGTGTAACCCGAGGTGGCGGCGGCATAGAAGGAGGCGGCCCAGATCCAGGTGGCGGTCATGCTGGCCGCCCCCATGCCAAAGCCTACGCTGTGGTTAGACACCATAAAGGCGTCGGTGTCTTCCTGCTCCTTCTTGATGAAGGTGGTAATAAGGTAGGTTCCGCCGTAAAAAGCGGCCAGCAGCAGCAGTACTGTGGTGCTGGAAAATTGATAGAGTTCCAAGTTCATCTCCCTGTCTTGTAAAAACACAGACAAGCACGGGCAAACACACCAGAGGCGGATTGCGGGTGCAGGTTTGGACGACCTGGCTGACGGCAACGGACGTAGAGAACCTGCTGAAGGTTCAGAAAACAAGATAACAGTTTGTTTTGCGGTGAAGCGTTGTGCTTCTTAAAGACGTTGGCGTTAGCCTGGTATTGTGCGGTCGACGGCACGAAAGCGTGCGTCAGGGTAAAGCTTCAATGGCGCCCATCATAAGGCGTTCACCTCCTTAAAATCATCTGTTCAGCCTTGAACGGCCCATACCTTAACGATTGGGTCAGGTATTGTCCACCCTTTCACTGGCCGCAAAACCGGGCTTTCGGTATAATCCGCGCTCCCCCGGATCCACCTAAAACATGCACAACGTTGTTGAACAGGAGTAGTCATGCAAGCAAAAGTTGCCGTCATCATGGGTTCAAAAAGTGATTGGCCCACCATGCAGGGTGCCGCAGAAATCATGGACCAGCTGCAGGTTCCCTATACCGTGGAAGTGGTGTCGGCGCACCGCACCCCAGACCGGCTGATGGAATTTGGTGAACAGGCCGTGGAGCGCGGTTATCAGGTGATTATTGCCGGTGCCGGCGGTGCCGCCCACCTGCCGGGCATGGTGGCCGCCAAAACCCGGCTGCCGGTGCTGGGTGTGCCGGTGCAAAGCAAGGCCCTGAGCGGTCTTGACAGTCTGCTGTCCATTGTGCAAATGCCCAAGGGCGTGGCCGTGGGCACCCTGGCCATCGGCACCTCCGGTGCTTTTAATGCCGGTCTGCTGGCCTGCCAGATGCTGGCCAATCACGATGCCGAGCTGGCCGAGCGGCTGGACACCTTCCGCCATGATCAAACCAGTACTGTGCTGGGCAACCCCGATCCGCGGGAGGAAGCATGAGCCGTATCTGGGTACTGGGTGCCGGTCAGCTGGGCCAGATGCTGAAACATGCGGGCATGCCGCTTAATCTGGACGTGCGTCCGGTTGATATCGAGTCGGAAGACACCTTTCCGCTGCAGGCTCATGAAAAAGTCACCGCCGAGCGCGAGCAGTGGCCCGAGACTGCCGCGACTCGTCAGCTGGCGGCTCATCCGGCGTTTGTTAATCTGAATACCTTTCCCATTCTGGCCGATCGCTACACTCAAAAATCACTGATCGACAAACTGGGGCTGGCCACCGCGCCCTGGCAGCTGGTGGAAACCGACACCACCGCCGAAAGCCTGCATGAGGCGCTGGGCGAGCGGGTGCTGCTCAAGCGCCGCACCGGCGGCTACGATGGTCGCGGTCAGCACTGGCTGCGGGAGCCGGGCCGGGACGCCATTCCCGATGACTGGCACACCCAGGCCATTGCCGAGCAGGCCATCGACTTTGACGAGGAAGCCTCCATCGTCGGCATGCGCGGTGAAGACGGCCAGTGCTATTTCTATCCGCTGACCCTCAACCTGCATGTGAATGGCATTCTGCTGGGCTCGGTGTCGCCGCTGGCGCGTTTGGCGCACCTGCAGGACGAGGCCGAGCGCATGCTCACCACCCTGATGAACGACCTCGACTATGTTGGCGTCATGGCCATGGAGTGCTTCCGCGTGGGCGATCACCTGCTGATTAACGAGCTGGCTCCGCGGGTGCACAACAGTGGTCACTGGACTCAGGCAGGCGCTAATATCAGCCAGTTTGAAGCGCATCTGCGCGCCGTGGCCGGGCTGCCGCTGATTGCCCCTAGCGTCAAAAACACCAGCGTCATGGTGAACCTGGTGGGGACCGAGCGCAACGACGACTGGCTCTCGGTGCCCGGTGCCGAGCTGTACTGGTATGGCAAGGAAGTGCGCCCCGGCCGCAAGGTAGGCCATATCAACTTCTGCCTGAGCAACCCGTCCGACACTCAGGCCGCCCTTGATAAGCTTGAGCCCATACTGCCCGCCAGTTACGGCATAGTGCTCGACTGGCTGCGCAGTCAGCTTAACTGAGCGACTGTTGGTCCAGCATAAAAAGCCCCGCGATAAAGCGGGGCTTTTTGCGTTTAGACCAGTGGCTGGCCCATGCGGTCCTGGGCGATCAGACGCACCACATAGGCCAGTTTGAACAGGGCAGCGGTGAGCACCAGGGTAATATGCATAAAGACGGTGGTGCCCACGGACAGGGACTGTTCACCCAGCCAGGCCATGCTCAGGGAGCCGCAGAACAGCACCAGAAACACCACCATGGAAAGATTGGCCAGAGACAGCAAGCGTTGATTGCTCATAAGTGGTACTCCAAATGTTTGTTTGTGATCACAGTACGCTTGTCTGACCGGTGAGTCAATAAAGTTGATGTTTTTTTGATCTGTATCAAGGCTGTCTGAGCGGGAAGCAAGTTGATATGCTGAACAATAACGTTAAAAAAGACGGAACCGACATGGAAGCAAGGAGTTGGCGCAGCAGAGCGGCCAGATATAAAACGCGGATATGGGCGGCGCTGGTACTGGTGGTGGTGCTGTTCTGGCTGTGGCGGGGGCACTTGTATCAGGCCGCTCGGCAGGCACCTGAGGCGGAGAAAAACAGCCAGAGCCCGGACAGGCAGGAAATCACAGTGCAGGTCACTCAGCTCAGTGCCAGTGACTATCAGCCGCAACGCTTGGTGCAGGGGCAGTTTCAGGCGGAACGTGAGCTGGTGGTGCGGGCCCGTACCGACGGTGTGGTAGAGCAGCTGGCTGAGCTCGGGCAAACCCTGGTCGAGGGCGAGCGGCTGCTGACCCTGAGTCTGGATGACAGGCAGGCCGCCCTCAGCCGGGCCGAGGCTGAGCAAAAGCTCAACGCCGCCGAACTGAAGGCCGCCGAGCGGCTCAGCCAAAAAGGTCTGCTTGCCGACACCGAGTTACTGATGCGCCGTGCTGCTGCCGCCGCCGCCAATGCCGCTCTGGCCGAGGCCCGGCTGGCGCTGGATTACAGCCGGCCAACGGCCCCCTTTGCGGGCACCGTGAATGCCCGCCATGTAGAAACGGGGGATTATGTTCGGACCGGCGATTCCCTGCTGATGCTGGTCAACGATAACACACTGACCCTGAGCGGCTTTGTGCCTCAGCAAAAGGTGGCCGGCTTAACAACCGGTCTGCCGGTAACGGCCACTGCGCTGGATGGGCGAACCCTGTCGGGCACCCTTAGCTTTGTGGCTGCTGCCGCTGACTCCGATACCCGCAGCTTTGCGGTAGAAGCCCGGTTTGACAATCCGCAAGGGCTGCGTCTGGCCGGTGCCAGTGCCGAGCTGACAATTCACCTGCCCGCGCGGTTGGCGCACCGCTTGTCTCCTGCCTTGCTGGCCCTTGATGAGCAGGGGCGCACCGGTGTGCATCTGGTGGATGAGCAAAACCGGCTGCAGCTGGTGCCGGTGACGCTACTGGCCATTACTCCGAATGAAGCCTGGGTGACCGGTTTGCCCGAGCAGGCCCGGGTGGTGACCCGGGGGGCCGGCTTTATTACGCCGGGTGAGGTAGTGGCGGTGCAGGAGTTGCGTGAATGAGGGCGCTTATTCAGGCCGCTGTTTACCGCAGCCGGGCCACGCTGCTGTTTTTTATATTGCTGTTACTGGGTGGCGTGGGGGCCTATCAGGTCATTCCCAAAGAGGCCAACCCGGATGTGACCATTCCCATGATGTATGTGTCCATGGCGCTGGAAGGCATCAGCCCGGAAGACGGCGAGCGCCTGCTGGTGCGGCCCATGGAGCAGGAGCTGCGCACCCTGGAAGGGGTCAAGAAAATGACCTCTACCGCCAGCGAAGGCCATGCTTCCGTGATGCTGGAATTTGATGCCGGCTTTGATCCCAAACAGGCGCTGCAGGAAGTGCGTGAAAAAGTGGATCTGGCACAAAGCGAGCTGCCTCAGGAAGCGGAAGAACCTGTGGTGCACGAAATTAACGTGGCGCTGTTTCCGGTGCTGTCGGTGGCGCTGTCGGGGCCGCTTTCAGAAGGCGAGCTGGTAATGATAGCCCGCCGGCTGAAGGATGAAATTGAAGGCATTGCCGAAGTGCTGGAAGTGGACATAGGCGGTGATCGGGAAGATCTGCTGGAAATTCTGGTGGATCCTCAGGTGCTCGACAGTTACGGCATTGACTATACCCAGCTGTTTAATCTGGTGTCGCGCAACAACCGGCTGGTGGCCGCCGGCAGCCTGGATACCGGGGCCGGCCGCCTGGCCATCAAGGTGCCCGGCGTGATTGAAAACCTCGACGATGTGCTGGGGCTGCCGCTCAAAGTCAGTGGCGACAGCGTGGTCACCTTTGGCGATGTGGCCACCATTCGCCGCACCTTCAAGGATCCCGCCGGCTTTGCCCGCATCAACGGCCAGCCCGGCGTGGTGCTGGAAGTGAGCAAACGCGCCGGTGCCAATATCATCGAGACCATAGAGCAGGTCAAAGCATTGCTGGCGCAGGCTGAGCCGCTGCTGCCCGACGGGGTGGAGATCGACTACATCATGGATCAGTCCACCCAGATTGAAACCATGCTGGCGGACTTGCTCAACAATGTGCTCACCGCCGTGGTGCTGGTGCTTATTCTTATTCTGGCCACCATGGGCGCACGCTCGGCACTGATGGTGGGGCTGACCATTCCCGGGGCCTTTTTTGCCGGTATTCTGGTGATCTGGGGCATCGGCTTTACCATGAACATTATCGTGCTGTTTGCACTGATACTGGTGGCGGGCATGCTGGTGGACGGGGCCATTGTAGTGAGCGAGCTGGCCGACCGCCATCTGCATGAGGGCCAGCCGCCCAAGCAGGCCTGGATCAATGCCGCCCACCGCATGAGCTGGCCGGTGATTGCCTCTACCATCACCACACTGGCGGTGTTTATGCCGTTGCTGTTCTGGCCCGGTGTGGTGGGGCAGTTTATGCAATATCTGCCGGCTACCGTCATTATCTGCCTGCTGGCGTCTCTGGCCATGGCGCTGATATTTTTGCCCACCATGGGCGGGCTGGGCAAAAGCAGCAGTCAGCCCAAAGCGCCTGTGGTGGTGCCGGGCCTCGACCATTACCGCCGCCTGCTGGCATGGCTGCTGCGCCGCCCCGGCCTGACCCTGCTGGGCACCCTTGGCCTGATTGCCCTTATGTATGCGGGTTATGCCCGCTTTAACCACGGGGTGGAGTTCTTCCCTGATATCGAGCCCGACAGTGCCCAGCTGCAGGTGCGCGCCCGGGGCGATTTGTCGGTGTATGAAAAAGACGCTCTGCTGCGGGAAGTGGAAAGCCGGCTGACCGGGCTGACCGAGGTCAAGGCGCTCTATGCCCGCAGTTTTGCCATGGCCGACAACCAGATGGGCAGTGATGTGATTGGTGTGCTGCAGTTTCAGTTTATTGACTGGTATTTGCGCCGGCCCGCCAGCGCCATTCGGGAAACCATGCTGGCGCGCACTGCCGACATTCCCGGCGTGGTACTGGAGTTTCGTGAACAGCAAATGGGCCCGGGTGGCGGCAAGCCGGTGGAAATCCGGCTGTCGGGCAGCGATGAAGCTGCCCTGGATTCGGCTACCGAGCAAGTGCGTGCCGCCATGAATGAGCTGGGCGGCTTTGCCGACATAGAAGATGATCGCAGCCTGCCGGGCATAGAGTGGCGCCTGCAGGTCAACCGGGAAGCGGCTGCCCGCATGGGGGCAGATGTGCTCAGTGTGGGCAATGCGGTGCAGCTGGTGACTAACGGTTTGCGTCTGGCCAGCTACCGGCCTGAAGATGCCAGCGATGAAGTGGATATTCGTGTGCGCTTGCCGGCGCACTGGCGCTCGGTGGATCAGCTCTCCCGGCTGACCCTGAACACGCCCAGAGGCCAGGTGCCCCTGAGCGAGTTTGTCACCCTGACTCCGGCCCCCAAGGTGGGCACACTGCACAGAGTCAACGGCCGGCGCACCGTGACCATCAAGGCCGATATGGCGGAGGGCTTTCGTCTGGATGAGCGCCTGAGTGCCCTGCAGCAGCCCGGGGTAGCGCTGCCGGAAGGGGTGACCCTGACTCTGGCGGGAGAAGATGCGGATCAGCGGGAAGCGGGTCAGTTTCTCAGCACCGCCTTTATAGTAGCGATTTTGCTGATGACGTTAATACTGGTGGTTCAGTTCAACAGCTTCTACCAGACCCTGCTGGTGCTGTCGGCCATTGTGTTTTCTACCGCCGGCGTACTGATGGGACTGCTGCTCAACGGTCAGTCCTTTGGCATTGTGATGGTGGGCATGGGCATCATCGCTCTGGCGGGCATCGTCGTGAACAACAACATTGTGCTGATCGACACCTTTAACCAGCTGAGAGCCGATGGCATGAGTCCGTTTGAGGCGGCGCTGGAAACCGGCTGCCTGCGCCTGCGGCCTGTGCTGCTCACCGCCATTACCACCATACTGGGGCTGATGCCCATGGTGCTGGGAGTGAATGTGGACTTGCTGGCCCCTTCACTGGGGCTGGGCGCGCCGTCCACTCAGTGGTGGACCCAGCTCTCCAGCGCCATTGCCGGCGGTCTGGCCTTTGCCACCCTGCTCACCCTGCTGCTCACGCCTTGCATGCTGATCTTAAGGGACAGCCGGAAACCCTCTTCGAGGGAGCGGTAAGCCGGAAAGCAGCTATAAGCCGGAAAGCAGCTGTAAGCTATAAGCTGTCAGCTATAAGTGGTGCAATCTGTAGGCCCGGATTTATCCGGGAAACCTATGTTCCATGTGACACCGTTTCCCTAATAAATTGGGGCCTACAGGCTATCTTATTTTCTTCCAGCTGGACTGGCCCGAGAAAAGTAGACACCTTCATTTAATGAGAAGGTGTTATGAAATACAAACCCCGCCGTCGCTTTAGCGACACATTCAAACGTGAGGCCGTCGAGGCCTCGCTGTCTACCACCGAGACACAAGCTCAGT
>NZ_JAWJBK010000023.1:0-29998 GCF_032842915.1 Oceanimonas sp. CAM02
ACTGAGCTTGTGTCTCGGTGGTAGACAGCGAGGCCTCGACGGCCTCACGTTTGAATGTGTCGCTAAAGCGACGGCGGGGTTTGTATTTCATAACACCTTCTCATTAAATGAAGGTGTCTACTTTTCTCGGGCCAGTCCAGCGCTTTTTCTTCCAGCTTCCAGCTTTAAGTTCAACGCCAATAAGGTGTGAGTTCCAGCGCCTGACGGCGGGACTGCTCCAGTGCTTCCAGCAGAAATCCTCGCTTGCGGTCCAGCCACTGTTTCAGCTCGTCCGCCTCTGCCGGCTCCAGCTGCTCCACCAGTTCCGGCAGCGGCGAGAGCATATCGAGGTCTTCAATGCCCCGCAAAATATCCAGCCAGGGCATACGAAAGCCCAGCCGCTCCGGCTCTGAAAACAGCTGACTGAAACACAGCCCTATCATCAGATTGCGGCGCAGCTTACCTTTTTGCTGAATATATTGCTCAGCAGTCAGCTGCTCCGCCCCCAGGGCACTGTGGCGCAGTGTCTGCCAGCTGTCTTCCAGCAGCGGCCCGGCCAGCCCGGATACCGGGGCCATCAGGTTGGCCTGCTGTTCACGGCTGAGGCCAGCGCGCCAGTCCTGGCGATAAAGCCAGTGAGTCAGTCCCAGCACCAGGCGCGCATAGCGGGGGCTGTACAGCAGCTCCCGCAGTCGCTGCTCATCCGGCAGGCTTTGCTGCTGCTCTGTCAGCAACCGCAACAGATTTTTACGGCCGTCAAGGCGACGCAGATAATAGCCCTTGTCGGCGGTGAGATGAGCCAGCATCTGGGCTCGGTCGAGCCAGGCCAGCTGCTGCTGCAGCCACAAGAGATCATCTATCCAGCCACTGTTCACTCTCAGCGAGACCCGCTCGCCGAACATCAGCAGAATCTGGTGTACCAGGGCAGCGCCTTCCCGCAGCTGCACCAGCCAGTCAATACCGGGACGGGCCATCCAGCCCTCTTCATGGTGCTGCCAGTGGCTCAGTGCCTGATGCAACAGCGCCACCATGGCCTGCTCACAGGGCTCGTCAGGAGCTAATGGTGTGGGTTCCAGCGCACGCAGCTCGGGCATGGGACTCAAACCCGCCAGCTGATAGCCGCGCTGAGCCTTGGATACCGCCCCCAGCCGCAGTCCGCCCCCCTGCACCAGCTGCTCCGCCAGCTCAAACAACACAGAGGCATCACCGCGCACCAGCTCCAGCTCCAGTTCAAAAATAGGCTCGCGCCGCTCGCCGGCCTGTACTTCCCCTTCATCCAGCGCCAGCTCAATTTCAGTGCCATTAAGCTCTATTAGCCAGCGCTGCCGTACAAAGTCGGTACAAAACAGCGGCTGCAGTGCCTGCTGCAGGGCTTGCGGATCAGCCCCCTCAGGCCAGATGGACGCAGGAAACAACGACAGATCGGGGTTGTGCACATTCAGCGCTACGTTATATTCCGGTCGCTGATGCAGGCCGCCTACCTGACTGCCCGCCAGCTTGACCGTTTGTTCCATTTCACCGTTCTGGCTGCGAATGCGCAGACCAGCCCCGATTCGGCGCAAATCGAGCCCGGCAGTGTCGTAGTAGGTATTGGCCAGGTGGCGATGGTCATGCTGCAGAATTTGGCAGGCAGGCAGCAGCCCGGTCAGGCCGCCATTAAGTTCGCGTGAGACAAGAAACTTGATCTCGATTTCTGTATCCATAAGGAGAGTCCGGAAAAAGCAACCTTCTGTTTTAATTGTGAAAGCAAAAGCTCCCATCAGGGTAGCACGGGGGTTTTTGAAAAATGCTGTTTTCTTGCCTGTGGAGTTACGTTACCATTCGCGCCACATTAACGTATCGAGTGTTTTTTCACCGACACAGGGTTGGCTATGCCAGTTAATACTATTTTGGGACTCTTTGCCAAGTCTCCTATCAAGCCGCTGCAAAAGCATGTTGTGAAAGTTCACGAGGCTGCGCAGCAATTGGTTCCCTTCTTCGACGCCATGTGGGAGCAGGACTGGGAAAACGCCGAACGCATTCAGCGCCGCATTTCGCAGCTGGAACGGGAAGCCGACGCCCTCAAACGCGAAATTCGCCTCAAACTCCCCCGCGGCCTGTTTATGCCGGTGGAACGCACCGATATGCTGGAGCTGCTCACCCAACAGGACAAGATAGCCAACAAGGCGAAAGATATCTCCGGCCGCATTGTAGGCCGTCAGATGGCGATCCCTGTTGAGCTCAAGTCCGATTTTATGGATTACCTCCATCGTTGCATTGATGCCACCGCTCAGGCGGCCAAGGCCATTGACGAACTCGACGAATTGCTGGAAACCGGCTTTAAGGGCCGGGAAATGGATCTGGTTACCGACATGATCCATCAGCTTGACCTCATCGAGGACGATACCGATGTGATGCAGGCCAAGCTGCGCCGCCAGCTGCAGGCCATTGAAGATAAATATAATCCCATCGACGTTATGTTCCTTTACAAGATCCTTGAGTGGGTCGGCGACCTGGCAGATCAGGCCGAGCGGGTTGGTTCCCGTCTTGAGCTGATGCTGTCCCGTTCCTGAGCGAAACAACAAGGTAAATAAATGGATATCATTGCTAACTATGGCACCACGCTGATCCTGGTGGCGGCCGCGTTCGGCTTTTTTATGGCCTGGGGTATTGGTGCCAATGATGTGGCTAACGCCATGGGTACCTCTGTGGGCACGCGCTCACTGACCATCAAGCAGGCGATTATTATCGCCATGATCTTTGAATTCGCCGGTGCCTATCTGGCCGGCGGCGAAGTCACCTCCACCATTCGCAGCGGCATTATCGACTCTGCGGCGTTTAACGACACACCGGATTTGCTGGTATTCGGCATGATTGCCTCGCTGCTGGCGGCCGGAACCTGGCTGCTGCTGGCTTCCTACTTTGGCTGGCCGGTTTCTACCACTCACTCCATTATTGGTGCCATTGTAGGCTTTGCCCTGGTTTCCATCGGCTCGGATGCGGTGCACTGGGGCAAGCTGGGCGGCGTGGTCGGCTCCTGGATTGTGACACCGGCGCTGTCGGGCCTGCTGGCTTACTTCACCTTTATCAGTGTGCAGAAGCTGATTTTCAATGCCGACAGTCCGCTGGCTGCCGCCAAAAAATATGTGCCGGCCTATATCTTCCTCACCGTCATGGTGATCTGTCTGGTGACCCTGAAAAAAGGCCTCAAGCACGTGGGCCTGGAGCTGTCCGATGTGCAGAGCTGGGGATTATCAGTGGTGGTTTCACTGATCAGCGCCGTATTGTGTGGCATTTACATCAAGGGCCGCAACTACAACCCCAACGATGACAAAGACATGCACTACTCCAACGTGGAGAAAGTGTTTGGCATTCTGATGGTGGTCACCGCCTGTGCCATGGCTTTTGCTCACGGCTCCAACGATGTGGCCAACGCCATCGGCCCGCTGGCAGCAGTGGTCAGTGTGGTACAAAGCGCCGGCCAGATTGGCGCCAGCTCCTCCATTGCCTGGTGGATACTGCCGCTGGGTGGCATTGGCATCGTGATTGGTCTGGCCTCGCTTGGTCATAAGGTGATGGCGACCGTCGGCACCGGCATTACTCATCTTACTCCCAGCCGGGGCTTTGCCGCCCAGCTGGCCACCGCTGCGACAGTGGTGATCGCATCGGGCACCGGCCTGCCCATTTCCACTACCCAGACCCTGGTGGGTGCGGTAATGGGGGTTGGCCTGGCTCGTGGGATTGCCGCGCTTAACCTGAACGTACTGAGAAATATCGTGGTTTCCTGGGTAGTCACCCTGCCCGCCGGTGCCATTCTGGCTATTGTATTCTTCTATATCATTCAGTGGATGTTTACCTGACAGCACTGAAACACAAGGGGCCTTGCGCCCCTTGTTCTTGTTCTTACCTTTTTGCGCTATTACCATGGCAGCATTATCAAGCGCCCCAAGGATTATCCGGTGAAAGCAAAACTCCTGCTGCTGTTATGCAGCCTGTTTTGGGTGAGCCAGGCCAATGCCGCCACCCGTTATGTTTCCGATGACGTGTATGCATTTCTGCATGCGGGCCCCAGCAACAAATACCGCATTCTCGGCTCCATTAATGCCGGCGAGAAAATCGAATTTCTGGACCGCGACGCCAACACCAAATATGTGCAGATAAAAGATGCTGAAGGCCGCACCGGCTGGATGGACGGCCGTTTTCTGCAAACCGAAGAGAGCTTTCGCTCCCGCCTGCCGGTGCTGGAAGCAGAGCTGAAGGAAACTCAGCAGCAACTGGCTACGGTGGACGAACGCCATGCTCAGGATGTGGCCGACAAGGTGAACCTGATTGAGCGCCAGCAACAGGAGCTGACCACCCTGAAAGCCGAGCTGAGCGAGATCAGCAGCAGCCATGAACAACTGACCACTGAAAATGCCCGCCTGACCAGCCTGATGGATGATAAAGAGCACCAGATGCGCCTGGACTGGCTGGTGCACGGCGGCATCGTAGCCGGCATTGGTGCTCTGGTGGGCTTTATTCTGCCCATGATTCCGCTGCGCCGGCGCAAACGCCAGGACAGATGGATGAACTGATAATCCGGGGATTAGGGATTAGGGATTAGGGATTAGGGATTAGGGATTAGGGATTAGGGATTAGGGATTAGGAAGTCTGCAGGTGCATCACTGTGCCTGCAGACTTTTTTGTTTTTGAAGGTTGGATAACCATATACGGCTCCGTGGCCGCGAATCGCTCAAGGCCTACAGGCATCGTCATTCCGGGCCTGACCCGGAATCCATGTAACATGTGATCCCGTAGCCCCGTGTAAAACGGGGCCTACAAAATAGCGGTCAGTCCTGATGCAAAGCAAAGTGCCGGTTGGGCTTGCGATAGACGATACCGTCCTGCTGCAGCCAGTGAAAAATGTCTTCCACCTCTTCTCTGGACTTGTTCAGCAATGCCGATACAGCACCTTTGGCACAGCGCAGCTCACCGGCTTTTAACCGTTCTACCAGCTCATGATAATAATCGGGCCTTGCTGCGGGCTCGGCAGGCAGGCTGATATTGACCGGCTCAGGCTGAGACGGCACCGGGGCATTCCCGCCCTGCTGGCGGAAACTGCGACGAAAGCGAATTTCTTCACCCAGAAGCGAGACAAAAAAGGCAGCAAAAAAGTCCAGCAGCATGGATAGCGCCGCCACTATACCAAACTGCACCCGGCTGAGCGGCCAGCCCAGGCCATCCGCCAGGCTGGTCATCAGCCCCATCAGTGAGTCCTGACTATTCGCCGCTGCCTGGTCCCGTTCCCGGCGCAGCTCATCCTGCTGCTCCATCAGCGCCTGATTACGCTTGAGCATGCGAGTCATGCCGGTGGCAATGCGATCCATTTCAATATAGGCCTGGGCCGCCTGCTCATTGATCTGAATTTCCCGGTCCAGGGCAGCAATTTTGTCGTCATAGCTTTGCACCAGTGCCGCCTGGGCTTCATCGGCCTGCAGCAGCGTATTGGTAGCAGCATTAATGCCCCCCACACTGCCGGCAATGGATAACGCAGCCAGAATGCCATAAAAGCAAAACGCCTTGCCTGCACCCAGCCTGTCTTTGCGGTTCAAGCGCTCACCCATCTCATACCAGATGTAGAATTTGCCCACCTCAAACACCACCGCCAGGCTGCCGAACATCACCTTCATCAACAGGCCCTGATCCAGTGACAGAAATAACAGCAGAGAAAACACCATGGACGCAGCGATGGATGCGCCGGTAATAAGATAAATAACAAACAGGGCAAAATGCCCTTTGGGAAAGCGTTGATACTGCACAGCTGAATACCACAAACAGAATGAGCGGGCATTATAGAGACCAGCAGCGCTCAGGCAAGCGCTGAGCTAAGCCGGCACCTGAGCTATATTCATTCTCATGTATAGCGCTGCATTTTCGTATACAAAAATATGCAAAAAAAAGCCTTAATCATTGAAACGTGACCTCAAACTCGATGAAACTACAAATTATCGTATACATTATAATCACTAGCTGATCTGCTCGCAGGTCTTTCTTATTGCCACTTCAGGAATTCTTGCCATGTTTACTGTCGCCAATGTGTTTGCCTCCGATTACTCCCCTTCCGATTTGGCTGCGCTGCGCCAGGACATTACTCGCAACTATGCCGTTGATGAGAGTGCCTGGCTGGCCCGGCTGCTCGAGCAGATACCCGCGGCCGGACCGGAAATGGCACAGCTGACCGAACAAGCGCGCCGGCTGGTGACGCAGGTGCGCAAAGAAAGTGACGGCGGTGACGGCATAGACGCCTTTTTACAGCAATACAGCCTAGATACGCAGGAAGGCATCATTCTTATGTGCCTGGCCGAAGCCCTGCTGCGTATTCCCGACAGTCATACCGCCGACGAGCTGATTAAAGACAAACTCTCCGGGGCCGACTGGGCCAAACACTTTCGCCAGAGCGACTCCACTCTGGTGAACGCCTCCACCTGGGGGCTGATGCTGACCGGACGCATCGTACGCATGGACAAAAAGCTCGACGGCAATCCCGCCAATGTGCTGAGCCGCATGATCAACCGGCTGGGTGAGCCGGTGGTGCGCTCAGCCATGTACGGTGCCATGAAAATCATGGGCAAGCAGTTTGTGCTGGGCCGCACCATCAGTGAAGCGCTCAAGGCCAGCCGCAAGTCCCGGGAGCAGGGTTACACTCACTCCTACGACATGCTTGGCGAGGCCGCCATGACCGCCGCCGATGCCGAGAAATACCGGGCCGACTACGCCAGTGCCATTGCTGCCGTGGGTGCCGAAAAGCTCAATAATCCGGACGTACCCCGGCCGTCTATTTCCATCAAGCTGTCTGCGCTGCATCCGCGCTATGAAGAAGCCAGCCGGGAGCGAGTGCTGACCGAGCTGTATGCTACTGTGCTGGGGCTGCTGGAAACTGCCCGCAAACATGATGTATTTATCACCATTGACGCAGAAGAAATGGACCGGCTGGAGCTCTCCCTCGACTTGTTTGAGCAGCTTTACCGCAGCCATGTAAACAAAGGCTGGGGCGGCCTGGGGCTGGTGGTGCAGGCCTATTCCAAGCGTGCCCTGCCGGTGCTGTGCTGGCTCACCGCTCTGGCTAAGGAGCAGGGCGATGAAATTCCGCTGCGACTGGTAAAAGGCGCTTACTGGGACAGCGAAATCAAACACAGCCAGCAGGCCGGACTGGACGGCTATCCGGTGTACACCCGCAAGGCCGGTACCGATGTAGCCTATCTGGTGTGCGCCCGCTATCTGCTGAGTGACGCCACCGAGGGGGCTATTTATCCGCAGTTTGCCACCCACAATGCCCACACTGTCGTGGCCATACTCAATATGGCCGGCGAACGGCGCTTTGAATTTCAGCGGCTGCACGGCATGGGTGAAGAGCTGTACGATGCCGTGCTGGCAGAAAACCCCGACAGGTGCTGCCGTATTTATGCTCCGGTAGGTGCTCATAAGGATCTGCTGCCCTATCTGGTGCGCCGGCTGCTGGAAAACGGGGCCAACACTTCCTTTGTGCATAAGCTGGTCGATCCGGATACCCCTGTTGATCATCTGATCACTCATCCGGTAACCAGCCTGCGTGCCTGCCAGAGTCTGGCCAATGACAACATTCCTCTGCCCCGCCATATTTTTGCCGATCGCAACAACTCCGCCGGCATCAACCTCAATATCGCCGCCAGCCGTGAGCCTTTGTTTGAACGCCTGAGCGAACTGGCTGGCAAGCAGTGGCAGGCCGCGCCTTTGGTGGCCGGAAAGCCAGTGACCGGTGAAAAGCGGCCGGTATACAGCCCGCAGAATACCGGCCGGCAGGTGGGTGAGGTGGTGTTTGCTGACAAGGTTACTGTGAAGCAGGCTGTCGCCCATGCCGAAAAGGCGTTTAAGGGCTGGCGCGACACCCCGGTAGACAGCCGCGCGCAAGCACTGGAAAAGCTGGCGGACCTGCTTGAAAGCCACAGCGCCGAGTTTATTTCCCTGTGTACCAGAGAGGCGGGCAAGCTGCTGCAGGACGGCATAGACGAGGTGCGTGAAGCGGTAGACTTCTGCCGCTATTACGCCAATGAAGGCCGCAAACTCACCGGCGAGCCTACCAAACTGCCCGGTTACACCGGCGAGCTTAACCTGCTGCAGGCCCAGGGGCGCGGTCCTTTTGTGTGCATCAGCCCCTGGAACTTTCCCCTGGCGATTTTTCTCGGTCAGGTCAGTGCTGCCCTGGTGACCGGCAATACGGTGCTGGCCAAGCCTGCCGAGCAGACCAGCCTGATCGCTCATCTGGCAGTGACTCTGGCACACGAAGCCGGCATTCCCGGTGAGGTACTGCAATTGCTGCCCGGCGACGGCGCTACCGTGGGCGCTGCGCTGACGGAAGATCCGCGCATTGCCGGTGTCTGCTTTACCGGCTCCACCGACACCGCCAAACGCATCAACCAGACCCTGGCCAGCCGCGAGGGAGCCATAGTGCCGCTGATTGCCGAAACCGGTGGCCAGAACGCCATGATAGTGGACTCCACCGCCCTGCCCGAGCAGGTGGTGCGGGACGTGCTGCGCGCCGCCTTTCAGAGCGCCGGTCAGCGCTGCTCGGCACTGCGGGTGCTCTACCTTCAGGAAGATGTCGCCGAACGCGTACTGGACATTCTGAAAGGGGCCATGCAGGAACTGAGCGTGGCGGATCCGGCGCTCTGGTCCACCGATGTGGGTCCGGTGATCGACGCCGATGCCCAGAAAGGGCTGCAGGCCCACCTGGATGCCATGAAAGCCGCCGGCCACAAAATAATTGCCGAAGCGCCCATGAGTGATGCCGGCACCAGCGGCTTTTATATTCGTCCCACCGCCATTGAAATTGGCAGCATCAGTGAGCTGAGCAAAGAGCAGTTTGGCCCCATACTTCATGTGGTGCGCTTCAAGGCCAAAGATATCGACCGCGTTATCGATGACATCAACGCCACCGGCTATGGCCTGACTCTGGGCGTGCACAGCCGCAACGAGTCGTTCGCCGCCCATGTGGCCAAGCGTATTGAAGCGGGTAACGTCTACATTAACCGGGATCAGATTGGTGCCATGGTGGGCGTGCAGCCCTTTGGCGGCCGTGGCCTGTCGGGCACGGGTCCCAAGGCCGGTGGCCCCCACTACCTGACCCGCTTTATTACCGAAAAGACCATTACCAACAACACCACCGCCATCGGCGGCAATGCCACTCTGCTGTCGCTGGGGGAAGGCTGACCGTGACGCCGGCCAAGGATTGCAAAAATAACTGATTACACAGAAGAAAAATAAGGTTATTAGCACTATCCTTTATGCTCTGGTAAGCGACTGAGCTTTGCGTTACAAGGAGAGCGTAATGAGCAATCTGAGCCGGCGTGATTTTTTTAAAATAACCGGGGCTACCCTGGCTACCTCGAGCATGGCATTGCTGGGCATGACCCCGGCACCCGCCGTGGCCGCCTCGAGACAATATAAATTATCCCGCGCCACTGAAACCCGCAGCACCTGCCCCTATTGTTCGGTGGCCTGCGGCATTCTGGTTTACAGCATGGGAGACGGTGCCAAAAACGCCCACCCCAGCGTCATGCACATTGAAGGCGACCACGACCACCCGGTGAACCGCGGCACCCTGTGCCCGAAAGGGGCCGGTCTGGTGGACTTTGTGCACAGCCCCAACCGCCTGAAATACCCCGAATACCGGGCTCCGGGCTCCGACACCTGGGAGCGCATTTCCTGGGAGCAGGCCTTCAACCGCATTTCACGGTTAATGAAAGAAGACCGTGATGCCAACCTGATCCAACAAACATCCGACGGTAAAACCGTTAACCGCTGGGTGACCACCGGCATGCTGGCCGCTTCTGCCAGCAGTAACGAAGTGGGCTATATCACCCACAAGGTGGTTCGCCCTATGGGTATGCTGGCGTTCGATAACCAGGCTCGCGTTTGACACGGTCCTACGGTGGCAGGTCTTGCCCCAACATTTGGCCGTGGCGCGATGACGAACCATTGGGTCGACATCAAAAACGCCGACATTATTCTGATCATGGGCGGCAACGCTGCTGAAGCACACCCCTGTGGGTTTAAATGGGTAACAGAAGCCAAGGCACATAACAATGCCAAGCTGATTGTGGTGGATCCGCGCTTTAACCGGTCGGCCTCGGTGGCAGACTTGTACGCGCCCATTCGCACCGGCACCGACATTGTATTCCTGGGCGGGGTTATCAAGTATCTGCTTGATACCAACCAGATCCAGCATGAATACGTGCAGAACTACACTGACATGTCGTTTATCGTGCATGAAGATTTCGACTTTGATGACGGCATTTTCTCCGGCTACGACGAGCAGAAACGCAGCTACAACAAGGAGTCCTGGGACTATCAACTGGACGAAAACGGCCAGGTGGTCACCGATCCCAGCCTGCAGCACCCCCGTTGTGTATTCCAGCTGCTGAAAAATCATTATCAGCGCTACACCCCGGAGATGGTGGAGCGGGTCTGTGGCACGCCCCAGGCCAAGTTCCTGCAGGTGTGCGAGCTGCTGGCCTCCACCCACACGCCAGACAGAGCCGGTACCATTCTTTACGCTCTGGGCTGGACCCAGCACTCCATCGGCTCTCAGATCATTCGTACCGGTGCCATGATGCAGCTGTTGTTGGGCAACATCGGCATTGCCGGCGGCGGCATGAACGCCCTGCGCGGTCACTCCAATATTCAGGGATTAACCGATCTGGGTCTGATGAGTAACCTGCTGCCGGGCTACCTGACCCTGCCCAACGAGGCCGAGCAGGACTTTGACGCCTACATTGCCAAACGGGCGCAGAAACCCCTGCGGGAAAACCAGTTCAGCTACTGGCAGAACTATAAGCGGTTCTACACCAGCCTGAGCAAAGCCTGGTGGGGTGACAATGCCCATGCCGGCAATAACTTCGCCTATGACTATCTGCCCAAGCTCGACAAGGTCTACGACATGCTGCAGACCTATGAGCTGATGCATCAGGGCAAGCTGAACGGCTATATCTGCCAGGGCTTTAACCCGCTGGCCGCAGCCCCCAACAAAGCCAAAATGACGGCGGCTTTCTCGCGCCTGAAATTTATGGTGGTGATGGATCCGCTGGTGACCGAAACCTCCGAGTTCTGGCGCAATGCGGGCGAGTCGAACGACGTGAACTCAGCGGACATTCAGACCGAAGTGTTCCGTTTGCCCACCTCCTGCTTTGCCGAGGAAGACGGCACCCTGGTGAACTCGGGCCGCTGGCTGCAGTGGCACTGGAAAGCCGCCGAGCCGCCCGGAGAAGCCAAAACCGACATAGAGATAATGGCGACCCTGTATCAGCACATTCGCCGTCTCTATGAACAGGAAGGCGGTGCCCTGCCCGAGCCCATTACCCAGCTGAGCTGGCCTTATGCCAGACCGGAGCACCCCACCGCGGAAGAGCTGGCCAAGGAGCTGAACGGCCGGGCCCTGCGCGATGTGCGGGACGGCAGCGGCCGCATTGTGCGCAAGGCCGGCGAGCAGCTCTCGGGCTTTGGCGAAATGCGCGATGACGGCTCCACCCTGGGGGGCTGCTGGCTTTATGCCGGCTCCTGGACCGAGGCCGGCAACATGATGGCCCGCCGGGACAGCAGTGATCCCACCGGCATTGGTCAGACCCTGAACTGGGCCTGGGCCTGGCCGGCCAACCGCCGGGTCATGTATAACCGCGCCTCCTGCGACACCGAGGGCAACCCCTTTGATCCGTCCCGAGTGCTGATTAACTGGAACGGTGAAAAGTGGACCGGTGCCGACGTGCCCGACTACAAGGCCGACGAGCCACCGGAAGCCGGTATGGGCCCCTTCATCATGAACCCGGAGGGCGTAGCCCGCTTTTTTGCCCGGGATCGCATGGCGGAAGGTCCTTTCCCGACCCACTACGAGCCCTTTGAAAGCCCGCTGGGTTACAACCCGCTGTTCAAGGACAACGACAAAGCCACCAGCAACCCGGCGGCGCGTTTGTTCGACGGCGACCGGGCTGGTCTGGGCACGGTGGATGAGTTCCCCTATGTGGGCACCACCTACCGCCTGACCGAGCATTTCCACTACTGGAGTAAGCACGTATTGCTCAACAGCATTGTGCAGCCGCAGCAGTTTGTGGAAATTGGTGCCGAGCTGGCCGACGAGCTGCGCATTCGCGAAGGCGATACCGTCAAGGTGTCTTCCAACCGGGGCTACATCAAGGCCCGGGCGGTGGTGACCAAGCGGATTCGCGGGCTCGACATCGACGGCAAACGGGTGCATCACATCGGCATTCCCATTCACTGGGGTTTTGTGGGTGTGACTCAGCCAGGCTTCCTGGCCAATACCCTGACGCCCTCGGTGGGGGATGGCAACTCGCAGACCCCCGAGTTCAAGTCGTTCCTGGTGAACGTGGAAAAGGTGTAAGGAGACCACATGGCTACACATGCAATGGATATCAAGCGTCGCTCTGCGACCACCACTCCTTCACCCGAGGTCCGGCAGTCTTCCGTGCAGGGAGGTGGCGTGGCCAAGCTGATCGACACCTCCCAGTGCATTGGCTGCAAGGCCTGCCAGGTGGCCTGCATGGAGTGGAACGATCTGCGGGACGAAGTGGGCAATAACGTGGGGGTGTATGACAACCCCGCCGACATGACCGAAAACAGCTGGACCGTGATGCGCTTTGCCGAGCACGAAAAGGACGACGGCGATCTGGAGTGGCTGATCCGCAAAGACGGCTGCATGCACTGTGAAGATCCGGGCTGCCTGAAGGCATGCCCGTCTCCCGGTGCCATCGTGCAGCATGCCAACGGCATTGTGGATTTCAACCAGGAAAACTGCATTGGCTGCGGCTACTGCGTTACCGGTTGTCCCTTTGACGTGCCGCGCATTTCCAAGACCGACAAAAAGGCCTACAAGTGCAACCTGTGCGTAGACCGTGTGTCTGTGGGTCAGGAGCCGGCCTGCGTGAAAACCTGCCCCACCGGTGCCATTGTGTTTGGCTCCAAGGACGACATGAAGCATCACGCCGCCGGGCGTATTGCCGATTTGAAGTCCCGGGGTTATGACAACGCCGGCCTATATGATCCGGACGGCGTGGGCGGCACCCATGTGATGTATGTGCTGCACCATGCCGATAAGCCCGAGCTGTACAGCGGTTTGCCCAAGGCCCCCAAAATCAGCGGCATTGTCTCGGCCTGGAAAGGCCCGGCCAAGCCCATTGGGGTGGCGGCCATGGTGCTGACGGCGCTGGTAGGGGCGGCGCATTACATACGCAACCGTCCGTCGGAAGTGAGCAAGGCCGATGAACAGGCAGCCGAGGAGGAAAGCAACAATGAACTCCGGTAAAGAGATTGTTCGTTACACGGCCAATCAGCGGCTCAATCACTGGCTGATTGCCCTGAGCTTTGTGCTGCTGGCCATTTCCGGACTGGCGCTGTTTCATCCGTCGCTGTTCTGGCTCAGCAACCTGCTGGGCGGCGGCACCTGGACCCGTATTCTCCATCCCTTTATCGGGCTGGTGATGTTTGTGAGCTTTGCCATCTTTGCCCTGCAGGTATGGCGGCACAACCACATTACCGCCGACGACAAGGAATGGCTGAAAGCCGTGCCCAAGGTCATCTCTCATCAGGAAGAAGGCGTGCCCGAGGCCGACCGCTACAACGGCGGCCAGAAGGTGCTGTTCTGGGCCCTGATAGTGCTGATGGCGGGTCTGCTGCTGTCGGGCATTGTGATGTGGCGGTCTTACTTCGACTTTCCGGTAGGGCTGATCCGCTTTTCATCCCTGTTGCATGCCCTGTTTGCATTTGGCCTCATTTGCGCCATTATCGTGCATATCTATGCGGGCATCTGGGTGAAAGGGTCGATACGGGCCATGACCCGCGGCACAGTGTCACCGGGCTGGGCCTGGAAGCACCACCGCAAGTGGTTCCGCCGCAAGGTGCGTAATGCATCTGAGGAATAAACAGGCAGAAAAAGAACAGTAAGAAGCAGAACAGGTGCGGGCCGGACGAAGCAGCGCCGCGGTTGCACTCCGCCGACACGCTTCGCTAAATGACACTCAGCATTGAAGCCTGCTGCGAACATTCACAGGATGTTCGGTCAAGCTTCATTGCTTCGTCACGGCGAGCAAGCTCGCCCCATGCGCGCTCGGCATATGTATCTGACCGCCAGGGATGGCGGAAATGCCGAAAATGCAGGAGCAACTTTTCGGCCATGGCATATGACGGTCGGCTCCGGCAATCCCCGGCACTGCTTCTTGTTACTGCCATATTTCTGCTGCCGCCAAATGTTTGTGAGCATTTGGCGGCCTTTTTATAAGATGCACAAATTCAAGGAGTGGCCATGCAGCGAATTCTTACCCGTGGCGAAATAGAAACCCTGGATCGCACCAGCATAGTGCGGCTGATCCACGCCGATGCCGATACCTTTGGCATCAGAGCCAGGCGGCTGACACAGCTGGCCAAAGACAACCCCATTCAAGACTATCTGGAGCTGATTGCCACATTGGCAGCAGCTCAGCAAACCGTGGCAGAGCAGAACTGGACATTGCCGGCACCCGACGAAGTGCAGCTGGCTCAGGCCCAGGCCCACGGCATGCCGCTGTTTAACGCCGCCAATGATCGTGATCCGGTATGGCGCAACATGCTCAGCGCCCTGCTCACCGAGCTGCAGCAGCACACCCTGCCCGAGCCGGTACAACACATTCTGGTGGAGCTGGCCAACGCAGACGCGCCAGCACTGGAGCAGGCCGCCGATGCCCTGCTCAACCAGCAGGACGAACACATTAACGCCGCTCAGGCCCCCTTTATTATGGCGGCACTGCAGCTGTACTGGACCCTGCGGGTACAGGCGGTGGAGCTTAAACAGGTGCCCGCGGTCACGCCTTTTGGCGTTTGCCCCTGCTGTGGCAGCCAGCCGGTGTCCAGCTCGGTGCAGGTGGGCGGCCCTAAAGAACAAATTCGCTATGCCACCTGCAGCCTGTGTGCCAGCCAGTGGCATATAGTGCGGGTGGTGTGCACCCACTGTGAAGACACCAAAACCGTGGCTTATCATTCTCTGAATGAAGACAAGGCCATTAAGGCGGAGTCTTGCGACAAGTGCCAGCACTACCGCAAGATTTTTTATCTCGACAAAGACCCGAATGCCGATGCCTTTGCCGATGATCTGGCCAGCCTGCCGCTGGATATTCTGATGGGCGAAGCCCGCTTTTACCGGGCCAACAACAATCCTTATTTATGGCAACCGGCAGGAGAACAATGACTGTTTCCGTTTCTTCCCAGATGCAGGCAGCCCGACCGGCAGACCTGCCGGCCATCGACAAGCTGCTGCAACATAACAAGACGGCCGCGCTTGTGGCCGAATACGGCCAGACGCTGGTCACCACTCAGCTGCGCCAGCTGATGGACGAGCTGCGCCAGAAGGCGCTGGCCGGGCAACTGACTCACGCCGAGCTGGCGCACGAGCCGCTGCTGTCAGGGCTTGCCGCCCGCTTAAGCGAGGTAACCGCCTCAAAGCTTAAAACCGTGATCAACCTGACCGGCACCGTGTTGCACACCAACCTGGGCCGGGCCCTGCTGCCCGACAGCGCGGTGCAGGCGGTGGTGAAGGTGCTCACTCAGGCCACCAATCTGGAATTTGATCTGGACACGGGCCGGCGGGGCGACAGAGACAGTCTGGTAGAAGACCTTATCTGTGAGCTGACCGGTGCCGAAGCCGCCACCGTCGTGAACAACAATGCCGCCGCCGTGCTGCTGATGCTGAACGCCCTTGCCGCTCAGCGTGAGGTCATCGTCTCCCGGGGCGAGCTGGTGGAAATTGGCGGCTCCTTTCGCATTCCCGACATCATGACCAGCGCCAGCAGCACCCTGGTGGAAGTGGGCACCACCAACCGCACTCACTACGCCGACTATGAGCGCGCCCTCGGCGAGCGCACCGCCATGATCATGAAGGTGCACTGCAGCAACTATGCGGTGGTGGGCTTTACCAAAACCACCGGCATTAACGAACTGGTCAGGCTGGGCCGTGAGCGCCGAGTACCGGTGACGGTGGACCTGGGCAGCGGCACCCTGGTGGATCTGACTCAGTGGGGTCTGCCCCACGAGCCCACGGTAAGAGAAACTCTGGCCACAGGGGTGGATCTGGTCACCTTCAGTGGCGACAAGCTGCTCGGTGGCCCTCAGGCCGGCTTTATTGTAGGCCGCAAGTCACTGATAGACATCATTAAAAAACATCCGCTCAAGCGCGCCTTGCGCACCGGCAAACTCACCATGGCGGCCCTTGAGGCGGTGCTGTCGCTCTATCTCAGCCCCGAGCGGCTGCCCGAACGGCTGACCACGCTGCACCTGCTGACCCGCGCCCAGAGCGATATTCAGGCCCAGGCCGGGCAGCTGCAACCGGTGCTGCAACAGGCGTTGGGCCGCGACTTTACGGTCACCGCCGAGCCCATGCTCAGCCAGATTGGCAGCGGTGCCATGCCGGTGGAGTCGTTACCCAGTTTTGGATTGGTTATTCATTACAGCGGCACCGACAAGGCCGGCAAGCAGATTATGCAGCTGGAGCGCCGGCTGCGCTGTCAGGCCGAGCCGGTGATTGGCCGCATTCATAAAAACGCCCTTTACCTCGACTGCCGCTGCCTGAGCACCGGGCAGGCGCAGCGGCTGCACACCCTGTGGAGTAACGCACAACTATGATTATTGGCACAGCGGGCCATATTGATCACGGTAAAACCACGCTGGTAAAGGCCCTCACCGGCATCAATACCGACACCCTGAAAGACGAGCAAAAACGGGGCATTACCATCAGCCTGGGCTATGCCTATCAGCCGCTGAACGAGCAGCTGACCCTGGGGTTTGTGGATGTACCCGGCCATGAAGGGCTGATCCACACCATGGTGGCCGGTGCCACCGGCATCGATTTTGCCATGCTGGTGGTGGCCGCCGATGACGGCGTGATGCCCCAGACTCTGGAGCATATTGCCATTTTGTCCTTGCTGGGGCTGTCTTGCGGCTGCGTGGTGATCACCCGCAGCGCCTTGGCACAGCCCGAGCAGCTAGCCCGCACTCAACAGCAGCTGCAGCAGGCACTGGCGGACACCTTTCTGCACGGGGCACCGCAGTTTGTGACCGACAGCCTGTCCGGTGACGGCATAGCCCCGCTGCGTGAGTTTTTACGGCAAGAGGCGGAACAACAGCAGGCGGTGTCTGATGCGGGGCCGTTCCGGCTGGCCATTGACCGCGCCTTTACCCTCAGCGGCCAGGGTACTGTGGTCACCGGCACGGTACACGACGGCCACTTCAGCCTGCACAGCAAGCACCAGCACCTGCGGCTGATGCCCGCCAACATACCGGTGCGGGTGCGCAGCCTGCATGCGCAAAATCAGGCCGGCACACAAGCCCGGGCCGGCCAGCGCTGCGCCTTTAACCTGGCCAATATTGCCAAGGATGCCATTGCCCGGGGCGACTGGCTGGCAGAAGCAGGCTGTTTTGAGCCCGGCCCGCGGCTGGATGTAGAGCTGCAGCTGCTGAGCACCAGCGCTCCTCTCGGCACCTGGACGCCACTGCATGTGCATATTGGTGCCGCTCATGTCATGGCCCATCTGGTGCCGCTGCAGGCAACCACAGTGCAGGCTGGCAAACCGGCGCTGGCCCAGCTGGTATTTGAGCAGCCTTTGTGTGCCCTGCCCGGGGATCGCTTTATTATTCGCAACGCTCAGGCCAAGCAAACCCTGGGCGGTGGCCGGGTGCTGGATGCCAACGGCCCGGATCGCAAGCGCCGCACACCGACGCGGCTGGCCTGGCTGAAGGCAGTGGCGGACTATCTTGATCAGAAAGACGTGCTCAGCCTGCTGCAACAGGCCCCTTACGGTATTACCCGCACCGCACTGCACCGGCTGGCCGGACAAGCGCCGGAGCAGATAATGCTGCCCAAACAGGCGCTGTGGCTGACGCCCACTGGCAAAAACGAGCCGGTACTGATGCATGAGGCTCACTGGCAGCCACTGCTGAGCCGCATTGAACGCGCCTTGCAGCAGGCCCATGAACGTTACCCCGACGAGCCCGGCATAGAAGCCGCCCGTCTGCGCCGCATGACGGATCCGACCATTCCCCAGCCTGTATGGCAATGTGCCCTGCACGCCCTGCAGCAACAACAGCGGCTGGCCCTGACCGGTGCCTGGTATCACTTGCCCGGCCACAGTGTGAGTCTGAGCGAGCCCGAGCAGGCACTGGCAAAGCGTATTCTGGCCCTGAGTTATGACGGCCGCTACGATCCGCCCTGGGTGCGGGATCTGGCCGCCATCCTTGAGACCAGCGAAGACGATATTCGCCGGCTCGGTCGCAAGCTGGTACGCCAGGGGCTTTTATATCAGGTGCAACCCGACCTGCTTTACCACCATCAGCATGTGGAGCAACTGGCCACCCTGCTGCGCCAGCACGCTCCGGCCGAGGGCATCAAGGCCGCTGAACTCAGGGATCGGTTAGGACTCGGACGCAAGCGCACGCTGCAAATTCTGGAGTTTTTTCAACGCATTGGTTACAGCCGGCGACGAAAGGACCGGCATGTGATCCGCGCTGACAATATGATGTTTACAAGCCCCCCGAATGTTGGCAATGTTAACGACACTTTCGGAAAGTAATCGTATCCGGTGGTACGGCCGGGCTTCAAACCCGGTTGGGGGTGTCAGACATTCCCGGGTAGGTTCGACTCCTGCTACTTTCCGCCACCTTTCAGCTTGTGCAAGCATGGCCGGGGCAATCTAATGGACGATGCGCGCTTTGAACCACTGCCGCCCAGCCATGGGGTTCGTACTCTGGCAGGCACCGAGCACACCCTGGCCAACGAAGTCCCCCTGGCCATTACCATCAATGGCGTAAACCACGCCGTTATGATGGTCAGCCCGGTACAGCTGGATGCCTTTATTACCGGCTTTCTGCTGAGCGAAGGCATTATTGCTCATCACAGAGACATTCATGATCTTGAGTTCAGCCGGGAACATAACGCCCTGATTGCCGCTGTGACCCTGGCCAACCGCTGCCATCAGCCCTGGCTGCAGCAAAAACGCAGCCTCGCCGGGCGCAGCGGCTGCGGCATTTGTGGCCTGGAGTCGTTACAGGCGGCATTGCCCGAGCTGCCCGGGCTGCCCGAAACCCCTCTGCCCGATACTCACATGCTCGCCGGCCTGCGGGATCAACTGCGGCCATGGCAACCCCTCAACCGGGACTGTGGTGCCCTCCATGCCGCCTTTTTTGTGGATTATCAGGGCAATATTCATCATGCCAGTGAAGATGTGGGCCGGCACAATGCCCTTGATAAACTGCTGGGCTGGCAGCACCAGCAGAGCGAGCGCCCGGAAGGCATGGTGCTGCTGACCAGCCGCTGCAGCATAGAGCTGGTGCAGAAAATGGTGCGCAGCCACAACCCCACCCTGCTGACCTTAAGCGCGCCCACTCAGCTGGCGGTAGAACAGGCTCGGCACTACCGGCTCAACTTGATACACTTGCCCTACCAACAGTCACCCAGAGTCTATGCCGCGTCTGCTCATTCCCAGCTGAAGTGAATGCGCCGGGCAAGCACACCTTGAGTGAGGACACGTCTTGAATATTTATCTGGTTGGCGGCGCTGTGCGCGATGCACTGCTGCAGCTGCCCGTGTACGACCGTGATTACGTAGTAGTCGGTGCCACCCCTGAGCAACTGCTGCAACAGGGCTACCAGCAGGTAGGCAAGGACTTTCCGGTGTTTCTGCACCCCGGCAACAAGCACGAATATGCCCTGGCCCGCACCGAGCGCAAGGCCGGTACCGGCTACACCGGTTTTATCTGTGACTTTGGCCCGGAGGTCACTCTGGAAGAAGACCTGCGCCGGCGGGATCTCACCATCAACGCCATTGCCCGAAGCGACACCAATGAGCTGATTGACCCTTATGGTGGCGTGGCCGACATTCAGGCCCGGGTGCTGCGCCATGTATCTGACGCCTTTAGTGAGGATCCGCTGCGGGTGCTGCGGGTAGCCCGTTTTGCCGCCCGCTTTCATCATCTGGGCTTTACTCTTGCCGAAGAAACCCAAACCCTGATGACGGCCATGGCCGCCGGCGGCGAGCTGGCCACCCTCACCCCCGAGCGAGTATGGAAAGAAACCGAAAAAGCGCTGGCCAGTGACAATCCTCAGGTGTTTTTTGAAGTGCTGCGCGAGTGCGGCGCGCTGGCGGTCTTGTTTCCGGAAGTGGACGCCCTGTTTGGCGTGCCCGGCCCCAAAACCTGGCATCCGGAAATTGATACCGGCCTGCACACCATGATGGTGATCAAGCGCGCCACCGAGCTGGGTGCCGGCCTGCCCTGCCGCTTTGCAGCATTGTGTCACGATCTGGGCAAGGCGCTGACCCCGGCAGAAAAATGGCCAAGCCATCATCACCATGGAGAACTGGGCATAGCGCCTATTCAGGCCCTGAGTGCCCGGCTGAAAGTGCCCACCGAGCACAGGGAGCTGGCGGTATTGATGAGCCGCTGGCACATTTGTCTGCACCGGCTGGCGCTGCCCTCGCCACAGCAGGCGCACACAGTGCTGGAGCTGCTGGATCACACCGATGCCTGGCGCAGGCCCGAGCGCTTTGCCGAGCTGCTGCTGTGTGCTCAGGCCGATCTGCAGGGCAGAGCCGGCTTTCAGAGCCGGCCTTACCCGCAGCGGGCATGGCTGTGGCAGTGGCTGCAGGAATTAAAACAGATTACCGCTCAGCCTTTTGTGGCCCAAGGACTGAAAGGCCCCGCCATTGGCGAGGCCATTCGTGCAGCAAGGCTGGTCCGGCTGGAGCAATTGCTGGCCGAAAAACAACAGGCTCAGTCAGACTGAGCCTTGAGGCTGCGCTGAGTAAAGCGTTCAATCTCTACGCCCACACCCGCAGCATTGGCCACAGCGGCGGGTTTGGTCAGCCGCACCTTGACCGACAACACCGGAAATTCCGCCAGGATCAGACTGGCCACCTGCTCGGCCATGGTTTCCACCAGCTCTACCTGGTGCTGCTCGGCATAGGCCGTCACTTTGCTGGAAAGAGCCGCGTAATCCAGCGCCTTGCTGATATCATCGCCGGCGGCCGCAGGACGGTTGTCGTACCCCATTTCCAGATCAAAGCGGATTTTCTGGCGAATCCCTTTCTCCCACTCATAAACGCCAATGGTGGTGAGAACTTCAAGGCCCTGCACAAACACTTTATCCATCGTCTTCGTCTTCTGTTAAGCTGTCACTGACGCCATCATAACGGATTGGATCCGGGGTATAAACCGCGATGACCGCCCTTACGCTGTTCATGATAATACTGGCCTATCTGGGCGGATCCGTGTCCAGCGCCGTGCTGATCTCCAGGCTTTACCGGCTGCCGGATCCACGCAACCACGGCTCCGGTAACCCGGGTGCCACCAATGTGCTGCGCACCGGCAACCGCAGCGCGGCTGTGTGGGTATTATTGCTTGATATTCTCAAGGGTACCCTGCCGGTATATCTGGGCTGGTTTCTTGGCATCAGCCCGCTATATCTGGCCTTTATTGCCATGGCCGCCTGTCTGGGGCACATGTTTCCGCTGTTTTTTCACTTTCGCGGCGGCAAGGGCGTGGCCACGGCGCTGGGTGCGCTGCTGCCGCTGGGCATGGACATGGCAGGCCTGCTGCTGATCACCTGGCTGCTCAGCCTGGGGCTGTTTGGCTACTCGTCGCTGGCGTCACTGATCACCGCCCTGTTTGCTCCTTTGTTTGCCTATTTCATCAAACCGGAATACACACTGGCGGTGGCACTATTGTCGTGCCTGATAGTCGTGCGCCACCACGGCAATATAAGCCGGCTTTATCATCATGAAGAAAAGCCGATTATCGACCGCAGCCGGCGCAACCGGGAAGAATAAGCCTTACTCTACTGCCGGCAGTTCATCCAGCGGCCAGCGCGGCCGGGCTTTTACCCGCAGCGGCTCGGTCTGACCGGCTTTAAGCCGCTGCAGACCGGCAAAGGCGATCATGGCACCGTTGTCGGTGCAGTATTCATTGCGCGGATAAAACACCTCGCCGCTCAGCTCTGTCATCATGGCTTGCAGCTGCTGACGCAACGACACATTAGCGCTGACCCCGCCGGCCACCACCAGCCGGTTAAGTCCGGTCTGCTTTAACGCCCGCTTGCACTTGATGGCCAGGGTATCGACCACCGCCTGCTGAAAGGCATGGGCAATGTCAGCCTGCGTCTGCTCATCATTACCTTCGGCGGCAATGGTGGTGGCGGTAGCGGTTTTAAGACCCGAAAAACTGAAATCCAGGCCGGGCCTGTCGGTCATGGGCCGGGGGAACTTAAAGCGGCCGGGCACGCCTTGCTCGGCCAGTTTTGCCAGCCGCGGGCCGCCGGGGTAGTCGAGCCCCATCAGCTTGGCGGTTTTATCAAAGGCCTCGCCGGCGGCATCGTCAATGGACTCACCCAGAATCTCATAGCGGCCAATGCCGTCTACCCGCACCAGCAGGGTGTGACCGCCGGACACCAGCAGCGCAATAAACGGAAACGCCGGCATGCGCTCTTCCAGCATTGGAGCCAGCAGGTGGCCTTCCATATGGTGCACCGCCACCGCGGGCTTGCCCCAGGCAAACGCCAGGCTGCGGCCTATGGTGGCCCCCACCAGCAGCGCCCCCATCAGGCCTGGGCCGGCAGTATAGGCGATGCCGTCTATGTCGCCTTGGCTGCAGCCGGCCTCAGCCAGGGCCGCCTCAATCAGCGGAATGGTCTTGCGCACATGATCCCGGCTGGCCAGCTCAGGCACCACACCGCCATAATCGGCGTGCAGTTTCACCTGGCTGTAAAGCTGGTGAGAGAGAATGCCGAGCTTATCGTCATAGATGGCGATGCCGGTTTCGTCGCAGGAGGTTTCGATGCCTAGTACACGCATGAGCAAAT
This sequence comes from Oceanimonas sp. CAM02, assembly GCF_032842915.1. Lineage (NCBI taxonomy): Bacteria > Pseudomonadati > Pseudomonadota > Gammaproteobacteria > Aeromonadales > Aeromonadaceae > Oceanimonas > Oceanimonas sp. CAM02. Next base: position 22,852 of record NZ_JAWJBK010000023.1, read on the forward strand.
GAATAACACTGTCGAAAAATAGACAGCCATGTTACCCTGATCGGGCTTTTTTAACCAGCAAAGGGTTACCGGTCTTTACAGCCGGACCCGGTTAATAGTAGAATTTCGCACCATTTTATTGTCAGACTGGCTGGAATACAGACCAGTTAACCGAGGTGAGAGGCACATGCCAGTAATTAAAGTACGTGAAAACGAGCCCTTCGACGTAGCTCTGCGTCGTTTCAAGCGTTCCTGCGAAAAGGCCGGTATTCTGTCTGAAGTGCGTCGTCGTGAGCACTACGAGAAGCCGACTACCGAGCGTAAGCGCGCCAAGGCTGCCGCTGTTAAGCGTCATGCCAAGAAACTGGCTCGCGAAAACGCACGCCGCACTCGTCTGTACTAAGCGTTGTTGATCTCATGTCTTTGAAAGACCAGCTGTCAGAACAGCAGAAAAACGCCATGCGCGCCAAAGACAAGGCTCGCCTTGGCACCCTGCGTATGCTGATGGCCGAGATCAAGCAGAAAGAGATCGACAGCCGCGAAACCCTGGACGATGACGGCATCATCGTTGTTATCACCAAAATGGTAAAACAGCGCAAAGATGCCGCTAACCAGTTCGAGCAGGCCGGCCGCCAGGAGCTGGCTGACGGCGAACGCCAGGAAATTGCGGTGCTGCAGGAATTCCTGCCGCAACCCCTGACAGAAGACGAGCTGGATGCTTTGCTCACCCAGGCCATCGCCGACACCGGTGCTACTGGCATGCAAGATATGGGCAAGGTAATGGCGGTACTCAAGCCACAAATCCAGGGCCGTGCAGACATGGGCAAGGTCAGCGCCACCATCAAGGCCAAACTGGCCTGATAACTGCCGCTGAGCTGTCAACGGGCCGTGCTTCGCAAGAATGCACGGCTTTGTTTTTTGCTTTTACGGTGAATCATGGCTGGCAGAATTCCCCAACAATTTATTGACGATCTCCTCGCCCGCACCGACATAGTCGACTTGATCGACCAGCGGGTACGACTCAAAAAAGCCGGCAAGAACTACCAGGCCTGCTGCCCCTTTCATAACGAAAAAAGCCCGTCCTTTACGGTCAGTCCCGACAAACAGTTCTATCACTGCTTTGGCTGTGGTGCTCATGGCACTGCCCTTGGCTTTTTAATGGAATATGACGGACTGGAATTTCTTGATGCCATCGACGAAATGGCGTCTATGCATGGCCTGACCGTGCCCCGAGAAAATACCGGCGGCAGCTCGCCCCAGCAACAGGCCGCAGCCCGGGCCGAGCGGCAGGATCTTTATAGCCTGCTGAACGACATTAACCGTTTCTATCAGCAGCAGCTGCGCAGCGCACCGGCAGCCATTGACTACCTCAAGAGCCGGGGCCTGAGCGGTGAAGTGGTCAAGCATTTCGGCATTGGCTATGTGCCCGATCAGTGGGACAGCGTAAAACGCCGCTACGCCAAAAACCGCGACACCGAACGCCAGCTGATTGACGGTGGCATGCTGCTGCAAAACGACAATGGCCGCATCTACGACCGCTTTCGTGACCGCATCATGTTCCCCATTCGGGACAGACGCGGCCGCACCATCGGCTTTGGCGGCCGGGTGCTGGGCGACGGCACCCCCAAATATCTGAACTCGCCGGAAACCCCAGTGTTCCACAAGGGCCGCGAGCTCTACGGCCTGTATGAAGTGCGCCAGACTCACCGCAACCCCGAGCGGGTACTGGTGGTAGAAGGCTATATGGACGTGGTGGCCCTGGCCCAGTTCGGCATCGATTATGCGGTGGCCAGCCTGGGCACCTCCACCACTTCCGATCAGCTGCAGCTGCTCTATCGCACCACCCGGGAAGTGATCTGCTGCTACGATGGCGACCGCGCCGGCCGCGAAGCCGCCTGGCGGGCACTGGAAAACGCCCTGCCGTTAATGCAGGACGGCCGCAGCCTGCGCTTTGTGTTTTTGCCCGACGGCGAAGACCCCGACAGCCTGGTGCGCACTCAGGGTAAGCCGGCCTTTGAGCAACTGCTTGATAACGCGCAGGACTTTGGTGACTTTCTGTTTGAGCGGCTGGCCCAGGACAGCATGGACGGCGACGCCGGCCAGCACGAGCTGGCCCACAAAGCCGCCGAGGCCATTATGCGGGTGCCCGAGGGCTTTACCCGGGAAGGATTAATCACGCAGCTGTCGCGTCAGCTTAACTGGGGTGAGAACGAACGCCGGATTAAAGAGCTGTTTCAGCGCCTTAAGCCAGCAGAAAAACAGGAAAAGCCTGCCCCCGGGCGGCCACAAAAACTAAAACTTACGCCACTTCGACGAGCCATTGCCCTTGTGCTACAATATCCGGCTGCCGCAGCCCGGCTGCCGGAAATGCCGGCGCTGGAAGAGCTGTCGCTTCCGGGCATGGAGCTGTTGCTGGCCCTGCTGGCCATGGTTCGCAAACAGCCCAATATGAGTACCGCTCAGGTACTGGAGCACTGGCGTGGCCATGCATCAGAAGCAGCCCTGTCGAAACTTGCCATGGCAGAAAATGCCTTTGCCGGCGACAACATAGAGCAGGAGCTGCAGGATATTTTTGTGGTCCTGATCAACGAATATCTGGCCAAACGTATTGAATTGCTGCAGCAAAAAAGCAGCACTCGCGAGGGGCTGACACCAGCGGAAAAACAAGAATTGGTGCTGCTGCTGACAGAAAGCAAAGGCGGCGCGGTCTTATAAATTGAAAAACGGGCAAACTGCCCCAAGATTGTAATAAAGGCCCGGTGTACGGGTAAGTGAAATAACCAATGCAGGCTGCAGCACGCTTGGCCCAAGGGCGAGGTGTTGGCAAGCTCGGACCAGTTAGCCAGATTGGTCAAATTTTGTTATAATCGGCTACTTGCGCGCCAGAAAATCACTGAGTGCCCCGGTATCCACACCCTCTCTCTTGCAACATCTAACCGGACGAGTTCTATGGAGCAAACCCCGCAGTCACAGCTTAAGCTTCTCGTAGCCAAAGGTAAAGAACAGGGCTACCTGACTTACGCCGAAGTAAATGATCATCTGCCGCAGGATATTGTCGATTCTGATCAGATTGAAGACATTATCCAGATGATCAACGACATGGGCATTCAGGTGGTAGAAAACGCCCCTGACGCCGATGATCTGATGATGACGGAAACCACGGCCGATGAAGACGCCGCCGAGGCCGCCGCCCAGGCGCTGGCATCCGTTGAATCTGAAATTGGCCGCACCACAGACCCGGTGCGCATGTATATGCGTGAAATGGGTACCGTGGAGCTGCTGACCCGCGAAGGCGAAATCGATATCGCCAAACGCATTGAAGACGGCATCAATCAGGTGCAGAGTTCGGTCTCTGAATATCCAGAGACCATTACCTCGCTGCTGGATCAGTTCGACCGCTTTGAAGCCGGCGACATCAAGCTGAGCGATATTATTTCCGGCTTTCTCGACCTTGATGAAGCCGAAGACGCCGCGCCCACTGCCACCCATATTGGCTCGGAACTGAGCGAAAAAGACCTCGACGACGAAGACGAAGACGAAGACGATAAAGAAGACGACGAGGAAGAAGAAGAAGCCGACACAGGCCCGGATCCTGAGCTGGCCCGTGAAAAATTCGGCCAGCTGCGTGAGCAGTATGAGCTGGTACGCAGCACCATTGCTGCCAAGGGTCGCACTTCCAAAGAGGCTGCTCAGCAAATTGCTGATCTGGCCGATCTGTTCCGTCAGTTCCGCCTGGTACCCAAGCAGTTTGATCGTCTGGTTACTGCCATGCGCGACACCATGGAGCGGGTGCGGGTACAGGAACGCATTATCATGAAGCTCTGCGTTGAGCAGTGCAAAATGCCCAAAAAGACCTTTGTGCAGGCCTTTGCCCATCACGAAAGCGAGCAGGCCTGGTTTGAGGCTCAGCTGGCCGCCGGCAAAACCTGGTCTTCGCGTCTGGAAGTGGTAGCCGAAGACGTACTGCGTGCCATCAGCAAGCTCAAGGTAGTGGAAGATGAAACCGGTCTGACCATTTCCCAGATTAAAGACATTAACCGCCGCATGAGCATTGGTGAGGCCAAGGCCCGCCGAGCCAAAAAAGAAATGGTGGAAGCCAACCTGCGTCTGGTTATTTCTATTGCCAAGAAATACACCAACCGCGGCCTGCAGTTCCTGGATTTGATCCAGGAAGGCAACATAGGTCTGATGAAAGCGGTAGACAAGTTTGAATATCGCCGTGGCTACAAGTTCTCGACCTACGCCACCTGGTGGATCCGTCAGGCCATTACCCGCTCCATTGCGGATCAGGCCCGCACCATTCGTATTCCGGTGCACATGATTGAGACCATCAACAAGCTCAACCGTATTTCCCGCCAGATGCTGCAGGAAATGGGCCGCGAGCCCACGCCGGAAGAGCTGGCACACCGCATGGCCATGCCGGAAGACAAAATCCGCAAGGTGCTCAAAATTGCCAAGGAGCCGATCTCGATGGAAACCCCCATCGGTGACGACGAAGATTCACATCTGGGCGATTTTATCGAGGACACCACCCTCTCCCTGCCGGCGGACTCCGCCACCAGCGAGAGCCTGCGTAACGCCACCCACGACGTGCTGGCCGGCCTGACCGCGCGGGAAGCCAAGGTACTGCGTATGCGCTTTGGTATCGACATGAACACTGACCACACCCTTGAGGAAGTGGGCAAGCAGTTCGACGTTACCCGTGAGCGTATTCGCCAGATTGAAGCCAAGGCCCTGCGCAAACTGCGCCACCCCAGCCGCTCCGAAGTGCTGCGCAGCTTCCTCGACGAGTAAGCACAACCGCACACAACGCAAAGGGCACCTCGGTGCCCTTTTTATTGGCCGGGTCAACCGCTTAAAAATCAAGCGTATAAGCCGCCCAGCGCTGGACAGCCCCGCACTCATTCCCCTATAATCAGCCCACTTTTGGCCCCTTAGCTCAGTTGGTTAGAGCACACGACTCATAATCGTTAGGTCCCCAGTTCAAGTCTGGGAGGGGCCACCATACACAGCAAGGGTTAGCAGGTTAACAGCCGCTAACCCTTTTTTGTTGCATGCCGATTTGGGTCAAGTAATGGGTCAAGTAAGCAGGGTGCTTATCGGCTCCCCACCCCATTAGAAAAAATCATCTGCGGTACGTCTTCAGCACACACAGCAGCCTCATTCAAAGCCACACCAACAGATAGTGCTTCCCAACATCACACCACAGCCCCCTCACCGGTCTTAATGGAAAAACTCAGCATTTAGCCGACTCCTGCATTCCTAGCCTCCTGTTAGCCTGACTTCATCATCAACACGACGGAGTCATCATGCGGAAAGAACAGGAACATCTGATTGGCATCAAGGAAATGTGCGGGCTTATTGGCAGGGATCGCCGGACGCTTTGGGCCTGGGTGAGAAGCGGTAAATTTCCCGAACCGCTCAGGATCAACGGCCGCACCATCGGCTGGCGGGCATCCTCGTATCGCACCTGGCTGGAAAATGCCCGCTAACAAAAAGACACCGTCGGGGTCGGACGATGTCGTGTCACTCTGTCCGCATCGGATATTGGCATTACAACCCTGGCTGCTTAGACTCATAGACTCACGATCTAAAAGGATCCCGAATGAACCGCTATGACGCCACCGGGCATGAAGCCGAAGAGCAGCCAGGTGCTGAGCCCGGAGTTCTGAGCAACCTCCCCGGCCTGACAAGCCTGCAGGATATAACAGAGGCGGAAACCGAGCTGCTGAACGACCTGTATGCTTATGTGCTGCCAAAACTCTGGGACACACTGACCTTTGCCGACATTCAGCGCTGGCATCATCAGTGGCTGGGACACTTGTATCAGTGGGCAGGCCAGCTACGCACGGTGAACATGAGCAAGGGAGACTTTCATTTCGCTGCCGCGGATCAACTCCCCCGTCTGGTCTCGACATTCGAGCGGGACTTCCTGACACAGCTTTCGAATCTGGAAACCATGCCGGAAGAGGCCGTGATCCGTTACCTGGCTCAAAGCCATGTTGAATTTATTCTCATCCACCCGTTTCGGGAAGGTAATGGCCGAGTATCACGGCTGCTGCTCAACGTTATGGCGCTGCAGGCAGGCTTCCAGCCTCTCGACTATCAGCTATGGGAAGAGAACAAGGAGTTTTACTTTCGAGCCATTCAGGCAGGTGTAAGCGGAGACTACCAGCATGTAGAGAGGCTGGTCAGGGATTCGCTGACGTAATAATCAACCTGAGAGAGGGTTTAGTCGGCCAGAGCCAGTTGCGGAAAACGCCGCTTGCCAGACTTCAGCCGAGCTTCGATTACAGCGGTAGGCTCACCGGTTTCAATGGCCGTAGAGCTGGCCACAGAGCGGCGGATTTTCTCTGGGGTAAGCTGATTTCGTGCAGCTGTTTTGCTTCGGCGTATCATGATGGATCTCCTGATCTCGTCGTCATATTATAACAGCACCGGTAAGATTTTCAGCGACAAAAGAGCCCACCCCAGCAACCAGCCGCTCCCACACTTACCCAAAGCAACCATACCCTCACAGCAAAGTTCCATTTGAATTCTTCCCCGACATGGGCACAATAAGGATCTAATCGCAGCCAAAGCAAAGTGGCTTGGTCGCCCACAAGATCAGGGCGGTAGCGTTGCCACAGTCAAATTGCTGATGGTTGATACAGCATATTAGCTGTGCTGCCAGCACCGTGCTCACTATCAACAATCCATGCGCGTGTACAACAACCCAGGATCAAAAAAATTCATTATATCAATGGGTTATAACTTACCAGTGGATCTCACCCGCTTTAACGGACACACCTCGATAACGCAGAGAGGTGAGCCATGCCAGCTTACAAAACGGGAAAGCGAACCCAGCAGTACAGCAACGACTTCAAGATAAAAGCTGTCCTTTGGAGCCATGAAGAGCACCGGAGTGTGAAGGAAGTTGCCGAAGCACTGGACATTCATCCCTTCATGTTGTCTCGTTGGCGCAAGGAATATCGAGAAGGAAAATTCGGCATGACAAAACACCGTAAGCCCCCTGCTGCAGAAGGCAACAGGGCAAGATCATGAAAAACCCTTATGTGGCAAGGCTTTCAGCGGGGTAAAAATGAAAACACTAGCAGCCACTTTGTACACCGGAACGCACGTTTTTTGAAGAAAAATGTCGATTTTCAAGGATCGCTTTGACGATCAG